>DASRIR010000161.1:0-14355 GCA_035649875.1 Burkholderiales bacterium | reverse complement strand
GCCATGGGCTCGGTGATGCTGCTCGCGGTCACCAACCACATCACGCAGAACATCGCCAGCGTGCCGTTCCTCTGGGTGCTGCCGCTCGCGCTCTACCTGGTGAGCTTCATCCTCGCCTTCGATCATCCGCGCTGGTACCTGCGCCCGGCGTTCATCGGCGCGCTCGGCGTGCTGGTGCCGCTGATGGCCTGGGCGATTCCTTCGCTCGACCTGCAGCTCGCCGTGCCGCTCTACCTGGTCGGCCTGTTCGTCGCCTGCATGGTGTGCCACGGCGAGCTCGCGCGCCTCAAGCCCGATCCGCGCCACCTGACGCGCTTCTACCTGATGATCTCGCTCGGCGGCGCGCTCGGCGCGGTGCTGGTGGCGATCGTCGCGCCCCTCGTGCTCGCGGGCTATTTCGAGCTCGGCATCGCCCTGATCGCGCTGGGGGCGGTCCTTGTACTCATAAAGAAAATACGATTCATAGGTGTCGCGGTCACCGTCGCGACCGCCGTATTCGTGGTGCGCGGCACGCAGGAATACACCGAAGGCGTGCGCGTCATGGAGCGCGACTTCTATGGCGTGGTGCGCACGGTGGACCACATGATCCCGGTGCCCTACCGCTCGATGTACCACGGCGGCATCATGCACGGCGGCCAGCTGCTCGGCGATTCGTTCCGCAACACCCCCGCCGACTACTTCGGCCCGGGCTCGGGCTACGGGCGCGTGTTCGCTTCGCTGCGCGAGATCGAGCCGAAGCAGCCGCTCGCGGTGGGGGTGATCGGCCTCGGCGCCGGGGTGATCGCGGCCTGGATGAAGCCCGGCGATCGCCTGGTGTTCTACGAAATCAGCCCGCGCGTGGTCGAGATCGCGCAGCGCGAATTCACCTTCCTGCACGACACTTCGGCCAAGACCGAGGTCGTGCTCGGCGACGGGCGCCTGTCGCTCGAGCGCGAGCCGCCGCGCGGCTACGACGTGCTCGGCATCGACGCGTTTTCCGGCGACTCGATCCCGATGCACCTCGTGACGCGCGAGGCGATGGCGATCTACCTGAAGCACCTGAAGCCCGACGGCGTGATCGTGTTCCAGGCCACCAACCGCTTCATCGACCTCTTGCCGGTGGTGAAGCGCGTGGCGGCGGAGTTCGGCCTGCAGGCGCTGAACGTAGCCGACGAGCCCGAATCCGGCGACGGCGCCGATTACTGGTACTCGTCGACCGACCAGATCATCGTCACGCGCAACCGGAAGCTGCTCGCCTGGCCGCGCATCGCCGAGGCCGCCGAGGAGATCGCGGATCGGCCCGGGCTGACGGTGTTCACCGACGCGCATCACAATCTGTTGAGGATCCTGAAGTAGCGTTGAGCGCCGTGCGCTTCAAGCAGGTCGACGTCTTCACCGACCGGCCGTTCTTCGGCAACCCGGTGGCGGTGGTCATCGGCGCCGAGCGCCTCGACACCGCGGCCATGCAGCGCATCGCGAACTGGACCAACCTGTCCGAGACCACGTTCCTGCTGAGCTCGACCCAGGCGGACTACCGCCTGCGCATCTTCACGCCGCGGCAGGAGCTGCCGTTCGCCGGCCATCCGACCATCGGCAGCGCGCACGCGGCGCTCGAGTCGGGATTTGTCTCGAGGAAGTCCCGGCTCACGCAGGAATGCGGCGCCGGTATCATCGAGCTCTCAGTCGAGGCCGATGGGCGCATCTTCCTCAAGGGCCCGCCGGCGAAGGTGCAGAAGATCGAACAGCAGATTCCCTCGATCCCGCTGGCGCCGGCGACCCCGGTGATGAAGGTCGACGTCGGTCCGGTCTGGGTGGTCGCGGAAGCGAGCGACGCGGCCGCGCTCGCCGCGCTCAAGCCCGACATGACCGCGCTCGCCGAATGGAGCGAGGCGTTGCACGTGACCGGTACCACCGTCTTCGCGCCTTCGTCAGATTCCCTGTCGAAGATTCACGTGCGCTCGTTTGCCCCCGCGCACGGCGTCCCCGAGGACCCGGTGTGCGGCAGCGGGAACCTGAGCGTCGCGGTTTTCCTGAAGCAGAACGGGCAAGCCACGCGCTTTGGAGACGCCTACGTCGCCCGGCAAGGCATGCAGATGGGCCGTGACGGGCGCGTATCGGTGCGCCTGAAGGAAGAAATCGAGATCGGCGGCCACGCGGTCACCTGCGTGGACGGTACGCTGCCGGCGCGCTAGTTTTCCGCCGGCGCCAGGTCGGGCTCGCCGCACGCCTTGAGCACCTCGGCGCGCACGCGCTCGCGCAGGCGTACCGAGGCGCTCCAGTCGGCGCCGTCCGGCGCGATCGGCGCGCCGAAGGTCACCGCCATCGGGTGGCGGCGCGCGTACCAGGTTCCATCGCGCAGCACCGAGCGCACGCCGCGCAGCGCCACGGGCACCACGGGCACGCCGGCCTGCGCCGCGACCTGGAATGCGCCGGTGCGGAACGGCAGCAGACCCGGCCGGCGCAACAGCGTGCCCTCGGGAAAGATCGCGAGCGAAGTGCCGCGCTTCGCGGCCTCCGCGAGCTGGTCGGCGTGCCCGGCCGCGGCCTGGACGTCGAAGCGCTCGACGAACACGCAGCCGAAGCCGGTGAGCAGCAGCCGCATGATCGGATTGCCGAGGAATTCGCGCTTGGCGATGAACGCGAAGTGGCGCGGCGCGAGGATCGAGACCAGGACGAGCGCGTCGAAGTAGCTCGTGTGGTTCGCCGCCAGCACCACCGGCCCGGGCGGGAGGTTCTCCAGCCCGCGCACCAGCACCGGCAGGCCGGCGAGACGCAGGAAAGCGCGCGTCATCACCCCGCCGACCTTCCAGGTGAGGCCCACGTTCTTGGTCGCGGCGGCGGCGAAGATCCACGGCGTGGTTAGGAGGAACACCACGTAGGCGCGCAGCGCGAAGAGGATGCCGCGCACCACGCGCCAGCCGCGGCGCAGCTGCGGCGTGACGCCGGCGGCGGCGAGGCGGATGAACTGCAGCCACACCGCTTGCGGGCGCACCGCTTCCGGGCCGCGCTCGTAATAGTCGCGCGCGGCGACGCGCCGGATCTTGCCGCTCGAAGTCTTCGGCACCGTATGCGGTGGCGCGAGCACGATGTCGTCGACCGGCGAGCCGATCAGATTAAGAGCAAGGTCGTTGATGCGCCGCTTGATGGATTCTTCTGCCGCAGCATCCTGCTGGCGCGTTTCGGCGAGCACCACGATGCGCTCGGTGCCGCTCGCCGGGTCCTGGCTGCCGAAAACCGCGACGCAGCCGCGCCGCACGCCGGGCACGTCGCCGACCGCCTCTTCGAGCTCGTAGGGGCTGATGTTGCGCCCGCCGCGGATGATGATGTCCTTCTCGCGCCCGGTGATGTAGAGCACGCCGTCGGAGAGATACGCGCGGTCGCCGGTATTCACCCACTCGCCGTCGAAGAGCGCCTTGGTTGCCTCCGCGTTGCGGTAGTAGCCGGTGGTGGCGGAAGGCCCGCGGAACTGCAACGAGCCTTCCGAGCGGTCGGGGAGCTCGAAGCCCGCGCCGTCGACCACGCGCAGGTCGTGGTCGGGAATCGGCACGCCGCACGCCACCACCTTGAGCGGCGCCGGATCGTTCTCGGCGGCGAATGCCGCTTCGCCGGTGCGCGAAAAGTGGTCCCGGTCGAGGAGGTCGGCCTGCCACGGCGTTCCCGGCGTGGTGAAGGCGAGGCCGACCGAGGCTTCGGCGAGGCCGTACACCGGCGTCATCGCGTTCTTGTTGAAGCCCCACTGCGCCATCTTTTCGCTGAAGCCGAGCATGGTCTCGGTGCTCACCGGCTCGGCGCCGTTGAAGGCGAAGCGCCAGGACGAGAGGTCGATGCCCTCGAGCTCGTGGTCGGGGATGCGGCGCAGGCAGAGCTCGTAGCAGAAGTTCGGCCCGCCCGAGATCGTGCCGCGGTGGCGATGGATCGCGCGCAGCCACTGGCTCGGCCGCGCAAGGAACGCGAGCGGCGACATCAATACCACCGGGAAGCTCAGGTACATGGTGGCGAAGCAGCCGCCGATCAGCCCCATGTCGTGGTAGAGCGGCAGCCAGCTCACGAACACGTCGGACGAAGTGGCGCGCGCCGCTTTGCCCATCGCGCGCACGTTGGCGAGCAGGTTGGCGTGCGTCAGCACTACGCCTTTGGGCTGCCCGGTGCTACCGGAGGTGTATTGCAAGAATCCGGTTTGCCCTCCGGTCGCTTTCACCGGTCTAAAGCCCCCGGCACTGTCTGGAAAGTCCGCGGGAACCATCACGGCGCGCAGCGATTCCACCTGCGCGCGCAGCAGCCACGCGATCGGCTTCGCCTCGGGGATCGTCACCATCAGCGCCGCGCCGCAGCTCTTCAGGATCCCGACGTGGCGCGTGAGGTGATCTTCGATCGTGGTGAGCCGCGCCGGCGGATAGAGCGGCACCGGGATGCCGCCGGCGAGCAGCGTGCCGTAGAAGCAGAAGAGGTACTCCTTGGACGTGGGCAGCATGATCGCGACCGTCTGCCCGGGCGAAAGCCCCGCGGCGGCGAGCCCCGCGGCGTAGGCCATCGCGCCCTCCCACAAACCCCGATAGGTGATCTGCCGCTCGCCCTGGTCCTCGTAAAGGAAGATCGTCAGCCGGTCGGGTTGCCGCTCGACGTAGTACTCCAGCGCCTCGGTGAGGGTCTGCGCGTGCTCGGGCGGCCGAACGCCTTCGGCTTGCGCCAGGCTCGCCACCGTGCGATCCGCGGCTTGCGGCGCCTGGCCGCGGCTCGCGAGCAGGAAGCGCAACAGGTCGCGCGGCGTCTCGCTCGACGCGAGCGCCTGCTCGGGAAAGCTCACCTCGAACTCGCGCTCGAGGCGCAGCACGAGCTCGACCCGCGCCAGGCTGTCGAGGCCGAGCTCGCGCTCGAGCGAGCTGTCGAGTCCTACGTGCGGCTCGACGTGCGGCCGCGCCTCGCGCGCAACCGCGGTGACCACCGAGAGCACGCGGTTCGGGTCGATCGTCTCGGGCGTGGGGTCGGGAATCGGCTGATTCACGGAACCGGCCGAGTGTACACTCGCGGTTCGCAAGGGAGAGCCCCATGAGCAAGTGGTTTGTCGCGTGCTTGGCCGTGCTGTTGCCGTTCGCCGCCGTTTCGCAGGGCGCGGGCGAGCTCTGGGAGATCAGCACGCAAATGAACATTCCGGGCATGCCCGCCGGCATGGGCGGACAGACGCAGCGCATTTGCCAGGGCGACGACCCGGAGCGCCGCGCCGCGGCCGAGAAGAAGGGTCAGGACGACTGCAAGGTCACCGACAAGAAGCAGACCGCCACGCGCTTGCAGCTCACCATGACGTGCAAGCAGGGCACGATGACGATCGACCAGCAGTACAACGCTGCGCGCACCGAGTTCAAGGGGAGCATGCGCATGACGAGCAAGGATGGCGACTTCGTCATGAACACCACCGGGCGCAAGGTCGGCGCTTGCGACGTGCAGCAGGCGAATCGCGAGCGCGAGCAGCAGATCGCCGCGATCCAGAAGCAGGCCGCCGAGGCGACCGCGGCCGGCGCCGCTGCGCAAAAGCAGGCGACCGATACGCAGATCAAGCAATGCGCCGACGCGGTCGAGAGCATGAACTTCCACGGACTCGGCATCTACGGCCAGTGCTACGCCAAGAAAGGCGACGCGCAGTGCAAGTCGATCCTCGACGCCATGAACAAGACCAGCCCCGAGGTCGCGAAAAGCTGCAACGCGCGCGTGGCCGAGTTTTGCAGGCGCTACCAGACGCAGGAGGGCTTTCTCCGGACGCGCGGCGACGAGACCATCGCGCAGACGTGCGGCGTCAGCACCGCCGCGATCAAAGCCGAGCAGTGCCCGCGCGCCGCGCAGAGCGGCTCGCTCGCGTTCCTCGGAATGTTCTGCCCGGTCGAAGCCAAGCCGATCGCGCAAGAGCATTGCGCCGGGCGCGATTACACCTCCAAGATGGGCGGCAAGTACTCGCAGTTCTGCCAGAGCTACCTTGCGAACGCCGATTTCGAGCGGCCGCGCGCGCCGCAGTCCCAGGGCAGCGCGCAGCAGCCGCAAAGCACGACGGACCAGGTGAAGCAGGGCGTCAGCAAGGGCTTCGACAAGCTGAAGGGCCTGTTCGGACGGTGATGCGCCGCCGCTAGATGGCGCGCCTAGCCCTCGTCCTTGCGGCGTTGCTCGCCGCGGGCGCGGCGTCGGCGGCGGATCCCTATCCCTGGATCGCCGCCGCGTATGTAGTCAAGCGCGACGGCGCGCTGCTCTGGGCGGGGCAACCAGACGCGCGCCTGCCGCCGGCGAGCCTGGCCAAGCTGATGACCGCGCTGCTTGCGCTCGAGCGCGGCGCGCTGGACGAGCCGGTGGCCATCGGGCGCGGTGTGCTGCAGGCCACCGGTACGCGCATCGGCCTGAAGCCCGGCGAGCGCCTGAGCGCGCGCGACCTGCTCGCGGCGACCGTAATCCGCTCGGCCAACGACGCCTGCCGCGCTCTCGCCGATCACCTCGGTGGGAAAAATTTTGTCCGCATCATGAACGACCGGGCAACGGCCCTCGACCTCGCCAACACGCGCTTCGCCGACCCCTGCGGGCACGACCGCGAAGGCCAGTACTCGAGCGCCGCGGATCTGGCGGTGCTCGCCGAGCAGGTGATGCGCCACAGCGAGTACCTGCGCCTCGCACGCCTCGAACGCGTCACCATCAGCACGCTCGACGGCACCCGCAGCTTCGCGCTGCGCAACACCAACGCGCTGATCGGCCGCTATCCCGGCGCGCTCGGCCTGAAGACCGGCTACACCGACGGTGCCGGCAACTGCGTGGTGGCGCTCGCCGAGCGCGACGGCGTGCGGGTGCTCGCGGTACTGCTCAACGCTCCGAACCGCTGGTGGAACGCGGTGGGACTCCTCGACCGCGCGTTCGCCGCGGCACGATGAGCCGGCCGGCCGCCGCCATCGCCGCGGTGGTCGGGCTCGCCTGGCTGCCTTCGTTCTGGGGCGTCTACCAGTTCGACGACTACAACGTGATCGTGAACGACCCCACGGTGCACTCGTGGGAGACGCTGCTCGACCGCGCCGGCGCGGGCGTGCGCCCGCTCCTCAAGGCGAGCTACGTGCTCAACTGGACGCTCGGCCCGGGCGAGGTCGGTTTTCACCTCTTCAACAACGCCGTGCACATGCTCAATGCGGTGCTGCTATTCCTGATCGGCCGGGATCTGTTCAGGAACCAGGCAGCAGCGCTCGCCGCGGCGCTTGCGTTCGCGCTGCATCCGGCCGCGACCGAGGCGGTGACCTACATCAGCGGGCGCTCCTCCTCGCTCATGGCGCTGTTCTACCTCGGCGCACTGCTCATGTATCTTCGGGGCGCGCATTGGGTTTTCTCGAGCCTGTTGTTTCTGCTGGCAGTCGCAACCCGCGAGACTGCGGCTACGCTGCCCGCGGCGCTGCTGCTTTGCGAGTTCTGCCGCGCAGATCGTGCCGACTGGCGCGAGATCGTGCGCCGCCAGTGGCCGCACTGGACGCTGCTTCTCGCCGGCGGCGGGTTCCTGCTCTTCAACCAGCGCTACTTCGAACTTGTCGCCTACGGTTACGGCGTGCGCGGCCTCGGCGACAACCTGCTCACCCAGGTGGGCGGCGTGTCCTACCTCGTCTGGAAGCTGATTTCGCTCCACGGCTACAACATCGACCCCGCGCTGCCGACGTTGACCGAGTGGACTGCGGCGCTCGCATTTCAGGCGTTGATGCTCTCGTCGTTGATTACACTCGGCGTTCTCAACTTGCGGTCGCGTCCTTGGATCGCGTTCGGCGTCCTCTGGTTCTTCCTGCAGCTCGCGCCCACCAACTCGATCGTGCCACGGCTCGACGTGGCGAACGACCGCCAGCTCTATCTCGCGTGCTGGGGCCTGTTCCTCGGCCTTTGTGTTCAGCTCGGGCGCTTTTCCATTGCGCTAGTCGCGGTCATCCCAGTGGTATTCGGAGTGGCCTGCGTCCAGCGTCAGGTCGACTACCGCAGCGAGATCGTGCTGTGGGAATCGAGCGTGCGCCTTGCCCCCTGGAACGCGCGCGCCCACAGCAACCTCGGCTACGCCTACCAGCTCGCGGGGCGCACCGCGGACGCGCGGCGCGAGTACCGGACGGCGCTGCTCCTCGATCCCTCGCACGAGAAAGCGCGCTTCAACCTGATGTTCCTCGGACCGGGCGGATGAAATAAGCTTCGCGATGACGGAAGTTGTCGAGCAGCAGGGGCTCGCCGAGGTAGAGCAGCGCGCGGCACATGGCGGGTGAGCTTAACCCATGTATAGAATGCCCGCGGCGCCGCCGTTGAGGAGGACGGGTCGTGAGGAGGATTCTGATTTTGCTGGTGTGCGCATTCGCCATCCAGGCGGGGGCGCAGCCCTATCCGGCGAAGGCGGTACGCGTCATCGTTCCATATCCGCCCGGCGGCGGGAACGACACTCTCGGGCGTCTGTTCGCGGCGAAGCTCGGCGAGCGCATGGGGCAGAGCTTCGTGGTCGAGAACCGCCCCGGCGCCGGCACGATGATCGGCACCGAGGCCGCTGCCAGGTCGGCGCCCGATGGTTACACGATTCTGCTCAGTTCGATCGCGACGCACGCGCTCTCGCCGAACCTGTACTCGCGGGTACCCTACGACCCGGTAAAGGACTTCGCGCCGATCACGCTGCTCGGCATCGCGCCGACGGTTCTGGTGGTCAACCAGGACGTCGCCGCGAAGAATCTCCAGGAACTGATTTCGCTGGCAAAAGCGAAGCCCGGCACCCTGGCCTACGCCTCCGGCGGCAACGGCACGCCGCCGCATATCAACGCCGAGGTCTTCAAGGCGGTGGCGGGGGTCGATTTGCTGCACGTTGCCTACAAGGGCGGAGGCCCGGCGCTCGTCGACTTGATCGCCGGCCGAGTGCACGTGATGCTGGATACCGCCGCGTCGGCGATGCCGCACGTGCGCGCCGGCAAGCTGCGCGCGCTCGCGCTCTCGGCGTCCAAGCGCTCGGCCGAGTACCCGGAACTCCCGACCTTCGCCGAAGCCGGCCTTCCGCAATACGAGACCAACGCCTGGTACTCGATACACGCGCCGGCGGGCACGCCGCCGGAGATCGTGCGCAGGCTGAACACCGAGCTGGTCGCGATCCTGAAGGACCCGGACATCCTCGCGCGCTTCAAGCAGCTCTCCACCGACCCGGTGGGCAATACACCTGAAGAGTTCGCCGCGTTCGTGAAGGCCGAGCTCGACAAGTACGCGCGCATCATCCAGGCCGCGGGAATCAAGCTCGACTAAGATGAAGCTCTGGTCCTTCCCGGCACTATGAACGTCATCACGCACCTTCTCGCCGCCGACGGCTCGATTCCGAACCATCCGACCTGGCCGCTGCTCGTCTATCCGGGGGTACTCAAGGACATCCGGCCTGAAGCATTCGAACAGCTATTCAATCGCAATCGCTGGCCAGCGGCGTGGCGCGACGGCGTGTTCCCGTTTCATCACTACCACAGCAACAGCCACGAGGCGCTCGGCGTCTACGCGGGCGAGGTCACGGTGCAATTCGGCGGCGATGCCGGCGTGACGCTGACCGCAAAGCCCGGCGACGTGATCGTGCTGCCGGCGGGCACCGGCCACAAGAGGCTTTCTTCGCGCGGCGCGCTCGGCATCGTGGGCGCGTATCCGGAGGGCAGTGCGCCGGATACCTGCATGCCGCCAGTGGCCGGCTTCCGCAAATGCGCCCAACAGGTCGCACAGGTGCCGCTGCCCTCGTGCGATCCGGTCTACGGTCCCGGCGGACCGCTTTTTACTTACTGGCTTCGTCCGAGCGGTCGGTAGCCGGCGGCGGGTTGCGCGACAGCGCGGTGATCTCCGCGCGCAGCTCGGGCGTGAGCGCGATCTTCACTGCGTCGAGCGAGGCGCGCAGCTGCTCGAGGTTGCGCGCGCCGATGATCGGCGCGGTCACCGCGGGATGCGCGCCGACCCAAGCCACCGCCGCGCTGATCGGGTGCCAGCCGCGCTGCTTGCAGAAGGCAACCAATTTCGTCGCGGTGTCATGCATCCAGCTCTCGGCGTAGCGCACCTTGTACATCTTGTTCGTGGTGTGGCGGCCCTGGGCGGCGGGATCGGCGTAGCGGCCGGAGAGCAGGCCGCCGCCGGAAGGGCTGTACGCAATGACGCCGACGCCGTTTGCCTGCGCCATCGGCAGCAGCTCGACCTCGGCCTGGCGTTTCACCAGGCTGTACATCGGCTGGATCGCCTGCAGGCGTGCCCACCCGTGAAGCTCCTGATGGCCGAGCGCGGCCTGCGTCTGCCACGCGGAATAGTTGCTGACCGCGGGATAGAGCACCTTGCCCGCGCGCACCATGTCCTCCAGCGCGCGCATGTGCTCGTCGAGCGGCGTAAGCGCGTCGTAGTGGTGAAGGAAAAGGACGTCGACGCGGTCGGTGCCGAGGCGCTTCAGGCTGGCTTCGACCGCGCGGCGCACGTGCCGGCGGCTGGCGCCGCGCGCGTTGACCTCGGTCCCGGTGGGGTTGAAGCACTTGGTGGCGATCACCAGCTCGTCACGCCCGCCGCGGATCAGCTCGCCGAGGATCTCCTCCGAGCGCCCGGCGTTGTACTGGTCGGCGGTATCGAAGAAATTGATGCCGGCATCGCGCGCCGCGCGGAACATGCGCGCCGACTCGGCGGCGTCGGCATCGCCGCCGAACGCCATGGTGCCCATGCAAAGCTCCGAAACCTGGACGCCGGTACGCCCCAAGACCCGATATCTCATCCGCCAAGTCTAGCTTGACCGCAGTCAAGTCCGTGGCGCGCGTGCAAGCCTGATAATCGGGGTCAGGATGACGCGGAAAGTCCGTTCGACACCCAAGGGCAGATCGGTCGACGCAACAGCGCTCGCCGAAGTGCAGGCGCTCCTCGGCGACGCGCCGCGCCGGCGCGACCTGCTGATCGAGCATCTGCACAAGATCAACGACCGCTACGGCCACCTGTCGGCCGCGCACATGGCGGCGCTCGCGCAGGAAATGAAGCTCTCGCAGACCGAGGTCTACGAGGTCGCGACCTTCTACCACCACTTCGACGTGGTCAAGGAAGGCAAGACCCCGCCGCCCGCGCTCACCGTGCGCGTGTGCGACTCGATTGCCTGCGAGCTGGCCGGTTCTGAACAGCTTCTATCCCGTCTTCCGGCATTGTTGGGCAAGGACGTCAGGGTGGTGCACGCGCCGTGCGTGGGCCGCTGCGAGGTCGCGCCCTGCGTGGTCGTGGGGCAGAACCCCATCGGCAATGCGACTGCGGAGGTCGTTCAGCAAGCCGTGCGTGCCGGCAAGACGAAGTGCGAGGAAACCAAGTACATTGATTACGCCGCGTACAAGAAAGCGGGCGGCTACAAGCTGATTGCCGACTGCCTCGCGGGCAAGCACACGCGCGAGGGCATCACCAAGATCATGGAGGACTCCGCGCTGCGCGGCCTCGGCGGCGCCGGGTTCCCGGTGGGCCGCAAGTGGAAGAGCGTCGGGGGTGAGCCCGAGCCGCGTCTGATGGCGGTCAACATCGACGAGGGCGAGCCGGGCACCTTCAAGGACCGCTGGTACCTCGAGCGCGATCCGCATCGCTTCCTCGAAGGCATGCTGGTGGCCGCCTGGTGCGCGGGCGTGGGCGAGATCTATGTCTACCTGCGCGATGAGTATGCGGGCTGCAGAAAGATTTTGGAGGATGAATTAGGGAAGTTGACAGCCAAGCCGCCGTGCGCGCTGCCGCCGATCCACCTGCGGCGCGGTGCCGGCGCGTACATCTGCGGCGAAGAGTCCGCGATGATCGAATCGATCGAGGGCAAGCGCGGCATGCCGCGCCTGCGCCCGCCGTATGTCGCTCAGGTTGGCCTCTTCGGCCGGCCGACGCTCGAGCACAACATGGAGACGGTGTACTGGGTGCGCGAGATCGTCGAGAAGGGCGCGCAATGGTTCGCGTCGCAGGGCCGCAACGGGCGCAAGGGCTTGCGCTCGTTCTCGGTGTCCGGACGCGTGAAAAAACCGGGGATGCATCTCGCACCGGCCGGCATCACTGTGAAGGAGCTGATCGACGAATACTGCGGCGGGATGCTCGACGGCCATGAGTTCTACGGCTACCTGCCGGGCGGCGCCTCCGGCGGCATCCTGCCCGCGTCGAAGGGCGACATTCCGCTCGACTTCGACACGCTGCAGCCCCACGGCTGCTTTATCGGCTCCGCGGCGATTGTCATTTTTTCCGATCAGGACAAGGCAGCGAAGGCGGCGGTCAACCTGATGAAGTTCTTCCACGACGAGTCCTGCGGCCAGTGCACCCCCTGCCGGGTTGGCACCGCGAAGGCGCTCACGCTCATGGAAGCGCGCAAGTGGGACCAGTCTTTGCTGAAAGAGCTGTCTCAGGCGATGATGGACGCTTCAATCTGCGGCCTGGGGCAGGCGGCGCCCAATCCCGCGTTGACGGTGATGAAATATTTCCCGCAAGAGGTCGGATAACCGATGGAACGCGTAACGACCCAGCAGCTCGCGATGATGCCGATCGAGTTCAAGCTGAACGGCAGGACGGTGATCGGCCGCCCGGACGAGACCCTCATCGAGTGCGCGAAGAAGAACGGCGTCGAGATCCCGCACCTTTGCTACAAGCCGGGCCTGCGGCCCGACGGCAATTGCCGCGCCTGCGTGGTCGAGATCAAGGGCGAGCGCGCGCTCGCGCCCTCCTGCTGCCGCTACCCGAAGGAAGGCATGGAAGTCACCACCGACAACGAGCGCGCGGTGCTCTCGCAGAAGATGGTGCTAGAGCTCCTGCTCTCCGACATGCCGGAGAAGGACTACACCCGGAACAACGAGCTCGATTTTTGGGCCGGGAAGCTGAATCTCGGCAAACCGAGGTTCGAAGCAAGAGAGCAAGCAAAGGCGGATCTGTCGCACCCGGCGATCGCGGTCAACCTCGACGCCTGCATCCAGTGCACGCGTTGCGTGCGCGCCTGCCGCGAGGAGCAGGTGAACGACGTGATCGGCTACGCCTACCGCGGCGAGCATTCGAGCATCGTGTTCGACATGCACGACCCGATGGGCGCCTCCACCTGCGTCGCCTGCGGCGAGTGCGTGCAGGCGTGCCCGACGGGAGCGCTGATGCCGGCGCGCGAGGCCGGCCTCAAGACCATCGACAAGACGGTCGACTCGGTGTGCCCGTTCTGCGGCGTGGGCTGCCTGCTGACTTACCACGTGAAGCAGAACGTGATCCAGTTCGTCACCGGCAAGGACGGTCCGTCGAACCACAACCGCCTGTGCGTGAAAGGCCGCTACGGCTTCGACTATGCCGCGCACCCGCAACGCCTGACGAAACCGCTCATTCGCAAGCCCGGGGTCAGGAAGTCGGCGGACTTCACCGTCGATCCCGGGAACTGGTCGGACGTGTTCCGGGAGGCCAGCTGGGAAGAAGCGCTCGAGCTGGCCGCCAACGGACTGAAGAAAATCCGGGACGAAGACAAGTACGCGCTCGCCGGCTTCGGCTCGGCCAAGGGCTCGAACGAGGAGGCGTACCTGTTCCAGAAGCTGGTGCGAACGGGCTTCCAGACCAACAACGTCGACCACTGCACGCGCCTGTGCCATGCCTCGTCGGTGGCGGCGCTGCTGGAAGGCATCGGCTCGGGCGCGGTGTCGAACCAGGTGAACGACGTCGAGAACGCGGAAGTGATCTTCCTCATCGGCGCGAACCCGACCTCGAACCATCCGGTCGCCGCGACCTGGATGAAGAATGCGGCGAAGCGCGGCGCGAAGCTGATCTACGCCGACCCGCGCCGCAGCGAGCTCTCGCGCCACGCGTGGCGCATGCTGCAGTTCAAGGCCGACACCGACGTCGCGCTGCTGAACGCGATGATCCACACCATCATTGACGAAAATCTCGTCGACAAGAAATTCGTCGCGGATCGCACGAGTGGATTCGAAGCGCTAAAGGAGAACGCGAAGAACTTCTCGCCGGAGAAGATGGCGCCGATCTGCGGCATCCCGGCCGAGACCATCCGCGAGTGCGCGCGCGCCTTCGCCACCGCCAAGGGCTCGATGATCCTGTGGGGCATGGGCATCTCGCAGCACATCCACGGCACCGACAACGCGCGCTGCCTGATCGCGCTGTGCCTGATGACCGGCCAGGTCGGCAAGCCGGGCAGCGGGCTGCATCCGCTGCGCGGCCAGAACAACGTGCAAGGCGCGTCGGACTCGGGCCTGATCCCGATGATGTACCCGGACTACCAGCGCGTCTCGACGCCCGAAGCGAACGCGCGCTTCCAGAAGTTCTGGGGCACCGAGCTCGACCTCAAGCCCGGCCTCACCGTGGTCGAGATCATGAACGCGGCCTACGACGGCAAGATCCGCGGCATGTACATCATGGGCGAGAACCCGGCGATGTCGGACCCCGACG
>DASRIR010000160.1:0-8196 GCA_035649875.1 Burkholderiales bacterium | reverse complement strand
GCCGTTCGCTGTCGCCGGCACGGTGCTCGCAATCGGCCTCGTGATCTCGTTCAACAGCGGCTGGCTGGTGCTGACCGGCGGCTGGCTGATCCTGGTGCTCGCCTGGGCGGTGCGCAAGATTCCCTTCAACGTGCGCTCGGCGAGCGCGATCCTGCACCAGATCGATCCGAGCCTCGAGGAAGCCTCGGTCAACCTCGGCGTGTCGCCGGCGATGACGTTCCTGCGCCTCACCCTGCCGCTCATGATGGGCGGCGTGATCGGCGGCATGGTGCTGACCTGGGTCACGGTCGCCTCGGAGCTCAGCTCCACCGTGGTGCTCTACAGCGGACCGTGGGCGACGATGACCGTGGTCATGTTCCAGGCGCTGGAAAGCACCGGCGCCGGCATCGCCTCGGCCGCCGCGACCGTGCTCATCGTCGTCACGGTGCTTCCGGTCGCCTTCGTCTACCGCCTGCTGCGGCGCTACGAACTGGCGATGATGTAAATGCGCGGAGACGACGAGAGCCGCACGGGCGCGGGGTGATAGCGTAGCGCCATGGCCGGGCCTCATTTCGACGAGATGCGCGACGAGAACGGCGCGGTGCGGGCACATTTCCGCTCGCTCGCGGCGTGGCTCGCGGACACGCCGGCCGAGCGCGTGGCGGAGAAGCGCCGCGAGGCCGACCTGCTCTTTCACCGCGTCGGCATCACCTTCGCCGTCTACGGCGACGAAAACGACGAGGGGGCCGAGCGGCTGATTCCCTTCGATACGATCCCGCGCGTCATCCCGCAGGGCGAGTGGAGCGAGCTCGCCCGCGGCCTCGAGCAGCGCGTCACCGCGCTCAATCGCTTCCTGCACGACATCTACCACGGCCAGGAGATCCTCAAGGCCGGCGTGATCCCTGCGGAGCAGGTTCTCACCAACGCGGCCTACGAGGTGTCGATGGTGGGCCTCGAGCTGCCGAACCACGTGTACTCGCACATTGCCGGCGTCGACCTCGTGCGCCATGACGGCAAGTTCTACGTGCTCGAGGACAATCTGCGCACGCCCTCGGGCGTGTCGTACATGCTGGAAAACCGCAAGATGATGATGCGGCTCTTTCCCGAGCTCTTTGGCCGCCAGAGCGTGCAGCCGGTGGAGCACTATCCGGTGCTGCTGCTCGAGACCCTGCGCGCGGCGGCGCCGCCGAAGGTGCGCGACCCGGTGGTCGTGCTGCTGACCCCCGGCCAGCACAACAGCGCCTACTTCGAGCACGCCTTCCTCGCCCAGCAGATGGGCGTCGAGCTCGTCGAGGGCGGCGATCTCTTCGTCAAGGACGCCCACGTCTGGATGCGCACGACGGCAGGACCGCAGCGCGTCGATGTTATCTACCGCCGCATCGACGATGCGTACCTCGATCCGCTCGCCTTCCGCGGTGAGTCGGTGATCGGCATCCCCGGGCTCCTCTCGGTGTACCGCAGCGGTAACGTGGCGCTCGCATCGGCGATCGGCACTGGCGTGGCGGACGACAAATCCACCTATCCGTACGTGCCCGAGATGATCCGCTTCTATCTGTCGGAAGAGCCGATCCTGCCGAACGTACCCACCTGGCAGTGCAAGCGGCCGGAAGATCTCGAGCTGGTGATGGACCGGCTCGCCGAGCTGGTGGTGAAGGAGGTGCAGGGCTCGGGGGGCTACGGCATGCTGATCGGCCCGGCCGCGATGCCGGAGGAGCTCGAGGCGTTCCGCGCGCGCGTTCAGGCGAACCCGGCCAACTACATCGCGCAGCCGACGCTTTCGCTGTCCACGTGTCCCACGTTCGTCGGGCAGAGCATCGCGCCGCGCCATGTCGACCTGCGACCTTTCGTGCTCTCCGGCCGGGAAGTGAAGATGGTGCCCGGCGGCCTCACCCGCGTGGCGCTGGAGGCGGGCTCGCTCGTGGTGAACTCCTCGCAAGGGGGCGGAACCAAGGACACCTGGGTGGTGGACTGATGCTCGCGAGGGTTGCCGGCCGCGTTTACTGGATGAGCCGCCAGATGGAGCGCGCCGAGAGCATGGCGCGGATCCTCGGCGTCACCTCGAACCTGGTGCTCTTCGCCGAGCAGGATCTGCAGCGGCAGAACCTGCTCGCGCCGCTCATCATCACCGGCTCGGCGGAAGCGTTCTTCGCGCGCCACGCGGAGCTCTCGGTCGAGGCGCTGATCGAGTTCCTCGCGCTCGACCGCGAGAACCCGAGCTCCATCGTCTGCTGCCTCGACTGGGCGCGCGAGAACGCCCACGCCGTGCGCTGGCAGATCACCTCCGAGATGTGGGAGACCCTGAACGCCACGTGGCTCGAGGTGCGCGCGCTCGACCCCAAGCGGATCACCGGGGCAGGTGCGACCCGTTTCCTGGATTGGGTCAAGGAGCGCAGCCATCTCTTCCGCGGCGTGACGTACGGGACGATTATGCGCGGCGAGGCGTTCAATTTCTCGCGCCTGGGAACCTTCCTCGAGCGCGCCGACAACACCGCGCGCATCCTCGACGTGAAGTATCACGTGCTCTTGCCCTCCGTGGACGATGTGGGCGGCGCGCTCGACTACTATCACTGGGCGGCGCTCCTGCGCTCGGTGTCGTCCTTCGAGACCTATCGGTTGCTCTACCGCGACCAGATCCTGCCGATCCGGGTGGCTCAGCTGCTCATCCTCGAGCGGCGCATGCCGCGCTCGCTCGCCGCCTGCTTCGACCAGGTGAAAGAGGCGATGGACCGTATCAACGGCCAGGGCGATCAGTCGGCCAAGCGCCTCGCGTACGAACTGCACGCCCGCGTCACGCACGCCGACATCGAAGAAATTTTCAAGAACGGGCTGCACGAGTTTCTGACCGACTGCCTGACGGACATGGACGAGCTCGGCAGCCGGATCCAGCGCGCCTACCTGGGGGCGGTATGAGGCTCGATGTGGTCCATACAACGCACTACGCCTACGACTCTCCGGTGCGCGCCTCCACGCAGTACCTGCGGCTCACGCCGCGCGATAGCGCCCGGCAGAGCGTCGTTTCGTGGAAGATCGACACGCCGGGCACGCCGACGCGTACCACCGACGGCTACGGCAACGTGCTGCATGTCCTGACCCTGGACCAGCCGGTCCGCGAGATCCGCATCCGCGTGAGCGGCACGGTGGAGACGCGCGTCGCCTACGACGAGGGGGCGGACCCGGCGCCGCTCTCGCCGCTTGTCTTCACCCGCCCTACGGCGCTCACGCGCGCCGACAGCGCCCTCGCCGCGTTCGCCGAGCGCTTTCGGCGCCGCGCGGGCTCGCCGACCGGCCTGGGAGAGCTCGCCGCGGCCGTACTCAAGCAGATGCCTTTCACCCCGGGCGGCACCCACGCGGGCAACAGCGCGGCCGAAGCTTTCGCGCTGGGCTCGGGCGTCTGCCAAGACCACACGCATGTGTTCATCGCCTGCTGCCGGCACCTCGGCGTGCCCGCGCGCTACGTCTCGGGATACCTCTATTCGGACGGCGCGCAAGTGGCGAGCCACGCCTGGGCTGAGGCCTGGACGGTGGACCGCTGGCGCAGCTTCGATGTGGCGAACAGCCGCTCGGCGGGCGAGCAGCACATCAAGCTCGCCATCGGCGCCGACTATCTCGACGCCTGCCCGATCCGCGGCACGCGTACCGGCGGCGGCGGCGAAAAAATGGACGCGGTCGCCTCGGTGGCGCAGAGCCAGCAGTAAGCGCGAGTCAGTCTGCGATCTCGTCGGTCCAGACCTTGAAGCCTGCAAGGCGGTTGGGACCGAACGTGGTGCTGATCGCGACATCGGCGGCATCGCGCCCGCGCGCGATCAGCACGCGGCCGATGCGCGGTCTGTTGTGGCGAGCGTCGACCGTGTGCCACTGCCCGTCCAGGAACACCTCGAACCAGCCCGAAAAGTCCATCGGCGCATCGCTCGGCGGCACGCCGATGTCACCAAGATAGCCGGTGCAGTAGCGCGCCGGGATGTTCATGCAGCGGCACAGCGTGAGGGCGAGATGGGCGAAGTCGCGGCACACGCCGCGCCGCTCCTCGTGCGCGTCGAACGCGGTCTTGCTCGAGCTCGCATACTGATAGCCGAAGGTGAGGCGCTGGTGCACGTAGTCGAGGATCGCCTGGACGCGTGCCCAGCCGGCGGGCGTGTTGCCGAAGACGCTCCACGCCGTGTCCATCAGCCGATCCGTCTCGCAATAGCGGCTCGCGAGCAAGAAGAGAAGCGCGTCGTCGGGCAGCTGCTCGACCGGAGTTTGGCGCGCGTGCGGCATCACGGCGTCGGGCTCTCCGCTGTCCCGCACCACCGCATCGGAGCGGATCGTGATCTGACCCGCGGGCGCGACGATCCGCGTGCACCAATTGCCGAAGCTGTCGCGGTAGCCGGTGAGCGGCACCCGCGGCGAGGTGATGATGTGGTCGGGCTCGTCCAGGTCCGATGCGCGCGAATAGTGCACGTTCAGCATCAGGATCATGAACGTCGGCTGCGGACACTCGAAGACCAGCTCATAGCCGAGGCGAATTTTCACCGGGCCTCTCCGTAAACGACGTCGCCGAGCGACTGCACCAGCACCTTGCGCAGCATACGCCACTCGCGCTCGCCGCCGAGAACGTGCTTCTGGTTCACCTCGATCTCGATGCCGAGGTAGCCGCGGCCGCGGTTCCGTCGACGCAGGTGGGTCGTGAGCCCGTCGGCGTAACCTCGATAAGGATAGTTGCGCCGCACTCGCAGCCGCAAGGCGCGCGCGCCGAGCGATTGGCTCCACCGCGCGCAGAGCGAGCGCTCGGCCGCGCAAGCGGGATCGTACAGAAGCCCGATGTCGGCGTTGCGCGTGCTCCCGTTCAGCACCGGAACGAAACTGTGTGCCGAGATATGGATCACCCGCCGCCGGGCGGCCGTGGCCTGCGCGACGCGTTGCTCCACTTCGCGGCGATACGGCTCATAGTAGCGCGCGACGATCCGCGCCTTCTCCGACCGGGGCAGAGCGCGCGTCACTTCGGAGTGCATCTGCGGGTGGCTTGGCGAGCGATTCAGCTCGACGAGGAGGCGCGTGACGGTGGAGGCGACGAGCGGGGCGTCGAATTCGCGCGCCAGGTCCCGCGCGAGCGCGAGTGCCCCGGGGTCGTACCCACGATGCGACGCGAGGACCGATTCCCATCCCGCGAAGAGCCGCCGGTATTCCTTCGGCACGCGATTGCCGCCGTGCTCGCAGGTCACCAGCAGGAGCGCCCGCGCTACCAACGCAGCACGGGCAGCTCGGAGAAGACCCCGCGGATGCCTTCGCTCCACGCCCGGCTGAGCTGGTCGAAGTACGGGTCGTGGTGCTCGACCCGCCGCCGCATGCTGACCTGGAGCGCATCGCGCTCGTAGCAGAGAAGATCGATCGGCATGCCGACCGAGATGTTGCTGCGCATGGTCGAATCGAAGGACACCAGGATGCACTTGGTTGCATCCGACAGGCTGGTCGCGCGCGTGATCACGCGATCGAGGATGGGCTTGCCGTACTTGAGCTCCCCGGTCTGCAGGTAGGGCGTGTGCTCGCTTGCCTCGATGAAGTTGCCCTCGGCGTAGGTGCGGAAGAGACGCGTCGGCTCGCCGGCGATCTGCCCGCCGATGATGAACGAGGCGTTGAAGCTGATGTCGCTCGCCGCGAGGTACTTGCCGTCGCGGCTCTCGACCGCACGCATCGCGTCGGAGACGCAGGTCACCGCGTCGAACATCGTGCGCGCGGACCACAAGTTGCAATTGCCGTCGTCCACTTCGCCGCGCTGTGTGAGGATGCTGATCACGGCCTGCGTGCCTGCGAGATTCCCTGAGCTCAGGAGCACGATCACGCGGTCGCCCTTGCGCTCGAATACCGTCATCTTGCAGAACTTCGACACGTTGTCGAGCCCCGCATTGGTGCGCGAGTCCGATGCGAAAATCATGCCCTTGTCGAGAAGGACGCCGACGCAGTAAGTCATGGCGGGAGCGTATCGGGCATGGCGTGCTGCCGCAACCCGACGTCGTCAATCCCTAAATGCGGGCAGCCAGCTCGCTTTCGAGCTGCGCGATGCGCGCGCGCAGCGGATTCACCACGGCTTCAACTTGGGCGGCGCTGAAGCGCTGCGGGATGTGCTGGGGGCAGTTCCATTCGAACGCGTCGACGTCGAACATGGCGACGCGCTCCATGCGCGCCGAGTAATCCGGTAGCTCGACCGCGAAAACAAACTCGGGGTCCGCTTCGCCGAGGTCAGCGAAGGTGAGATGCCCGAGCAGCTTCAGCCGCCGGCGGTTCAGATAGTCGACGACGATCATTGACGCGCGATCATCGCGGGAAACGTTGCCCACGCTTACGAACTGCCGGTTGCCGCGGAAATCGGCGAATGCGATACGCGTCGGCGACACCACCTTCACGAATCCCGGTGGCCCGCCGCGATGCTGCACGTAGGGCCAGCCGGTCTGGCTGACCGTGGCGATGTAGAAGCTCTCCGTAGCGCGCAGAAAGTCGACCTCCGCAGCGCCGAGGCCGGCGGGCCGACGCCTCGCGTCGGCCACGCGCGCATAGGCCTCGCGCGAGCCGTCGCGCTCCTGCGCGTCCTGCACCGCGGGCGTAAAGGCGATCTCGCCGAAGGTTTTCATGGCTACAGCATGCCGGCATCCATTGCTTCGATAAATGGCGCGCTCTACACTTCATTGATGCATAAGATGCACTAATGGACAAGCTGCGCGCCATGCAGGTGTTCGTGCGTATCGTCGAGGCGGGCAGCCTGGCCGGCGCCGCCGCCGCGCTCGGCATGTCGGGCCCGGCGGTGGTGCGCTCGCTCGCGGCATTGGAGCGCGCGATCGGCGTGCGGCTCCTCCAGCGCACCACGCGGCGTTCCTCGCTGAGCGACGAAGGACGCGAGTACTACGAGCGTTGCAAGCGCGTGCTCGCGGCAGTCGATGAAGCCGACACTTCAATGTCGGCGCGACGCAGCGAGCCACACGGTCGGCTGCGGATCACTGCCCCCGCGACCTACGGCCGGATGCACGTCGCGCCGATCGTCAACGCGTTCATCGCGAAGTACCCGGCGGTCGAAGTGGATCTCTTGCTTCTCGACCGCGTGGTCGACCTGATCGAGGAGGGGCTCGATGCCGCGGTGCGCATCGGCGAGCTGCCCGATTCCACGCTCGTCGCGCGCGCGCTCGGCGAAACGCGGCGCGTCGTGTGCGCCGCGCCCGCTTACCTGCGGCGCGCCGGCATACCGAAGACGCCCGCCGAGCTCCAGGCGCATCGCTGTATCGTCTTCAGCGGGTTGGCTGCCGTGAACGAATGGTCGTTCGGCGCGAAGCGGCAACGCGTGGCCGTGCGCCCGGTCCTGCGCACCAACCAGGTCGATGCCGCGCTGGACGCATGTATCCGCGGACTCGGCTGCGGCCAGTTCTTGTCTTACCAGGTCGAAGCCGCGCTGCGCGAGGGCAGGCTGAAACGCCTGCTAAAGGAATACGAGCCGCCGCCGCTACCCATCCACATCGTCTACCCGCACGCCCGGCCTTCGTCCAACGTGCGGGCTTTTATCGACCTGGCGCTCAGGTCCAGCTGAGGCGCACGCGGCCGATGGCCATCGCGACCGCGGCCTGCGTGGGCTCGACCACCGGGATGCCGATCTCGTCCTGCAGCGGCTTTCGATAGCGCGCCATTCCGGCGCAGCCCATGACGACGACGTCGGCGCCATGGCGCTCGCGCAGCGCTTTGCCGACTTCGACCATTCGGCGAAACGTTTTTTCTTCGTTCGACAGTTCGACGACCGGGATGCCGACCGCGAGCTCGCCGGCCAGCCGTTCGGTGACGCCGAGCGCGCCGACGTAGCGCAAATGGCGCGGTATCGATTTCTCGAGGATGGCGATGACGCCGAAGCGGTGGCCAAGCGTGAGCGCCGTGAGAATTCCGCATTCCGAAATGCCCAGCACCGGCTTCTTCGTCGCTTCGCGCACCGAGTGCAGTCCCGGATCGCTGTAGCACGCGATCACGAACGCCGCGTACTCGGCTTCCTTCGCGCGAACGAGGTTGAGGAGCGGCTGCACCACGCTGTCCACGTGCTGCTGCGTCTCGATCCCCGGCGGTCCTTCCTTGAGCGTTACGCAGTCGATGGCGGGGCCGCCGGTCATGCGCAACGGCTCGACCGCCTGGTCGATGCCGCGCGTCACGGCTTCGGTCGAATTGGGGTTGATGACGAGGATGCGCATGCTCATCGGCTGCCCCACTTGCGCT
>DASRIR010000159.1:0-2919 GCA_035649875.1 Burkholderiales bacterium | reverse complement strand
GCACCGGTTCTAGCGGCGCCCACCCATTTGCTGCCAAGACTTCAAAATCCGGTCCACCACCGCCTCTATCGAAAGTGCTGAAGAATCGAGCACTTGCGAATCGGGCGCCGGAACCAGTGGCGCCACGGCGCGGTTGGCGTCGCGCGCATCGCGCTCGGCCAGGTCCCGCGAAAGGGCGCCCAGATTAGCAGCGATTCCTTTTTCTATCAACTGCTTATATCGGCGCTGGGCCCTGATCTCGGGACTCGCTGTCAAGAAGATCTTGAGCGCCGCATCCGGGAACACGACGGTGCCCATGTCGCGGCCGTCGGCCACCAGCCCTGGCGGCTGCCGGAAGCCGCGCTGGCGCTTGAGCAGCGCCTGCCGCACCGCCGCCATCGGCGCGATTTCGGACGCCCGGTTGCCCACCGTCTCGTGCCGGATCTGCGCGCTAACGTCTTGGTCTTCAATGAGAATTTCATCTTCTTCGAACACCACGTCCATGTGCTCGGCGGCATCGGCGATCGCCGCTTCGCTGCTCAGCCCCTGGCGCAGGGCGAGCAGCGCTATCAGCCGGTAAAGCGCACCGCTTTCCAGGTAATGGAAGCCGAGCACCCCGGCCACCTTCTTCGCGATCGTCCCCTTGCCCGAGGCCGAGGGGCCGTCGATCGCGATCACTGGGACGTTCATCTGTGAGCGCAAATCAGGGACAGACCACGTTTTTCCGGCAGCCGGCGGGCCAGCGAGATGAAAACGTGGTCTGTCCCTGATTTTGGAGTCATGTCGCGATGGTCTGAAAGACTTTGAAGTAATCCGGAAACGTCTTGGCGACGCAGTTCGGGTCGTTGATGCGCACCGGCACCCCGCCGAGCGCGACCAGCGAGAAGCTCATCGCCATCCGGTGGTCGTCATAGGTGTCTACAAGAACATTTCCACGTAGGGACGATGGCGGCGCAATCTTCAAGAAATCCGCGCCCTCCTCCACCTGCGCGCCGAGCTTGCGCAGCTCGGTCGCCATCGCCGCGAGCCGGTCGGTCTCCTTCACGCGCCAGCTCGCCACGTTGCGGATCACGCTCGGGCCGCTCGCGAACAGCGCGAGCACGGCAGCCGTCATCGCGGCGTCGGGAATGTGGTTCAGGTCGAGATCGATTGCCCTCAGCGGCGGTGCTCCGGACGCTTCGACCC
Source organism: Burkholderiales bacterium (assembly GCA_035649875.1). GTDB lineage: Bacteria > Pseudomonadota > Gammaproteobacteria > Burkholderiales > SG8-39 > SCGC-AG-212-J23. Next base: position 1,755 of record DASRIR010000159.1, on the reverse strand, counting down.
AGTCCGCTCCGGATGAAACCCTGGCGCCCATGCGCTCCAACACCTCGGTGAAGCGGATGTCGCCCTGGATGCTGTCCCGGCCGACGCCTTGGACGCGCACCGGCCCGCCGCCGAGCGCGCCGGCGGCGAGGAAGTAGGAGGCGGACGACGCATCGCCTTCGACCAGGACTTTTCCTGGAGAAACGTAGCTGCCGGCGGGAATATCGAAGTAGCGCCACCCGGTGCGCTGCACCTCGATGCCGAAGCGCTTCATCACGTTCAGCGTGATCTCGACGTAGGGCTTGGAGATGAGCTCGCCCTGCACCTCGATGCGCGCCGGCTTGCCGGCAAGCGGCAGCGCCATCAGCAGCGCGGTGAGGAATTGCGAGGAAACGTCGCCTCGCACCCGCAGGTTTTCGATCTTGAGCTTGGCGGGGTGTACCGCCAGCGGGGGAAAGCCTTCCTTGCCGGTGTAATCGATACGCGCGCCGATGCCGCGCAACGCGTCCACCAGGTCGCCGATCGGCCGCTCGTGCATGCGCGGCACGCCCGACAAGCGGTATTCGCCGCCCGAAAAGACGAGCGCCGCGGTGAGCGGGCGGAAGGCGGTGCCGGCATTCCCGAGAAAAAGCTCGGCGTGCTTCACCGGAAATGGGCCGCCCACGCCTTTCACGCTGTTTCCATCGAAGGCAACCCCGAGGCGGCCGAGCGCCTCGCGCATCACGCGCGTGTCGTCGGCATCGAGCAGCCCGCCGACCCCGGTCTCGCCCTTCGCCAGCGCGGCGAGCAGCAGCACGCGGTTGGAGATGCTCTTCGACCCCGGCAGCCGCACCGTGCCCGCGGCGCGGCGCGCCGGCTTCAGCTCGAGTGAATCCATGCGTCGCGCGCGGCGCGCGCTTCGGCGAACAGCTTTTCGAGCTCCGCGGGGCTGTCGAGCAGCGCTTTTACGCGCTCGAGTTTCTTCGAAAACCGGGAAACTTCATCGAGCAGGCGATCGCGGTTGGCGACGCAGATGTCGCGCCACATCTCGGGATGGCTGGAGGCGATGCGCGTGAAGTCGCGGAAGCCGCCGGCGGCGAACGAGAACAGCTCGGCCGAGTTGGCGCGCTGCGCGACTTCGTGCACCAGCGCGAACGCGAGCAGGTGCGGCAGGTGGCTGACCGCGGCGAGCACCGAGTCGTGCTCGTCGGCGTCCATGCGGCTCACCCTCGCGCCGCAGGCCGCCCAGAGGCCTTGTATTCTTGAAACGGAATCTTCTTCATTTTCGGCCAGTGGCGTGAGCACCACGCGCCGGTTGCGGAAGAGATCGGCGTTGGCCGCCGCGGCGCCGCTTTTCTCGGCGCCGGCGATCGGGTGGCCCGGCACGAAGCGCGCGATGCCCTTGCCCAGCGCCTTGCGCGCCGCGGCGATCACGTCGCGCTTGGTGCTGCCGGCATCCGTGATCAGCGCTCTGGTTTCCCGCAGGGAGGAAAAAATCTCCGGATACTGCCCGACCGGTGCGGCCACCAGCACGAGGTCGGCATCGCGCGCCGCGCTGGCGGCATCCGGCGCGGTGGAATCAATGATGCCGCGCTCCATCGCGAGCTCGAGGTTCGCCGGATTGCGGCCGACGCCGACCACGTGCGCGACCGCCCTGGCTTTCTTCAAGCCCAGCGCGAATGAGCCGCCGATCAGCCCGACGCCGATGACGGCAAGGCGCTTCATCAGTCCTTCAGGCTGGCGGCGAGCGCGCCCAGGAAGCGCTCGTTCTCCGCGGCGGTGCCGACGGTGACGCGC
>DASRIR010000158.1:0-5762 GCA_035649875.1 Burkholderiales bacterium | reverse complement strand
GGAAAGGGCGCGGCGAAGCTCGCGACCGGCCTGCCGTTCCTCGAGCACATGCTCGACCAGGTGGCGCGCCACGGCATGCTCGACCTGGAGATCGAGGCGAAGGGCGACCTGCACATCGACGCGCACCACACGGTCGAGGACATCGGCATCACGCTCGGCCAGGCGGTCGCCAAGGCGATCGGCGACAAGGCCGGCGTGCGCCGCTTCGGCCACGCCTACGTGCCGCTCGACGAGGCGCTGTCGCGCGTGGTGCTCGACTTCTCCGGCCGGCCGGGGCTCGAATACCACGTGAAGTTCACGCGTGCGCTGATCGGCGAGTTCGACGTCGACCTGATGCATGAGTTCTTCCAGGGCTTCGTCAACCACGCGCAGGTCACGCTGCACATCGACAACCTGCGCGGCGACAATGCGCACCACCAGTGCGAGACCATGTTCAAGGCGTTCGCGCGCGCCCTGCGCATGGCTGCCGAGCCTGATCCGCGCGCCGCGGGCACCGTTCCTTCGACCAAGGGCTCGCTCTAGCTTGAAGATCGCGGTGGTCGATTACGGCATGGGCAACCTGCTGTCCGTGTCGAAAGCCCTGGAGCACGTCGCACCGGATCACCAGGTCGTCGTGACGGCCGATCCGGCGGCGATCGGCGCGGCCGACCGCGTGGTCGTGCCCGGCCAGGGCGCGATGCCCGACTGCATGCGCCAGCTTGCCGCGAGCGGGGCGCGCGACGCGGTGATCGCTGCGACGCGCGCGAAGCCGTTCCTCGGCCTGTGCATCGGTCTGCAGATGCTGTTCGAGCGCGGCGAGGAGGGCGACACCCCGGGCCTCGGGCTGCTCGCGGGGCGCGTGCCGCGCTTCGCCGGCGCCGCCATGAAGGGGCTGCAGGTGCCGCACATGGGGTGGAACGAGGTCCTGCAGCAGCGTCCGCACCCGTTGTGGTCGGGCATTCCGGACCGCAGCCGCTTCTACTTCGTGCACAGCTACTACGCCGCGCCCCGCGAGGCGGCGCTGACCGCCGCCACCGCGGTGTACGGCTTGCCCTTTACCTGCGCCATCGCCCGGGATAATATTTTTGCCGTCCAGTTCCACCCCGAGAAAAGCCAGTCCGCCGGCCTGCAACTCCTCACCAACTTCGTGCGCTGGCGTCCCTGATTTGAGAATTCGAGCACTGCTGTGCTCATCATTCCCGCGATTGATCTGAAAGACGGCCGCTGCGTGCGCCTGAAGCAGGGCGACATGAGCACCGCGACCGTTTTTTCCGACGACCCGGTCGCCATGGCCAGGCACTGGGCGGCGCAGGGCGCGAAGCGCCTGCACATCGTCGACCTCAACGGGGCGATCGCCGGACGGCCGAAGAACGAGAAGGTGATCCGCGCCATGATCGCGGCGGTCGGCGAGCAGGTGCCGATCCAGCTCGGCGGCGGGATCCGCGACCTCGACGCGATCGAAAGCTACCTCGACGCCGGCGTGACCTACGTGATTATCGGCACCGCGGCGGTGAAGAACCCCGGCTTCCTGTCGGACGCCTGCTACGCCTTCCCCGGTCATGTAATCGCCGGGCTCGACGCCAAGGACGGCAAGGTGGCGGTCGAGGGCTGGTCGAAGATGACCGGCCACGACGTCGCCGACCTCGCCAAGAAGTACGAGGAGTACGGCATCGAGGCGCTCATCTATACCGACATCGGCCGCGACGGCATGATGAACGGCATCAACATCGACGCGACGCTCAAGCTCGCGCAGCAGCTGAAAACGCCGATCATCGCTTCCGGCGGGCTGAACAGCGTGCAGGACGTGGAAACCATCTGCGACAAGCTCGCGCCCGAGGGCGTGATCGGCGCCATCGCCGGGCGCGCGCTGTACGAAGGCAAGATCGATCTGAAGCAGGCGCAGGCGGCCGCCAACAAGAAGTTGGGAAAAAGCGCATGAGACTCGGGAAGTCCTAGGCGTGCCGCTTGCGAAGCGGGTCATTCCCTGCCTCGACGTCACCGCCGGGCGGGTGGTGAAGGGCATCAACTTCGTCAACCTGCGCGACGCGGGCGACCCGGTGGAGATCGCCGCGCGCTACGACGGCGAGGGCGCCGACGAGCTCACCTTCCTCGACATCACCGCGAGCTCGGACGAGCGCGACATCCTGCTGCACGTGATCGAAGCCGTCGCGGGCAAGGTGTTCATCCCGCTCACCGTCGGCGGCGGCGTGCGCAAGGTCGAGGACGTGCGCCGGCTGCTCAACGCGGGCGCGGACAAGGTTTCGATCAACACCTCGGCGGTGCAGAATCCGGACCTGGTGCGCGAGGCCTCCGGCATCGTCGGCAACCAGGCGATCGTGGTCGCGATCGATGCCAAGAAAAATGGTTCTTCATGGCAGGTCTTTACTCATGGAGGTCGCAAGCCAACCGGGCTCGATGCGGTGCAGTGGGCCAAGCGCATGGCCGACGCTGGCGCGGGCGAGATCCTGCTCACCAGCATGGACCGTGACGGTACGCGCGAAGGTTTCGACCTCGGCCTTACGCGCGCGGTGCGCGACGCGGTCGACATTCCGCTCGTCGCTTCCGGCGGCGCCGGAACCGCGGACCACTTCGCCGAGGGCGTGCTGGCCGGCGGCGCGAACGCCGTGCTCGGCGCGAGCGTGTTCCACTTCGGCGACCTCACCGTGCGCCAGGTCAAGGAACGCATGCGCAGCCGCGGCATCGAGGTGCGGCTTTGAGCTTCCTGGACGAAGTCCCCTGGAACGGCGAGGGGTTGATCGCCGCGGTGGCGCAGGACGCCACGTCGGGGCGCGTGCTGACGGTTGCCTGGATGAATCGCGATGCCCTCAAGGCTACTTCGGAGAAGGGAGAAGCGGTTTACTGGTCCCGCTCGCGCAAGAAGCTCTGGCGCAAGGGCGAAGAGTCGGGCCACGTGCAGCAGGTGCGCGAAGTGCGCATCGACTGCGATGCCGACGCGATCCTCCTGAAGGTCGAGCAGGTCGGCGGCATCGCCTGCCACACCGGCCGCGAGAGCTGCTTCTTTCGAAAGCTGGAGAATGGCCGCTGGGTGACGATCGACCCCGTGCTCAAGGACCCCGCGCTCATTTACAAACGATGAAAAACACCAGCATCCTGGACCGCATCGCGGAAACCATCAACGAGCGCAAGGACGGCGACCCGGCGAAGTCCTACGTCGCGCAGCTTTTCAGCAAGGGCGACGACGCGATGCTGAAGAAGATCGGCGAGGAGGCGACCGAGACCGTGCTCGCGGCGAAGAGCGGCGACCGCCTGCATCTCGTGCGCGAAGTCACCGATCTCTGGTTCCACTGCATGATCGTGCTCGCGCGCCATGGCCTGGGGCCCGGCGACGTGCTCGCCGAGATGCAGCGCCGCGAAGGCATCTCCGGCATCGACGAGAAAGCCGCGCGGAAGAAATGAGCGATCCGCGCATCACAGCCGAGTGCATTTTCTGCAAGATCGTGCGCGGCGAGATCCCGGCGCAGAAGCTGTACGAGGACGCCGACGTGCTCGCTTTCCCCGACATCCGGCCGCAGGCGCCGGTGCACATTCTGATCATCCCGAAGGCGCACTTCGCGACGCTCTACGACGCCGGTGCGGCGCACCAGGCCGCGCTGGGCAAGATGCTCACCGTCGCCGGCCGGCTCGCGCGCGAGGCGGGCGCGGCCGACGGCTTCCGCACCATCATCAACAACGGGCGGGTGGGGCACCAGGAGGTGTATCATGTCCACATGCACGTCTTGGGCGGCCCGGAGCCACTCGGGCCGATGCTCCAAAGGAAGAGATAAGGAGGCGGATATGGGATCGCTCAGCATCTGGCATTGGCTGATCGTCCTGGTGATCGTGATGCTGATTTTCGGCACCAAGAAGCTGCGCAACATGGGCGCGGACCTTGGTGGCGCGGTGCGCGGCTTCAAGGATGGGATGCGCGAGGGCGGCGAGAAGCCGGCCGACGGCCCGGCGCCGCAGGTTACGGGCAAAACGATCGAAGGCGAAGTCAAGGGCAAGACCGAGCAGAAGGCCTGAGCCTCCGCCTCGGCCTTCACAAGGCGCCCGCGCGGCGCCTTTTTGTTCTCTAGAGCCAAATGTTCGACATCGGGTTTACCGAGCTTCTGGTCATCGGCGTGGTGGCGTTGATCGTGATCGGGCCGGAAAAGCTGCCGCGCATGGCGCGCACCGTCGGCCACCTCGCCGGGCGCCTGCAGCGCTACGTCGCCGACGTGAAGGCCGACATCAACCGGGAGATCGAGCTCGAGGAGCTGCGCAAGATGCGCGACTCGATGCAGCAGACGGCGTCCAACTTCGAGAGCTCGGTGCAGAGCGAGCTCCGCAAGACCGAGACCGACCTCAATAAGTCGGTCGAGGCGGTGGTCGGCGACCTGCCCAAGAGTCCGTCCGAGATCGGCGCCGAACCGCCCCAGAAGCCCGCAGAGATGAAGAAGCCCGAAGAGAAGAAGCCCGAAGAGACCAAGACCGCGTGAGCGAGCAGGAAAGCTTCATCTCCCACCTGATCGAGCTGCGCCAGCGGCTGGTGCGCGCGGTGGGCGCGGTACTCGCGATCTTCGTGATCCTCTTTCTTTACCCGGGCTCGGGCTACATCTACGACCTGCTCGCGCTGCCGCTGATGAACGCGCTGCCCGAGGGCGCCAAGATGATCGCCACCGGCGTGATCACGCCGTTCATGGTGCCGGTGAAGGTCACCGCGCTCGTCGGCTTCATGGTGGCGCTGCCCTACGTGCTCTACCAAGCGTGGGCGTTCGTCGCGCCCGGGCTTTACGAGCACGAGAAGAAGCTCGCCCTGCCGCTCATCGTCGCGAGCTCGGTGCTGTTCTTCCTCGGCGTCGGCTTCTGCTACTTCTTCGTGTTCGGCAAGGTGTTCGCCTTCATTCACGACTTCGCGCCGAAGTCGATCACGCCGGCGCCGGACATCGAGGCCTATTTCAGCTTCGTGATTACCATGTTTCTCGCCTTCGGCATCACGTTCGAGATCCCGATCGTGGTGATCGTCCTGGTGCGCATGGGCATCGTCACGGTCGAGAAGCTGCGCGAGGCGCGCCCCTACGTGATCGTGGGCGCGTTCGTGGTCGCCGCGGTGGTGACGCCGCCCGACGTGCTGTCGCAGTTCATGCTCGCGGTGCCGATGTGCGTGCTTTACGAGGCGGGCTTGTTCCTCGCCCGCTTCGTCGGCGTGCGGCCGAAGGCCGATTCGGAGTACAAGACCGAGCCGTAGCCATGGACGTCCTCATCATCGACGACCATCCGCTGATCCACGAGACCTTGACCGCGATGGTGCACCGCGCGATCCCGGGCTCGACGGTCCATGCCGAGCTCGAGCTCGCCGCGGCGATCCAGCGCGGTATGACGCTGCCCGACCTGCGGCTCGCGCTGCTCGACCTGGGGCTGCCGGGGCACACCGGCATTGAGGCGTTGCAGCGTTTCCGCAGCGCGTTGCCGAACGTGCGCGTGATCGTGATCTCGGCCACCGAGGACCCGGTGACCATGGAGCGCGCGATCGCCGCCGGCGCGGCGTGGTACCTGCCGAAGACCGCCAAGCCCTACGCGATGGTAGCCGCGATCAAGTCAGCCGCGGGCGTCTAGCCTCAGTTAAAGCACGCCTGCCCCGAAAACTGCATGTCGATCGCCCCTGTTGGGTAGATTTGGCCCGCAATGGTGAGCGATCCCTGGTCGTTCACCCCTAGGAACAGTCCTGTGCCGGTGCCGGGGATAGGCGTCGACGTCTCAGTGAACGATCCCGTAGCTGGATTCACCGTGCCCACCGTATTGAA
>DASRIR010000157.1:0-3463 GCA_035649875.1 Burkholderiales bacterium | reverse complement strand
CGGGCTCACGCTATTCGTGCCGGTCGTGGATCTTGTGGCCGTGGCTGCGCGCGAGCTGCTCGCGCTCGGCGAGGCGGATGTCCTCGCGCATCATCTCGGCGACCAGCTCCTTGAAGCTGACCTTCGGCTTCCAGCCGAGCTGGCGGTGGGCTTTGCTGGCGTTGCCAAGGAGCGTGTCGACCTCCGCCGGGCGGAAGTAGCGCGAATCGATGCGCACGATCACCTGGCCTTCCTTGAGCGCCGGCCAGCGCTTCGCGCTCGCCCGCTTGATGCAGCCGACCTCCTTGTTGCCTTCGCCTTTCCAGCCGAGCGCGATGTCGAGCTCGCTCGCCGCTGCCTCGATGAACTGGCGCACGCTGCGCTGCTCGCCGGTCGCGATCACGAAGTCCTCGGGCTTGTCCTGCTGCAGCATCAGCCACTGGGCCTCGACGAAGTCCTTGGCGTGGCCCCAGTCGCGCTTGGCGTCGAGGTTGCCAATGTAGAGGCAGTCCTGCACGCCCAGCGCTAGTCGCGCCAGGGCGCGCGTGATCTTGCGTGTGACGAAAGTCTCGCCGCGCAGCGGCGATTCGTGGTTGAAGAGGATGCCGTTGCAGGCGAAGAATCCGTAGGCCTCGCGGTAGTTGACCGTGATCCAGTACGAATACACCTTGGCCACGCCATAGGGCGAGCGCGGGTAGAAGGGCGTGGTTTCCTTTTGCGGGGTCTCCGCGACCTTGCCGAACATCTCGGAGGTCGAGGCCTGGTAGAAGCGTGTCTTCTTTTCCAGCCCGAGGATGCGGATCGCTTCGAGCAGCCGCAGGGTGCCGAGCGCATCGGAGTTCGCGGTGTACTCGGGCTCTTCGAACGACACCGCGACGTGGCTCTGCGCGCCGAGGTTGTAGAGCTCGTCGGGCTGGCACTGCTGGAGGACGCGCGTAAGGCTCGAGGAATCCGTCAGGTCGCCGTAGTGCAGGATGAAGCGGCGGTTGCGGACGTGCGGGTCCTGGTAGAGGTGGTCGATCCGGTCGGTATTGAAGAGCGAGGTGCGGCGCTTGATGCCGTGGACGACGTAACCCTTGTCGAGCAGGAACTCGGCGAGGTACGCGCCGTCCTGCCCGGTGACTCCCGTGATGAGTGCGGTCTTGGCTTTCGGCATGGACGGGAGTTTAGGCCTTTACGATATTCGCGCCGCCGACCGGGTAGCGCCCGCGCGTATCGACCAAAAGCCGGGCGTGGGCGGCGATGGCGCCGTAGTCGAAGCGGTCGTGGTCGGTGACCAGGACGACGCAATCCTGCGCCTTCAGGACCTGCGGCGTGAGTTCGACGCCTTCCATCTCGAAGCGGTGCTCGCGCATCTTCGGGAAGCGGGGCACGTGCGGGTCGGAGTAGCTGAGCTCTGCGCCCTGCTGGTGGAGCAGCTCCATGATCTCGGCCGCGGGCGACTCGCGCATGTCGTCGACGTTCTTCTTGTAGGCGATGCCGAGGATCAGGATCCTGCTGCCCTTGATCGGCTTGCCGCGCGAGTTGAGCGCGCCTGCGATCTTGCCAACGACCCAGGCCGGCATCCCGCGGTTGATCTCGCCCGCGAGCTCGATGAAGCGCGCGTCGACGCCGTACTCGCGCGCTTTCCACGAAAGGTAGAACGGGTCGATCGGAATGCAGTGACCGCCGAGCCCCGGACCGGGGTAGTAGGGCACAAAGCCGAAAGGCTTGGTCGCGGCCGCGCGCACCACTTCGTGGATGTCGACCCCCATCCGGTCGGCGATCACCTTCATCTCGTTCACGAGGCCGATGTTCACTGCGCGGTGGACGTTTTCGAGCAGCTTGGTCATTTCGGCCGCGCGCGTGGAGCTCACCGGGACCATGTGGTCGATGGCCTGGCTGTAGAGCGCGAGTCCCGCCTGCAGGCAGGCGGGCGTCGAGCCGCCGCAGACCTTCGGGATGGTCTGCGTCGAATAACGCGGGTTGCCCGGATCCTCGCGCTCGGGCGAGAAGACGAGGAAGAAGTTTTCGCCGGGCCGCAGGCCCTTTTTCTCCAGGCGCGGCCGGAGGATTTCCTCGGTCGTGCCCGGGTAGGTCGTGCTTTCGAGCGAGAGCAGCTGCTGCGGTCGCAGATGGGGCTCCAGCGCGTCGAGGGTGCCGACGATGTATTGCATGTCGGGCTCGCGCGTGGCGGTGAGCGGCGTCGGAACGCAGATGATCAGCGCGTCGGCTTTCGCCGCCTGCGAATAGTCGGTGGTCGGCTGAAAGCCGCGCTTGAGCGCGCTGGCGACTTTTTCGGCGGGAACGGTGGAAAGGTAAGTTCGCCCGGCCTTCAGCGCCCCGACCTTCTCGGCGTCGATGTCAAAGCCGATGGTGCGAAACCGCGCTTCCGCGAAGCGGCACACCAGCGGCAGCCCGACGTATCCGAGGCCGATGACACCGACGGTTGCGTCGCGCGAACGAAAGCGCTCGGCGAGCGCCTCGGCGGCGGTGCTCATGCGGGGAGGCGACTTCCTTGTCGAATCGCAGCCGGCGATTTTATCGGGGCTTCGGCGGGCTGGATCCTGGAATCTGGCGGTGACCTTGCAAGTCCTTCTTCGCGTGGGAGGAGTGACCGGCAAGTCGAAGCCGGGACAAGGGAAGGGCTCGTGTTGGTCACAGCCAAGCCACAGCTTTCCCACACCCTTATCAACATAGATAGCGAATCAGTGTCTTAGCCGCGGTGACTTGCGCTACTGTGCGCGCTTGTGCGCGATGACCCCCGTCGCGCCCGAGCCCCGTGCAAACCCCCCACCTGCCGGGGCTTACTTTTTTCTGCGTGCGGCCTTTCCTGCGACAGGTCGTTCCTCAGACTGCAAACATCAAACGCCGAGTTTTCCTGGCAGCCAGAGCGCGAGCGCGGGGAACGCAATGAGCAGCCCGACGAGCACGAAGTCGGCGACGAGGAAGGGCAGGGTGCCGAAGTAGATGCGCGCCACCGGGATGTCCGGGTGCTGTGCCTGGATTACGAACACCGTCATCCCGGTCGGCGGGGTGATGAGGCCGATGGTGCACATCACCGTGACAAACACGCCGAGCCAGATGCCGTCGTAGCCGATGTTGGTGACGAGCGGGAGCGTCACCGGGATGGTGATGAGGATGGTGCTCACCTCGTCCAGGAAGGTGCCGAGGATTACGTAGAGCGCCATCACCGCCAGCAGCACCGAGACCGGCGCGAGGCCGGCCTGCTGGACCCAGCGCCCGAGCTCGACCGGGAACTGCGTGACCACGATGAAGCGCGAGAAGATGAACGCGCCTGCGATCACGAAGAACACCGCGGCGGTGGTGTAGACGGTCTCGAGCAGCGCCTCGAGCAGCCCGCGCAGGTCCATGGTGCGAGTCGCGAAGGCGATGACGATCGCGGCGAAGGCGGCGACCGCCGCGGCCTCGGTCGGTGAGAACCAGCCGAGGTAGATGCCGAACACCGCGAAGAAGAAGAGAACCACCAGCTTCCACGCCCCGA
>DASRIR010000156.1:0-2285 GCA_035649875.1 Burkholderiales bacterium | reverse complement strand
TTCGTGGTGCGCAAGGGCTCCTGGAACCGCGAGAAGCCGTTCGGCTTCGACGTGGTCAACGTGCGCGTCGGCGAGGACGGCAAGGCGAGCAGCCGGCCGTTCATGAGCGGCTTCCAGGAAGGCGGCGACAGCTACAAGTTCTGGGGCCGCCCGGCCTACGTGGCGCAGATGCCCGACGGCGCGCTGCTGGTGTCGGACGAGCAGGTGGGCGCGATCTACCGCATCAGCTACGAGCGTCCGAAGGCGGCGGCCAAGAAGCAGTAGATGCTGTTTGCCTGGAAAGGGCGGTGGGCCCTGCTCACCGCCTTTTTTATTTCCGTTGCCGGGGGCCAGGAGCGGGTTCAGTTGTGCGCCACGTGCCACGGCCCCGACGGCAATTCGCCGGACCCGAAGGTCCCGTCGATCGCGGGGCAGCCGAAGCTGTTCATCGAGACCCAGCTCGTCCTGTTCCGCGAAGAGCTGCGCAAGTCAGAGCTGATGCTGCCGGTGGTGAAGGGCATGAAGGACGCCGAGATCGTGCAGCTCGCCGGCCATTTCTCCAAGCTGCCGGCCAAAGGGATGGAAAGCGGCAAGCCGGATCCCGCCTTGATGAAAACCGGCGCCGAGCGGGCAAAGGCGCTGCGCTGCGGCATCTGCCACCTGTCCGACTTCCGCGGCCAGAATCAGATTCCGAGGCTCGCCGGCCAGCGCGAAGCCTATCTTGCGGCTGAGCTGCGCGCCTACCGGGACGGCAAGCGCACCGGCGGCGACACCATCATGGCGGCGGCGCTGTATGGCGTAAGCGACGCCGACCTCAGCGCGCTCGCCCACTTCCTTGCGCGCAGTCCGGCTCCAGCTCCCGCTCGTTGAGCCTGTGGCCTGTAAATTGCACGCGTTCGAGCCCATGGCGCTGAACGGGTTTCTGCCGCGGGAGTCCTAATGGCATGAACCCGCTTTTCATCGGTGGCGCGGCCCTCGGCGTCGCGCTCATGTATTTCCTGGACCCGAACACCGGCCGCCGTCGCCGCGCGCGGACGCGCGACCGGGTGGTGCACGCCGCCCGCGTCGTCAACCAGAGCGCCCGGGTCACCGCGCGCGACACGGTCCAGCGCGCCCAGGGAGCCTGGGCGGAAGCGAAGCGCATGTTTGCGCACGAAGAGGTCACCGACGACGCGCTGATCGGCCGGGTACGCGCCGAGCTCGGCCGGCTGGTGTCGCATCCGCACGCCATCGAGGTGGCTTCGAGCGGCGGCCACGTCACCCTGATCGGGCCGATCCTGTCGCACGAGGTGCGGCCGCTGCTGCGCGCGGTGCGCCGCGTCGGGGGCGTGCGCGCGGTCAGCGACCAGCTCACTGTCTACAGCGAGCCGGGCAACGTGTCGGCGCTGCAGGGCGGCGAGCCGCGCACCGGCCCGCGCTTCGAGCTGCTGCAGGAGAACTGGTCGCCCGCGGCGCGCATGATCGCCGGCGGCGCGGGGGCCTCCCTGATGCTCGCCGCCACCCAGGCCCGCGGCGGCATGCGCGCGATGCTCGGCGTGGCGGGCGGCGCGCTGCTTGCGCGTGCCGCCGCCAACCGCGGCCTGCGCAGCCTGGTCGGCCTCGGCGAGCGCGGCATCACGGTCCAGAAGACCATCTACGTCGCCGCTCCGGTCGAGCGCGTCTACGGCTTCTGGACGGACTACCAGAACTTCCCGCGTTTCATGCACAACGTGCGCGAAGTGCTGCAGGTGGCCGAGAACCGCTCGCACTGGGTGGTGGCGGGGCCGGCCGGCGTCCCGGTGCAATGGACGGCCGAGATCACCCGCGTGGTGCCTGGCGAGCTGATCAAGTGGCGCTCGGTGCGCGACTCCGACGTGCGGCACGAGGGCGACGTGACCTTCGAGGCCACCAGCGACGGCGGCACGCGCGTGAAAGTGCGGCTGTCCTACGTTCCGCCGGCGGGCGCCTTCGGCCATGCGGTCGCGACCATTTTCGGCGCCGATCCAAAGAGCGAGATGGACGCCGACCTCATGCGCATGAAGAGCATGATCGAGACCGGCCATGCGCCGCACGACGCGGCGCGGCCGCCGCTGCCGAGGGAAAGCTAGGCGGCGGCTTTAGCGGACGCCGGTCCGCTCATCAGCTCGCGCAGCACGAAGGGCAGGATGCCGCCGTGGCGGTAGTAATCGACCTCGATCGCGGTGTCGATGCGGCATTTCACCGTGATCTCGACCTTGCGGCCGTCGCCCGAGGTGATCTGCACCTTGAGCTCCTGCTGCGGCTGGATGCCGGCGAGGCCGAGGATGTCGATGGTCTCGTCGCCCTTG
>DASRIR010000155.1:0-4512 GCA_035649875.1 Burkholderiales bacterium | reverse complement strand
TGCGCTCGAACAGCATGCGATAGCGGCCCTCGTGCGGGTCGATCTTGTCGACCAGGCGTTGCAGCAGCCCGGCGGCCAGGCGTAGCGGCTTCATCGAGCGGGAATGGTAACGCGCGGGCACGTCCTTTGCGGACTGCCCCCAGGCCATGCGCAGCAACTCTTACAACCAGCCCGAGGGCTCGGCCAGGGCCGCCGGCCTGCACTATGTGAACGATGCCGCACCCGGGATTTCGCGGCAGCGGGCCGGAACGGGTTTCCGCTATCTGCGGCCCGACGGCCGGGCGTTGCGCGATGCGGCAACGCTTGCACGCATCCGCAAGCTGGCGATCCCACCCGCCTGGGAAAGGGTCTGGATCTGCACCCGCGAGGATGGCCACCTCCAGGCCACGGGCCGGGACGCGCGCGGGCGCAAGCAATACCGCTATCACGCGCGCTGGCGCGAAGTGCGCGACGAGACCAAGTACGGCCGCATGCTCGCGTTCTCGCGCGCACTGCCGCGCATCCGGCGCCGCGTGAACCAGGACCTCGCGCTGCCGGGCCTGCCGCGCGACAAGGTGCTTGCGACGGTGGTGCGCCTGCTCGAGACCACGCGCATTCGCGTCGGCAATGAAGAGTACGCGCGCGACAATGACTCCTTCGGCCTCACCACGCTGCGCACGCGCCAGGTTCGCGTGCAGGGCTCCACGCTGTTCTTCAGGTTTCGCGGCAAAAGCGGTGTGCACCATCGCGTCGCGCTGAGCGACCGCAAGCTGGCCGGCATCGTGCGCCACATGCGCGACCTTCCCGGCTATGAGCTGTTCCAGTACGTGGACGAAGCCGGCGAGACCCGCGCCGTGGACGCGGCCGACGTGAACGAATATCTGAAGACCGTCGCCGGCGAGGACTTCACCAGCAAGGATTTCCGCACCTGGGCGGGCACGGTGCTCGCCGCCCGGGAATTGCACCAATCCGGAAAAAATCAGTTGTCGCAGGCGATCGCGCGCGTGGCGCGCCAGCTCGGCAACACGCCCACGGTGTGCCGCAAGTGCTACATCCACCCCGCGGTGATCGATGCGTACATGGAAGGCCGGCTCGCGCAGACGATGAACGGCGCGCGCGCCGAGCGCTGCGTTCAGCGGCTGTTGCAGCGGCGGCCGCGCAGGAAGCCGGAGTCGCTGGTCCCGGCACTGCGCCAATCGCTCCATCGGCTCAGGCGTCGCGGTACGGCTCTTGCAGGTGTAGCGACTCGAGTACAGTGAAAGGAGCAGTCATGCTGAAGATCTGCAGCGCCGCCGCCCTCCTTGCCTTCGCGGGAGCCGCCTTCGCTCAGGCCACGTCGGGCACCCCGTCGAGCACGCCGGGCATTACGCCCTCCCAAACGCCGGCCACGACGCCGTCGCAGACCCCGGCCGTAACGCCTTCGCAGTCGCCTTCGGCCTTCCCCTCGCCCACTCCGCCGTCGGCGATCGGCGGCCTCAGCCGATGCGAGAACATGATCGGCGCCGACCGCGACAACTGCCAGCGTAATGAGCGCGCGGCTGGCGGCAGCACCGGCATCGGCAGCACTGGCGGCACGATGAGCACGCAGCCGGCCGCGCCCGCGGGCACCACGGGTACGGTGAGGTAGCCGCTTGGAACGGCTCCTTTTCGTCGGCCTGCTCGGGATCGCGGCAGTCGCGCTCGCCGACGGTCCCGGCAGCCGCATCCTCACCACGCCCGAGCAGCCGAGGCCGGCGGCATCGCCGGCCTTCGACAAGGACATGCAGCGCTGCGAGGAAATGAGCGGTGCGCAGAAGGATCGCTGCCTGCGTGCGCTGCGCTCGGCCGCTGGCGGCAGCGCGCGTGCGCCGCACGAAGGGCCGAGCCCGGCGCGCCCGGGCCCCGAAGCCACCGGCGCCGGCTCAAGCGCCGGAACCGGCGCGAGCAGCGGGACGAGCGGCGCGAGCTCCGCGGTCGGCGGCGCTCGCTAGTAGTACTCGTGCACCGTGCCGTCAGCCGCCTCCGCGGCCAGCGGCGGGTAGAGCGGCTCCATCGGGGCCGCTGCGTGCGCGCTGGAAAGAATCTCCGGCGCATCGACCGCCGGCGAGCACGCCGCCAACCCGAGTCCCAGCAACGCGACAACCAGTCCGTATTTCATAACGCCTCCACGTAGTGCTTGCAGAGTAGGCGAGGCGCCATGCGCGTCTCAATGAAGCACGTCGCCGCTTGTCTGTGTGGAATTAACCGGGAGCGAAATGGTGTACTTTTGGCGAGCCATGTCTCCCGCCATGAATGCGCTCGCCGCCATCGCCGACGAATGGCTGGCGCGCTTCGAAAACGCGCTCCAGCGTGACGCTGGCGCCGCGCTGCGCGAGCTGTTCGATTCCGATTGCCACTGGCGCGATCTGCTGTCGTTCACGGGGGACATTCGCACCGTCAGCGGCGTCGACGCGGTCGTCTCGGCGTTGAAGGGCACGGCGGCGCGCAACTTCAGAACCGATCCGGAGCGCACGCCGCCGCGTCATGCCCTCCGCGCCGGCCGGAACTGCATCGAAGCCATTTTCCGCTTCGATGCGCCGGACGGGCCCGGCGCCGGCGTGCTGCGGCTGCTGCCCGAGACGCGGCGCGCATGGACGCTGCTCACCGCGCTGAATGATCTCGAGGGCCATGAGGAGCACGTCGGCCAGCGGCGGCCGAAAGGGCAGGCCTATTCGCGCGATTTCTCCGGGCCCAACTGGCTCGACCAGCGCAAGGCGAAGAGCGAGTATCGGGACCGCGATCCGGCGGTGCTGGTGGTGGGCGGCGGCCATGCCGGCCTGTCGATCGCGGCGCGTCTCACGCAGCGCGCGATCGACACGCTGGTCGTGGACCGCGGCACGCGCGTCGGCGACAACTGGCGCAAGCGCTACCACGCGCTCACGCTGCACAACCAGGTGCACGTCAACCACCTGCCCTACCTGCCGTTCCCTCCCAACTGGCCGGTCTACATCCCGAAGGACAAGCTCGCCAACTGGTTCGAGTCCTATGCCGAGGCGATGGAGCTCAACTACTGGACCGGGACCGAGTTCGAGGGCGGGAGCTACGACGAGCGCGACGCGCGCTGGACGGTGACGCTGCGCCGCGCCGACGGCAGCCGGCGCACCATGCGTCCGCGCCACGTGGTTCTCGCGACCGGCGTGAGCGGGATTCCGAACGTTCCGCCTATTCCCGCGCTCGAGGGATTCGCCGGAAAAGTGATCCATTCCGGCGAGTACGTCGACGGCGAGGACTGGCGTGGCAAGCGCGCGGTCGTCATCGGCACCGGGAACAGCGGCCACGACATCGCCCAGGATCTTTACTCGGCGGGCGCGCAAGTCACGCTGGTGCAGCGCAGCCCGACGCTCATCATCCAGTGCGACCCGAGCGCCCAGCTCGTGTACTCGCTCTACAGCGAGGGGCCGCCGCTCGAGGACTGCGACCTGATCACCACCTCGGTGCCGCTCGCGCTGGCGAAGCGCACGCACCAGCTCGCCACCGCGCACGCACGGGAGCTCGATCGCGACCTGCTCGAGGCGCTCGAGCGCAAGGGCTTTCGCCTCGACTTCGGCGAGGACGGCACCGGCTGGCAGTTCAAGTACCTCACGCGCGGCGGCGGCTACTACTTCAACGTCGGCTGCTCGGACCTGATCGTGGAAGGCAAGATCGGTCTCGCGCAGGCTTCGGAGCTCGAGCGCCTGCTGCCGGGCATCGACCTGGTGGTGCTCGCCACCGGCTGGAAGGGCCAGGAAGCGCTGGTGGGCAAGCTGTTCGGCCCGGCGGTGGCGCAGCGCGTGGGGCCGGTGTGGGGGTTCGGCGAGGACCAGGAGCTGCGCAACATGTTCCGGCGCACGCCGCAGCCCGGCCTGTGGTTCATCGCCGGCAGCTTCGCGCAGTGCCGGATCTACTCGCGCTACCTCGCGCTGCAGATCCAGCAGGACCTCATTGCGCGATCGCACCGCGGTCGATCGACACCACACGATCGACCAGACGCTCGGAGTGCTGCAGGTCCGACTCCGAAAGAATCACCGTCATTCCCGCGTCCTTGAGCCCACGCACCACCTCCGCCAGGCGCTGAGCCAGCGCGGGCGCCACACCCTCGAACGGCTCGTCGAGCAGGAGCAGGCGCGTGCCGCACATCAGCGCGCGCGCGAGCGCGGCGAGCTTCTGCTGCCCGCCCGAGAGCTGCGCGCCCTTGCGCGGGCCGAGCTCGCGGATCTCGGGCACGTACTCGAGGATCTTGCGTAGCCGCGCGTCCGCATCCGTGACGCCCGCGGCCCAGGCGGGAAGCAGGATGTTCTCCTCCACGGTGAGGTCGGGGATCAGGCGGCGGTCCTCGGGCATGTAGCCGATGCCCATGCGCGCGCGCGCATGGGTCGGCACCGCGAGCAGGTCCGTGTCCTCGAAGCGCACGCCGCCGCTGCCCGCCTTGAGCAGCCCCATCACCGTCTTGATGAGCGTGGTCTTGCCGGCGCCGTTGCGGCCGATCAGGCCGGTCATCGAGCCGGCGGGCAGCTCGAGCGACACGCCGCGCAGGAT
>DASRIR010000154.1:0-2479 GCA_035649875.1 Burkholderiales bacterium | reverse complement strand
CGCCTTGCCGATCGAGCGCTCGACGGCGCCGATGCGCACGTCCGCGCTGATGCCGATGTAGGACTTGATGTTGTGCTCGAGGCCGGCGGTGGCCCCGGCATCGCCTTCGACCACCACGGTCAGGTGATCGAGCGGTCCCTGCTTGGAGAGCTCGAGCACGTAATGCGGCGCGAGGCCGGGCTGCTTTAGGATCAGCTCCTCGATCTGCGACGGGAAGACGTTGACGCCGCGGATGATCAGCATGTCGTCGGAGCGGCCGGTGATCTTTTCCATGCGGCGCATCGCGCGCGCGGTGCCGGGCAGGAGCCGCGTGAGGTCGCGCGTGCGGTAGCGGATCACGGGCAGCGCTTCCTTGGTGAGCGAGGTCAGCACCAGCTCGCCCTTTTCGCCCTCGGGCAGCACCGCGCCGCTCTGCGGATCGATGACCTCTGGATAGAAGTGGTCTTCCCAGATCGTCAGGCCGTCCTTGATCTCTGCACACTCTTGCGCGACGCCGGGTCCGATGACTTCGGACAGACCGTACAGATCGAGTGCGTCCAGGTTGAGCCGTTTTTCGATAGAAGAACGCAATTCGTTCGTCCAGGGTTCGGCACCGAAGATGCCAATGCGCAGTGAGGATTTCCTCGGATCCAAGCCCTGCCGCTCCATCTCGTCGGCGATCGCCAGCATGTAGCTCGGCGTCACCATGATGATCTCGGGCTTGAAGTCGGCGATCAGCTGCACCTGCCGCTCGGTCATTCCACCGCCGAGCGGGATCACCGCGAGGCCGAGGCGCTCGGCGCCGTAGTGCGCGCCGAGCCCGCCGGTGAACAGGCCGTAGCCGTACGCGACGTGCACCTTGTGGCCGGGGCGCGCGCCGGCGGCTCGCAGCGAGCGCGCCATGAGGTTGGACCAGGTATCGATGTCCTTCGCGGTGTAGCCGACGACGGTTGGCTTGCCGGTGGTGCCCGACGATGCGTGGATGCGGACCACGCGCTCCATCGGCACGGCGAACAGGCCGAACGGATAGGTCTCGCGTAGGTCCGCCTTGGTAGTGAACGGGAATCTCGCTAGGTCTTCCAGCCCGCGGCATTGCGTGGGCTTGACGCCGGCGGCGTCGAACTTCTCGCGGTAGCGCCGAACGTTCTTGTACGCGTGCGCGAGCGACCAGCGCAGCCGCTCGAGCTGCAGGCCCTGGAGTTTCTTCTTCGAAAGCTTTTCGACCGGCTCCAGCGGGAAGGACTTCATTGAAGCCGAATTCTAAAAAAAAGCCCCGCACTTGCGGGGCTTTTGGGGACATCCGAAGCGAAGCGTCAGCTCGAGGGCTTCACTTTGATGTTGTTCTCGACTGTCTTCACGCCCTCGACCTTGCGCGCCGCGTCGGCCGCGCGCTGGATCTTTTCGGTCGAGTCGACGAAGCCGCTGAGCTGAACCGTGCCGCGGTAGCTGTTGACGTTGATCGCGCTCGCGCTACCCATTCCGGCATCCGAAGCGATCGCGGTCTTCACTTTTGCGGTCAGCGCCGCGTCGCTACCGGTCTCGGCGGTTGAGCGCTTCGTTTCGCTGCCGGCACACGCGGTAAGCGCGAGCACCGCTGCGGCCATTACTGCACCAAGGAACTTCGACAATTTCATGCTGCCTCCTATGTGAGTGAGAAAGGACAACCCTAGAGAGAAGCAATACGCGTGCCGTCTGGTTCTAACTTAGAATTGTCAACCACTTACCGAGCATGCCCCAGGTCTATTCCATCGACGGCATTACGCCCGTCGTGCACCCGAGCGCTTTCGTGCATCCGAGCGCGGTCCTGATCGGCGACGTGATCGTCGGCGCGCGCGCCTACATCGGCCCGTGCGCCTGCCTGCGTGGCGACTTCGGCCGCATCGTGGTCGAGGAGGGTGCGAACATCCAGGACACCTGCATGCTGCACGGATTCCCGGGCAAAGACACCGTGGTCGGAGCCGAAAGCACGATCGGCCACGGCGCCGTGCTGCACGGCTGCGTAGTAGGCCGTGGCGCGCTCGTCGGCATGAACTGCGTGGTCAACGACAACGCCGAGGTCGGCGAGGATGCGGTGGTCGCCGCGCTCGCCTTCGTCAAGGCCGAAGACTCAATTCCGGCGCGCTCGCTCGCGGTCGGCATCCCGGCCAAGGTCGTGCGAACCCTTTCTGCGCAGGAACTGCGCTGGAAAAAGGACAACATGCACCTTTACCAGCAGCTCGCGGTGCGCAGCGCGAAGACGATGAAGCAAGTCGAGGCGCTGACCGAGGAAGAGCCGAACCGAAAGCGCATCGACATCCCCGGCGCCGTCCCGCTGTCCGAGCTGAAGAAAACCCATGCCTGATACCGCGCTTCTCATCATCGACATCCAGAACGACTACTTTCCTGGCGGCGCGATGGAGCTCGAGGGCTCGGACGCCGCGGGCGCCAAAGCCGCTATCGCCATCAAGAGTTTTCGAGAGAAGAGCCTGCCGGTCATCCATGTACGCCACCTTTCGGTGCG
>DASRIR010000153.1:0-27775 GCA_035649875.1 Burkholderiales bacterium | reverse complement strand
CAGCCTGGTCGAGGTCGGCAAGCACCACTATCCGCTCCTGCCGGTCAACTGGATGCTCAAGCACCGCTTCGATTCGGTCGCGCTCGCGCCGACCATCACCGCGCCGCTTCTGTGCATCGTCGCCACGGCGGACGAGATCATTCCCGCGGAGCGCTCGAAGCGCCTGTACGACGCGTGGGGCGGCGAGAAGCGCTGGGTCGGGCTCGAGGGCGCGCGCCACAACAGCACCGACGATGCCGCCAACTACTGGACGAGCATCGTGGCCTTCGTGGCGGGGAAATGACCGGCGACGCGCGCAAGCGGTTTTTTTCTTCCCACTTCTCCGCTCACGAATTCGCAGCCAGTACCGCTGGCCGCGTTGGCGCTCAAGCACCGGCTGCCAGGCATGTTCGGCAACCGCGAGAATGTTCTGGCGGGCGGTTTGATGAGCTATGGCGCCGATTTCAACGAGATGTATCGGCGAACCGCGACGTATGTCGACAAGATCCTGAAGGGCGCCAAACCGGCCGAGCTGCCCGTGGAGCAGGCGTCCAAATATCATCTGACCATCAACCGCAAGACCGCAGATGCCATCGGCGTCCCGATCCCCCAGGCCATTCTCCTGCGCACGGATGAGGTCATCGGCTAGATGAGGAACCTGCTCGATGCCTTCATCCTTGGCATAGTCGAAGGGCTGACCGAGTTCCTGCCGGTCTCGAGCACCGGCCACCTGATCTTGGCGGGCGACCTGCTCGACTTCGACCACCCGAGCCGCGACGTGTTCTACATCGCGATCCAGACCGGCGCGATGCTCGC
Source organism: Burkholderiales bacterium (assembly GCA_035649875.1). Lineage (GTDB taxonomy): Bacteria > Pseudomonadota > Gammaproteobacteria > Burkholderiales > SG8-39 > SCGC-AG-212-J23. Next base: position 26,980 of record DASRIR010000153.1, on the reverse strand, counting down.
CGTGCTATGGGAATACCGCGCGCGCTTCCTGCGCGTCGACCTTCAGCTCTGGCGCAACCTGATCATCGCCTTCATCCCGGCCGCGGTTCTCGGGCTCGCGGTCGGCGGCTTCATCAAGAGCCATCTCTTCAAGCCGGTGCCGGTCGCGCTCGCGTTCATCATCGGCGGCATCATCATCCTGCTGGTCGACCGGGGACAAAGGGTTCCTCGGGTTGAATCCACCCAATCCATGAGCGCGCTCGATGCGTTGAAGGTGGGTATCGCCCAGTGCTTCGCGCTCATACCGGGCACCTCGCGCTCCGGCGCGACCATCATCGGCGGCATGCTGTTCGGCCTGTCGCGCCAGGCGGCGACCGAATTCTCGTTCTTCCTCGCCGTGCCGACCCTGATCGCCGCCGGCATGTACGACTCGTGGAAGCACCGCGAGCTCTTCCGCGCCGACGATGCCGGGATGTGGGTGGTCGGCTTCGCGGTGTCCTTCGTTTCGGCCTTTCTCGTGATCCGCTGGCTCATCCGCTACGTCGCGACGCACGACTTTCGCTGGTTCGCGTGGTACCGGATCGCTTTTGGGCTGGTGGTCCTGTTGACCGCGTGGACCGGCGCGGTGAATTGGTCGGCAGCCTAGCTCAGCTCTGAACCCACGGCAGGCCGGCCTTGCGCCAGCCGCCGACGGAGCTGCGGTGCTGATCGCCGTCCTTGTCGCCCTCGAAGCCCTCTAGAACGTTGTAGGCCTCGCGCCAGCCGGCGCGGGTCGCCGCTTCCGCCGCCGCATGGGAACGCGCGCCGGAGCGGCATAGGAACATCACCGGCGTGTCCTTCGGCACCGCGGCGGCCAGCTCGGCGATGAACTCGGGATTGGGGCGGTTGCCGGGATAGGTCTGCCACTCCACCGCGATGCTGTTCGGCACCTTGCCCACGTAAAGGAGCTCGGGCTTGGTCCGCACGTCGACCAGCTTGGCCCCGGCCCGCATCAAATCGTGCGCCTCGGCCGGCAGGAGGGCCCCGGCGTAGGTCAGCCCCAACTTCATTCCTCTTTCCCGCGCGGATTTCTTGATGTCTTCCATCGTGCACCTCCGGTGTGCGACCAAGCCATCCATGCCCCTATTCAGTGCGCCATGGATGAGTAAAATGCCCCAGGAATCAGCAACGGCGTTTGGCATGGAACGTGCTGAAACGCCGGGCTACTACTCAAACCACACCGAAACTCTAAACCGGCCGAGGAGACCTTTGCGATGGCGATGACGCCCGATGACGTATTGAAGTTGATCAAGGACAAGGAGGTGAAGTTCGTCGACCTCCGGTTCACCGATACCCGCGGCAAGGAGCAGCACGTCGGCGTCCCCGTCAAGTACTTCACCAAGGACAAGTTCGAGTCCGGCCACGCGTTCGACGGCTCGTCGATCGCCGGCTGGAAGGGCATCCAGGCCTCCGACATGCTGCTCATGCCGGACGCGTCCTCGGCCCGCATGGATCCGTTTACCGACGAGCCGGTGCTGAACGTCACCTGCGACGTCTACGAGCCGATGGACGGCAAGCCCTACGACCGCGACCCGCGCTCGATCGCGAAGAAGGCGGAGGCGTACCTCAAGCAGACCGGCCTCGGCGACGTTTGCTACTTCGGCCCGGAGCCCGAGTTCTTCATCTTCGACGGGGTGACCTGGGACGTGAACATGTCGGGCTGCTTCGTGAAGATCAAGTCCGAGGAAGCGCCCTGGTCCTCCGGCATCGACTACGAGTCCGGCAACATGGGCCACCGCGCGCCGGTCAAGGGCGGCTACTTCCCGGTGGCGCCGACCGATACGCTCAACGACATCCGCAACGCGATGGTGCTCGCGCTCGAGCAGCAGGGCGTCGAGGTGGAGGTGCACCACCACGAGGTCGGGGCGATGGGCCAGTGCGAGATCGGCACGCGCTTCGCGCCGCTCGTGCAGCGCGCCGACTGGATGCAGATCCTCAAGTACACGGTGTGGAACACCGCCGCGTCCTACGGCAAGACCGCGACCTTCATGCCGAAGCCGGTGGTGGGCGACAACGGCTCGGGCATGCACTGCCACCAGTCGGTGTGGAAGGGCAACAAGAATCTGTTCGCTGGCAACGGCTACGCGGGACTCTCCGACTTCGCGCTGCACTACATCGGCGGCATCATCAAGCACGCGAAGGCCCTGAACGCGATCACCAACCCGGGCACCAATTCGTACAAGCGCCTGGTGCCGGGCTTCGAGGCGCCGATCAACCTCGCGTACTCGGCGCGCAACCGCTCGGCCGCCTGCCGCATCCCGTACGTGTCGAGCCCGAACGGTCGCCGCGTCGAAGTGCGCTTCCCCGATCCGACGGCCAATTCCTACCTCGCGTTCGCCGCGATGCTGATGGCGGGCCTGGACGGCGTGCAGAACAAGATCCATCCCGGCGACCCGGTGGACAAGGACCTCTACCACCTGCCGCCGGAAGAGGCAAAGAAGGTGCCGAACGTTTGCGCGTCGCTCGAGCAGGCGCTCGGCTGCCTGCGCGACGACCACGCGTTCCTCACGCGCGGCGGCGTGTTCTCGGAGGACTTCCTCGAGTCGTACATCGAGCTGAAGGAAGGCGAGCTCACCCGCTTCCGCATGACCACGCATCCGGTCGAGTTCGACATGTACTACTCGGCTTGACGAAATCTGACCACGCCCGGGAACCGGCCGCGGAGCAAGTTTCCGTTTGCCTTGATAGACTTAGCTCATGCACCGGGCGTGGGCAGTCGGGTTTCTTCTGGTCTGTGGGGCGGCGTACGCCCAGCAGAGCACCGAGATTTACCGCTGCCTCGACGCCGACGGCCGCCGGCACTACACGAATTCCAAGAAGGAAACGGCCGGCATGAAGTGCGAGCTGGTGACGACGCAGATCAACGTTGCTCCGCCGCAGCAGGCTCGCACGCCGCCGCAGAACTTCCCGCGCGAGACGCCGCGCCAGAGCGCGAGCGCGCGCGAGCGCCAGCGCGAGATCCTCGAGCGCGAGCTCGTGGCCGAGCAGAAGGCGCTCGAGCAGGCCCGCAGCGCGCTGGCGGAGCAGGAGTCGGTGCGCAGCGGCGACGAGCGCAACTACGCGCGTGTCCTGGAACGACTGCAACCGTACAAGGACACGGTCCAGAACCACGAGAAGAACGTCCAAGCGCTACAGCGCGAGCTCGCCAACCTGAAACAATAAGTGGCCGCCTCGTTCGCCGGCCTCGACCTGCTGGCCACGGCAGTGGTGGTGCTCGACGACGAATTCGCGGTGCGCTACGCGAATCCCGCGGCGGAGAATCTGCTCAGCACGGGCGCGAAGAGCCTCATCGGTCAGCCCTTCCTCGGCTTCTTCGCCGAGCGCAGCGAGCTCGAGCGCTCGCTCGAGGACGCGCGCGTCATCCACTGGGACTACTCGGCACGCAACGTCACCTACGTGCGCATCGGCCGCGCGCCGGTGCCGCTTTCCTGCACCGTGACGCGCATTGACGCCTTCGGTATGGCGCTGCTCGCCGAGCTGCGCCCCATCAGCGAGCAGCTCCGCATCGAGCGCGAGGCGCGCATCGAGTCGGAGCAGCAGGCGAACCGCGAGCTGATCCGCAACCTCGCGCACGAGATCAAGAACCCGCTCGGCGGCCTGCGGGGCTCCGCGCAGCTGCTCGAGCGCGAGCTCGAGCGGGCCGAGCTGCGCGAATACACCCAGGTGATCATCAAAGAAGCGGACCGCCTGCAGACGCTGATGGACCGCATGCTCACGCCGCACCGCACGCCGCACCTCGAGCCGCTCGGCATGCACGAGGTGCTCGAGCGCGTGAGGAGCCTGGTGCGCGCCGAGTTCGGCATCGAGATCGTGCGCGACTACGACCCGAGCCTGCCCGAGATCCGGGGCGATCGCGAGCAGCTGATCCAGGCGGTGCTCAACATCGCGCGCAACGCCGCCCAGGTCGGCAGCAACGGAATAACTTTTCGTACCCGAGTCATAAGGCAAATCACCATCCTGAAGCAGCGCTACAAGCTGGCATTAGAATTGCAAGTCATCGACGACGGCCCGGGCGTACCGGAGGAGATCCAGGACCGGATCTTCAATCCGCTCGTTTCGGGCAGGGAAGGCGGCACCGGATTGGGGCTCTCCCTCGCGCAGACGTTCGTGCATTACCACCACGGCGTCATCGAGTTCGAGTCGCGGCCGGGCCGAACGATATTCAGGATCCTGCTGCCGATACGATGAAACCGGTCTGGATCGTCGACGACGACCGCTCCATCCGCTGGGTGATCGAGAAAGCGCTCAGCCGGGAAGGCATCGCGTTCAACTCTTTCTCCTCGGCGCAGGAAGCGCTGGACGCGCTTTCCGGCGCGGCACCCGAGGTGCTGGTCTCGGACATCCGCATGCCCGGCCGCTCGGGCCTCGAGCTCCTGCAGGCCGTAAAGCAGCGCCACCCCGCCGTGCCGGTGATCGTGATGACCGCGTATTCCGACCTGGATAGCGCGGTGGCCGCGTTTCAGGGCGGCGCCTACGAGTACCTGCCGAAGCCCTTCGACATCGACCAGGCGGTCGACCTCATCCGGCGCGCGCTCGAGGAGAGGCGAAAAGAAACCCGGGACACGGAAGGGACCGTCGAAACCAAGGAGATCCTGGGGCAGGCGCCGGCGATGCAGGAGGTGTTCCGCGCCATCGGCCGGCTCTCGCAATCGAGCGCGACCGTCCTGATTACCGGCGAGTCAGGAACCGGAAAGGAGCTCGTGGCGCGCGCCCTGCACCGGCATAGTGCGCGCGCGCAGCAGCCGTTCGTTGCGATCAACACCGCGGCGATGCCCAAGGACCTGCTCGAGTCCGAGCTCTTCGGGCACGAGCGCGGCTCGTTCACCGGCGCGCAGCAGCAGCGCCGCGGCCGCTTCGAGCAGGCCGAGGGCGGGACGCTTTTCCTCGACGAAATCGGCGACATGCCAGCAGAGCTGCAGACGCGGCTTCTTCGGGTGCTTTCCGACGGCACCTTCTACCGCGTCGGCGGTCACCAGCAGATGAAGGTCAACGTGCGGGTCATCGCGGCCACGCACCAGAATCTCGAGCAGCGCGTGCGGGACGGGACCTTCCGCGAGGACCTCTATCACCGGCTGAACGTGATCCGCCTGCGGCTGCCGAGCCTGCGCGAGCGGGCCGAGGACATTCCGCTGCTCGCGCGCCATTTCCTCGCGCTGAGCGCGAAGCAGCTCGGCGTCGAGCCCAAGCGCATCGCTGACGACGCGCTCGCGCATCTCGCGCGCCTCGAGTTTCCCGGCAACGTGCGCCAGCTCGAGAATCTCTGCCACTGGCTCACCGTCATGGCGCCGGGGCAGGTGATCGACCAGGGCGACCTGCCGCCCGAATTCCGCGCGCAGGGGGAAGCGGCGGGCACGGCCTCGGACTGGCTCGCAGCCCTGGAGCAGGAAGCCGAGCGGCGCCTCGCGCGCGGCGACATCGGCATCCTCGATGTGCTCGGCCGTCAGTTCGAGCGCGCGCTGATCACCCGGGCGCTCGCCCGCACCGGCGGACGGCGCATCGACGCCGCCAACCTGCTGGGCATGGGACGAAACACCATCACCCGCAAGATCCAGGAGCTGGGGATCGAAGACGACAAATCGGGGTCGGACCCCGATTTGCCGGAACGCTAGGCGGCTTTTTTCCGGTTCATTTCCAGCCGGGCGTCGACCAGCGCGACGACCTCGTCGAGCACTGGCAGCTGCATGCCTTTCTGCTTGGCGATCGCCTGGACCAGCCGGTCGACGCGCTCGATGTACGGCGCGCCGGCATAGAGCGCGCGCGCCGCGGACGAGGGGCTGCCGAGGCTCTGCGCCGCGGCGGCGTACTTCTCGAAGGGCACGAGATCGCTTTCGCTCGCGCCGAGCAGCAGGCACAGGTTCACCACCCACTGGTAGGTCGCGCGCGACACGTTGATGTCGGAATGCACGGCGTCCTTGATCGCGCGCGGGCCTTCCTTGGTGACGCAGCGGTAGTTGCCCGCGATCAGCATCGCCCACTTGGCGAGCGGAACGAACACCGAATCGTGCACCTTGAGCTTCACCGGCAGCTCGATCTTGCCGCTGCCGGTATCGAACCGCGATTCCTCGATCTCCTTCTCCAGGCGCTTGAGCATCGCGGTGTGCGTTTCAGAGGGGAAGCGCGCCGACTTGAAGTTGGTCGGCAGCCGGACCTGCAGCACGTTCACCTTTTCTTCCGGGGGACGGAAGGCCTGCGGGTCGGGGCTGCACAGCGTCATGAACGCGGGGTCGAAGCCGTCCCACACGCTCGGATCGGTGTAGCAGGAGCGCAGGTCTTTGGCCGAAACGCCGGGGACGCGCGCGAGGTAGGGCAGCGGCGGCATGTTCATGATGGACATGCACGGCACTTTGGCCTTCGCGACGGCATCGAGGAGCTCGCGCACACCCGCCGAGCGGTATTGCGGCTCCTGCATCGCGAGCGCGACGAGGTCGTACTCCGACGGATTGATCGCGGCGGGGCCGCCGGCGGAGAGCTTGCCGGGCAGCTTCCACGAGTGAACCTCGACCAGACCTTCGCGGCCCTTTACCGGCATCCGCACGCGGATGCCGCCGGTATTGATCGCGTCGACCTCGGCCGGCAGGCACACCAGCTTCACCGTATGGCCGGCGAGAAGCAGCTTGGAAGCGAGCAGGGAGCCGTACGATGCCCCCAGAATGAGAATTTGGAGCGGTTTCATGATGTGAAATCCAGAGCCGTTGCTTGAAAGTTGAGGCTACTCCGATCGGTCCACGATTTCATGTTGCACCGCCACATTTCGATTAATAGAATGCTGCAATGCACATGTCCGGGCCTCTTCCTCAGGGCGTCGCGATCTCCGGCCCGATCAGCAAGGAGTTCGCGCAAGTCCTGAGCCCCGAAGCGCTCGGCTTCGTCGCCAAGCTGCACCGCAAGTTCGAGTCCCGCCGCCAGGAGCTGCTCGCGCGCCGCGCGCAGCGGCAAACGGAATTCGACGCTGGCGCGAAACCGGACTTTCTCGCTGAGACGCGCGAAGTAAGAGAAGGCGATTGGGTCGTGGCGCCCCAGCCGAACGACCTGCTCGACCGGCGCGTCGAGATCACCGGCCCCACCGATCGCAAGATGGTGATCAACGCGCTCAACTCGGGCGCGTCCACCTTCATGGCGGATTTCGAGGACGCCAATTGCCCGACCTGGCACAACATGGTCGACGGGCAGGTGAACCTGCGCGACGCGGTGCGGCGCACGATCACCTTCGAGCAGGGCGGCAAGCAGTACCGGCTGAACGAGAAGACCGCGGTGCTGATCCCGCGGCCGCGCGGCTGGCACCTCGACGAGAAGCACGTCGCCGTCGACGGGAAACCCGTCGCCGGCGGTATCTTCGACTTCGCGCTCTACTTCTTCCACAACGCGAAGGAGCTGATCCGGCGCGGATCCGGGCCCTACTTCTATCTGCCGAAGATGGAGTCGCACCTCGAGGCCCGCCTTTGGAACGAGATCTTCGATGCCTCGGAAGATTCTTTGGGCCTCAAGCGCGGCACGATCAAGGCGACCGCGCTGATCGAGACCGTGGTGGCCGCGTTCGAGATGGACGAGATCCTCTTCGAGCTGCGCACCCACTCCTCGGGCCTCAACATCGGGCGCTGGGACTACATCTTCTCCTGCATCAAGAAGTTCCGCGCCAACCAGAGGTTCTGTCTTGCCGACCGCGCCCAGGTGACGATGACCGCGCCCTTCATGCGGGCGTATGCGCTGCTCTTGGTGAAGACGTGCCACCGCCGCGGTGCGCCGGCAATGGGCGGCATGGCGGCGCAGATCCCGATCAAGAACGATCCGGCGGCGAACGAAGCCGCGCTCGAGAAGGTGCGCCAGGACAAGCTGCGCGAAGTCACCGACGGCTGCGACGGCACCTGGGTGGCGCACCCCGGCCTGGTGCCGGTGGCGAAGCAGGTGTTCGACCAGCACATGCCGCAGCCCAACCAATACACGCGGCAGCGCCCGGACGTGAAAGTGAGCGCACGCGAGCTGCTCGACTTCCAGCCCGAGCGTCCGATCACCGAGGCGGGGGTGCGCAACAACATCTCGGTCGGCATCCAGTACCTCGCCGCCTGGCTCGCCGGCAACGGCTGCGTGCCGGTGTACAACCTGATGGAAGACGCCGCCACCGCGGAGATCTCGCGCTCGCAGATCTGGCAGTGGATCCGCTCGCCCAAGGGGGTGCTGGAGGACGGCCGCAAGGTGACGGTCCAGCTATTCAAGGACCTCCTTTCCGAAGAGCTCGCGAAGGCGAAGGCGGGCGGCGCCGAGGGCAAGCTGGACGCGGCGGCGCAACTCTTCGAGACCCTCACCGCTGATGATCACTACGTCGAGTTCCTGACCCTCCCCGCGTACCAGCTGATCGACTAGAAAGCTGCGGACTGATGACAGTTTCGCGTCGCTGCCATCACGATTCCAGATAGCAGATCCTAAGTCCCTGCATTTACGGGACTTTGCCGCCTCGTCGGATCATGCGACGTCGCCCTCCGGCGCGACGGTGATATTTATTTGGCCGTTTTCGGGTTACTCTTTTCCCTGCAGTTAGTCCGATCGCAGAACCAGATACCTCGGGAGGAGGGATGGACGTCAAGGACCTGCGATATTTCGTCGCAGTGTACGAGGCCGAGGGCTTCTCGCGCGCCTCGCGCGAGCTCGGCACCGTGCAGTCGAACGTGTCGGCGCGCATTCGCAACCTCGAGGGCGTGCTGGGCATTCCGCTGTTCGAGCGCCGCTACCGGCGCGTAGCGCCGACCGCCGGCGCCGACAAGCTCTACCGCCACGCGAAGAAGGTGATCAGCTCGCTGAACGACGCCGAGCGCGCGGTGAGGCGCGCGCGCGAAAAAGGCTTCACGCTGCTCGAGCTGCTGGTGGTCGTCGTGATCATCGGCCTGCTAGCTGGTTTCGTCGCGCCGCGCTATTTCAGCCAGGTCGGCAAGTCGGAGATCGCGACCGCCAAGGCGCAGATCGACGCGCTCGAAAAGGCGCTCGACCAGTACCGGCTCGACGTCGGCCGCTATCCGTCGAACGAGCTCGGGCTGAAGGCGCTCGTCGAGCGGCCGGCGAGCGAGCCGAAGTGGAACGGGCCATACCTCAAGAAAGCGGTGCCTCTCGACCCGTGGGGCAAGCCGTACATCTACAAGATACCGGGGCAGAAGTGGGACTTCGAGCTCGCGTCCTACGGTCGCGACGGCCAGCCGGGCGGCGCCGGCGAAGACGCCGACATCAGCAACCACTAGAGAAGCGCCCCCGGGCCCCATGCGTTTCGAGCTGCGCGCCATCACGTCGGACGGCCGCATCGAGTCGCTCGACTGCCAGGCGGTCGACGAGCAGTCCGCGCGCCAGCAGGCCGAGAGCCGCGGCTACACGGTGCTGCAGGTGCGCGGCCGGCGCAGCCTGTCGCTCTTGCGCCCGGCGCGCTTCCCGTTGCAGCTCTTCAGCCAGGAGCTGCTCGTGCTGTTGAACGCCGGCCTGCCGCTCGTCGAAGCGATTGAGACGCTCGCGCAGAAGGAGAAGCGAGACGAGTGGCGCGCGCTCCTGGGCCGCCTCGTGGCGATGCTGAAGCAGGGGCAGCCGTTCTCCGCCGCGCTCGAGCAGGCGCCGGCGGTGTTCTCGCAGCTCTACGTGGCGACGGTGCGCGCGGCCGAGCGCACGAGCGACCTCGTGCCGGCGCTCACGCGCTATGTCGCCTACCAGGCGCAGATCGAAGCGATCCGCAAGCGCGCGGTCAACGCCTCGATCTATCCGCTGCTCCTGATCGCCGCGGGCGCGCTCGTCAGCCTGTTTCTGCTTTTTTTCGTCGTGCCGCGCTTCGGCAAGATCTACGAGGATCGCACCGCGGACCTGCCGTTCTTCTCGCAGGTGCTGATTGGCTGGGGCCAGCTGGTCGAAGGGCACGCGGTGCTGGCGTTCGGCTTCCTGGCGGCGCTCGCCGTCGGTGCGATCGCCGCCGCGAAAGACCCGCGCGTCCAGGCTTTCTTCGGCAACCTGGCGTGGCGCGTACCGGCGATCGGCGAGCGGCTCAAGGTGTACCAGCTCGCGCGCCTCTACCGCACCACCGGCATGCTGTTGCGCGGCGGGATGCCGCTGGTCTCCGCGCTCGGCATGAGCGCCGAGCTGCTGCACCCGGTCCTGCGCCAGCGTCTCGCCGCCGCGAGCCGGGCTATTTCGGAAGGCCGCGGCGTGTCCGAGTCCTTCGAGTCGAACGGGCTCGCCACGCCGGTCGCGATGCGCATGCTCGTGGTGGGCGAGCGGAGCGGCAACATGGGCGAGATGATGGATCGGGCCGCGAGCTTCCACGACGAGGAGCTCGCGCGCTGGGTCGACTGGTTCACGCGCCTGTTCGAGCCGCTGCTCATGGCGGTGATCGGCCTCGTGATCGGCGCGATCGTGGTGCTCATGTACATGCCGATCTTCGAGCTGGCGGGGAATTTGCGATGATCAACGCGCAGGAAATTGCACAGGCAAAGGCGGCGGCGGGAAGCCGGCGCGTGGTGGACGCGCTCGAGGAAAAGCTGGCGCTCGAGCCCGACGTGTTCGCCGAACGGCTCGCCGCGACTTTCCGCCTGGCGGTGCTGCGCATGGACGAGATGCGGCGTCTCGAGCCCGCGTTCGACCTGGTACCGCTCTCGGAATGCTCGCGCAAGGGCTGCGTGCTGCTGCGCACCGAGGGCGGCGAGCTGCTGCTCGCCACCGACGACCCGTTCTCGAGCGAGCAGGCCGCGTGGGCCGCGGAGCGCATTCGCGCGCCGTTCGCGTGGCGCCTGGTGCATCGCGGCGACCTCGTCGCTTACGTCGCGAGCCACGAGGAGACGCTGCGCGCGCTCGATGCGGTACGCGCCGAGGTCGGCGTTACAGGCGACGACAACAAGGGCGCGGAAGATCTCTCGCTCAAGGCGATCGCGGACGAGAAGAGCGAGGTGGTGCGCCTGGTGCGCTCCACCCTGCGCGACGCGCTCAAGCTGGGCGCGAGCGACATCCACCTCGAGACCGTCGCCAAGGGCCTGGTGATCAAGTTCCGCATCGACGGCATCCTGATCCAGATCAAGCAGATCGACGACCGGGTGCAGGCCGAGCAGGCGATCGCGCGCGTCAAGGTGCTCGCCGAGCTCGACGTCACCGAGCGCCGCGTGCCGCAGGACGGTCGCTTCAAGGCGATCGACCGCAGCCGCGCGATCGATTTCCGCGTCTCGGTAATGCCGAGCATCCACGGCGAGGACGCGGTGCTGCGCGTGCTCGACAAGCAGTCGCTCTACGAGACCACGCGCCAGCAGCTCTCGCTCGACTCGCTCGGCTTCGAGGAGCACGACATCCGCGCGCTGCGGCGCCTGTCGCACGAGCCGCACGGCATGCTGCTGGTCACCGGCCCCACGGGCAGCGGCAAGACCACCACGCTCTACGCCGCGATCACCGAGATCAACAAGGGCCAGGACAAGATCGTCACCATCGAGGACCCAGTCGAGTACCAGCTGCCCGGCGTGCTGCAGATCCCGGTGAACGAGAAGAAGGGCCTCACCTTCGCGCGCGGGCTGCGCTCGATCCTGCGCCACGACCCCGACCGCATCATGGTGGGCGAGATCCGCGATCCGGAAACCGCGAACATCGCGGTGCAGTCGGCGCTGACCGGACATCTCGTGTTCACCACGGTGCATGCGAACAACGTGTTCGACGTCATCGGCCGCTTCATGCACATGAACGTCGACCTTTACGGCTTCGTCTCGGCGCTGAACGCGATCCTCGCCCAGCGCCTGGTGCGGCTCGTGTGCGCGCACTGCGCGGAGCGTGAAGTCCCGAACGAAGAGACGCTTCAGGAATCGGGTCTCGCCGGGATGGATCTTTCCGCCTGGAAATTTCGCGCCGGCAAGGGCTGCCGCGATTGCCGCGGCGCGGGGTACCGCGGGCGCAAGGCGATCGCGGAGCTGCTGATCCTGAACGACGAGATGCGCGAGCTGATCACCGGCCGCGCGCCGATCCGCGCGCTGAAGGACGCCGCGGCCAAGAACGGCACCCGCTTCCTGCGCGACGCCGCGCTCGACGCGGTGCGCCGCGGCCAGACCACGCTCGAGGAGATCAACCGTGTCACTTTTGTGGCCTGAGCGCGTGGCGGTCGTGCTCCGGCCGGCGGGCGCGGAGCAGCCCGAGCCGTGGTCCGGCGCGCTCGAGGACTTCACGCGAAAGGTCGCCGCGCTGAAGAAGCGCGCCACCGTGAGCGTGGTGCTGTCGAACCACTTCGTGCGTTACGCGGTGTTGCCACCGCAGGATGGCACTGCGACGGCGGACGAGGAGATCGCGCTCGCGCGCTTCCACTTCACCCGGATCCACGGCGAGCGCGTCAAGGGCTGGGAAGTGCGGGTTTCGGAGGCGCTCGCCTGCGCGATCGACTCGGCGCTGCTCGAGGGCATCAAGAACGCGTTCCCGCGCAAGGGCAAGGCGAAGCTCCAGTCCGTGCAGCCGTTCCTGATGAGCGCGTACAACCGCTCGCGCGCGCGCATCCCGCGCGAAGGCGCCTGGCTGCTGGCCGCCGAGGCCGGACGCACGTGCCTCGCGCGCCTCGCGTCGAAAGGCTGGGCCTCGGTGTACAACGGCAGGGAAAGCGACGCCGACGAGCTGCTCGAGCGCGAGCGCAGCCGCGCGAGCGGCGAGCCGTTGCCGTCGCTCGTGCTGCGGGAGCAGCTGTGAGGCCTCGCTTGCAGCTCGACTTCATCATTCCGCGCCGGCGCCCGCGCGCGCTGGGGATCGCCGTGCTGGCCGGGTCGCTCGCAGTCGCCAGCGTCCTGGTGATCGAACACAACGAAACCCGGCAGCGCTTGCACGAGCTCGACGCCGCGGCCGCGCTGCTCAGCGTCCCGCGCCCGGCGCTCGCCATCCCGCGCGACAAGCTCGACGGCGAGATGAAGAACGCGCAGGCCACGGTGCGCCAGCTGGCGCTGCCCTGGGCGCAGCTCATCGACTCGCTCGAGCGCGCCTCGATGAAGGACGTTGCCCTGCTCAACATCCAGCCCGATGCGCAGGCGCGCGTGCTGCGCGTCACGGCCGAGGCGCGGCGCGAAGAGCTGATGCTGCAGTACCTGCGGCGCCTCAGCTCGACCGGCAACTTCGCGGAAGTGCACCTCGTGAGCCACCAGGTGCGCGAGGACGATCCGCAGCGGCCGATCCAGTTCTCCGTGCAGGCACGGTTTCGGAACGCGCTGTGAGGCGACTGCGCCGCCTGCTCAATGCGCTCGGCCCCGCCGGCGTGACCGGCATCGGCGTGCTGCTTTTCTGCCTGCCGTTCTATTTCAGCGCGCTCGTCCCGGCGCAGGCCGAACTGAAGCGTCGTACGGCTGCCGCACAGGCCGCGCGCGCCCCCCTGCCGCAAGCGCAGCGCTTCGACGACGGCGCCGCGGACCTCGAGCGCTTCTACGCGCGCTTTCCGCCGGTCGAGCGCCTTCCCAGCGAGCTCGACGCGCTGTACGCGCATGCAAAGGTCTCGAGAGTCGAGCTGCGGCAGGGCGAGTACCGGATGGAGTCCAGGGGCGCCGCGCTCACCGCGTACCAGGTCACGCTGCCGGTGCGCGGCAGCTACCCGCAACTGCGCCAGTTCGTCGGCCGTGTGCTGAAGGACATGCCGACCACCTCGCTCGACGCGGTGCGCTTCGAGCGCAAGAAAGCCGCCGACGCGCAGCTCGAGGCGCAAGTACGCCTCACCATTTACCTGAGAAAGGGCACCTAGAATGCGCTTGCTCATACTAATAATGCCGGTATTGCTGTGGGGGTGCGCGACGTTCGAGGATCCGACCCTCCGGGACGCGCGCCAGCATGTCGTCGCGGGCCGCGTCGAGCAGGCGCTCGAGCTGCTGGACCGCTCGAGCCGCGAGAAGCCCGGACGGGCGGACTACCGCGCGGAATACATGCGCGTGCGCGACATCGCGCTTGCGCAGTGGTGGGCCCAGGCCGAGCACCTGCGCACCAACAACCAGCCCGAGGCCGCCGCCGAGATGTTCCGGCGCATGCATAAGTACGACCCGGGCAATGCGCGCGCCGTGCTGGGGCTCGAGCAGATCGAGGCCGACGCGCGCCACCGCCTGATCATCGCCGCAGCGGACAAGTTGGCGAAGGAAGAGCGCTACTTCGAGGCGCAGGACGTGCTGCGCCCGGTGCTGGTAGAGAGCCCGCAGAACCGCGAGGCGCGCCGCCTGCAGCGCACGCTGGACGAGCGCACCGCTAAGCCCGCGATCACCACGCCGCGCCTCAAGACCGCGAGCACTCAGCCGATTTCGCTCGAGATGCGCGACGTGATGCTGCGCGCGGTGTTCGACACCATCTCCCGCGCGACCGGCATCAGCTTCGTGTTCGACAAGGACGTGCGCGCCGAGCAGCGCACCACCCTCGTGCTGCGCAACGCCTCCGCCGAGGAGCTGATCCGCCTGGTGCTCGCGACCAATCAGCTCGAGCAGAAGGTGATGAACGAAACCACCGTGCTCGTGTTCCCGAATACGCCGCAGAAGCTGCGCGAGTACCAGGAGCTGGTGGTGAAGAGCTTCTACCTCGCGAACGCAGACGTGCGCCAGACCGCCAACATGATCCGCGCGCTGGTCAAGACGAGGGATCTGTTCATCGACGAGAAGCTCAACCTGCTGGTGATCAAGGACACGCCGAACGCGGTGCGCCTCGCCGAGCGGCTGATCATGGCGCAGGACCTCGCCGAGCCCGAGGTGATGTTGCAGGTCGAGGTGATGGAGATCGGCTCGAACCGCCTGCTCGAGCTCGGTATCCGCTTCCCCGACTCGCTCGCGGTGAGCCTGGTCGGCGCCGGCGGTGCGGGCACCCTCACGCTCGCGGAGTGGCAGAACCGCGGCTCGGAGATGGTGCGCTTCTCGTTCACCGATCCGCTGTTCCTGTTCCTGCTGCGCCAGCAGGACGGTACCACCAACGTGCTCGCCAATCCGCGCATCCGCGTGAAAAACAAGGAGAAGGCCCGCATCCACATCGGCGACCGCGTGCCGGTGATCACCACCACCGCGGCGGCCACCGGCGGCTTCGTGTCGGAATCGGTGAGCTATCTCGACATCGGCCTCAAGCTCGAGGTCGAGCCGATCGTCTACCTCGAGGACGAGGTCGGTATTCGCGTGGGCCTCGAGGTGAGCAACATCGCGCGCGAGATCCGCACCGTGGGCAGCAACACCCTGACCTACCAGATCGGCACGCGCAACGCGAACACCGTGCTGCGCCTGCGCGACGGCGAGACGCAGGTGCTCGCCGGCCTGATCAGCGACGAAGACCGCAAGAGCGCGAGCCGCGTGCCGGGCATCGGCGACCTCCCGTACCTCGGCAGGCTGTTCTCCAGCACGCGCGACAGCAACACGAAGACGGAGATCGTGCTGCTCATCACGCCTCGCTTGGTGCGCACCCTCGCGCGGCCCGAAGTGCGCTCGGTCGAGTTTGCCGCCGGTACCGAGGCTTCGAGCGGCTCGGCGCCGGGCTTCGTGCCGCCGGTCATTCCCCTGCCCACCACGCCGCAGATCACGACGCCGATCCCGGGCCAGTCGCCGCCGATCCCGGGTCAGTCGCCGGCGCCCGCAACCCCCAAGCCCCCGAGCGGCGCCGATCAGGTGCCGTTCGGCGGCGTGAAGCCGCCCACGGAATGAGACGGAGAACAAGCGCCGCGGGCTTCACCCTCATCGAGCTGGTGATCGCGGTGGCGATCGTGGCGGTGCTGGCCTCGGCCGCGCTGCCGCTCAACGAGCTCGTCGTGCAGCGCGCCAAGGAGCAGGACCTGCGCCGCGCGCTGCGCGACATCCGCACCGGGATCGACGCCTACAAGCAGGCTTCCGACGATGGCCGCATCACGAAGCGCGCCGGCGAGTCGGGTTACCCGAAACGGCTCGAGGACCTGGTCGAAGGCATCGAGGACCAGAAGAATCCCAAGCGCGACAAGATATATTTCCTGCGCCGGATCCCGCGCGACCCGTTCGCTGCGGACGGCGCGCTGTCCGACGCCGCGACCTGGCAGAAGCGCAGCTATTCCAGCCCGCCCGACGACCCGCGCGACGGCGACGACGTGTTCGACGTCTACACCGCTGCGCCCGGCAAGGGAATCAACGGCCGACCGTACAAGGAGTGGTAGAGGGAAAAATGAGGCAGAAAGGCTTCACGCTGGTCGAGCTGCTGGTGGTGTTCGCGATCATCGCCGTGCTGCTCACCATCGCCGTACCGCGCTACTACACGAGCCTCGACCGCTCGAAGGAAGTGGTGCTCAAGGAAAACCTCTATCAGATGCGCGATGCGATCGGAAAGTATTACGCTGACAAGGGCAAGTACCCGGAATCGCTCGCCACGCTCGAGAGCGAAAAATACCTGCGCAAGCTTCCGCTCGACCCAATCACGGAAAGCACCACCACCTGGATCACCGTCGCGCCCGAGGACCCGTCGAAGGGCGGCGTCGTCGACGTGAAGAGCGGGGCCGAAGGCAAGGCGCTGAACGGAACCGAATTTTCCACCTGGTGAGGAGGGGGGATCGGCCATGAGCAATCGACGCAGCTTCATGAAGACTGCCGGCGCGACCGCCGCGGGCATTGCCATCGCCGAGGCGCTCGGCGCATCCCTTGCGCGCGCCGAGGGGCGCTCCGGGCGTACCGACGACTTCATCCGCAGCGTGCAGCGCGCGCGCATCTTCGATCTTTCGCATATCTGGGACGAGAACTCGCCCATCGCTGGTGTCAATCCGAGCTACGAGATGAAGCTCGATGCGACGCACGCGGCGACGCGCGGCACCTTCGATCCGGACGGCCAGCTCTCGTTCACCTCCGAGATCCAGAAATGGAGCGGACAGCAAGGCGCGCCGAGCATCGACGCCATCGGGCATATCGGCCACAACGGCAAGCTCTTCGGTGGAGTCGACGCCGCGGCCTCGACCAGCGACCCGCGCGGACTCGGGCGCAGCGGCGTGGGCGCGCATCTCGACATCGCGCACTATCCGGTCGAGCGCCTGGTGAACCGCGGCGTACTGCTCGATGTCGCGCGCTTCATCCAGCGCAATCCGCACGATCCGTTGCCGCCGGCGTTCAATATCACCGACGAGCACCTTGCCGAGACCGCACGCCACCAGGGCGTGCGGATTCGCAAGGGCGATACGGTGCTGATCCGCACCGGCTGGGGGAAGTTCTTCACCGCAGATCCCGCGGTCTACGCTGGCGACAAGGCCGCCGGCGTCGGGGTGGCAGGCGCGAAATACCTCGTGGGGCAGACGCCCGCGGTGGTCGGCAACGACACGCTCACCTTCGAAGTGCGGCCGCCGCTCGCATTCCCGCCGGAGGTGCCGCTGTTCCAGGTGTTCCCGGTGCACATGATCCTCATCCCGGACAACGGCATCAACATCATCGAGAACTATTATCTCGAGGAGATTGCGCTGGTGAAGGAGTACGAGTTCGTACTGGTTGTGCCGCCGCTGAAGATTCGCGGCGGCACCGGCTCGGCGCTGCGCTCGTTCGCGCTGGTGCCGGGCGGCTGAGCGCGCGCCGATGAAAGCCGGGCAGCACGGCTTCACCTATCTCACGATCCTGTTCCTGCTCGCGATCATGTCGGGCGGGCTCGCGCTCGCCGGGGAGGTCTGGCATACGAGCGCGACGCGCGAGAAGGAAGCCGAGCTGCTCTTTATTGGCAACGAGTACCGCAAGGCGATCGAGCGCTATTACCTCGCTGGCTCGGGCGTGCGGCAGTACCCGAAGACCCTGGCCGATCTGGTCAAGGATCCGCGCCAGCCGGGCACGGTGCGCCATCTGCGCAAGCTGTACCCCGATCCGATCACCGGCAAGGACGAATGGGGCCTGGTGAAATCCGCGGACGGCGGCTTCGCCGGGGTCCACAGCCTCTCGGAGGCCGCACCGGTCAAGACCGCCGGCTTCGCGGTACGCGATGCAAGCTTCGAGGGCAAGACGAAGTACGCCGAATGGCAATTCGTATTTGCCCCGCCGCAAGCGCCGGCGGCCAAGCCTGGCGCGAAGCCCGCCCCGGGCGCGACGCCCGAGGCGAGCCCAGTGCCCAAGGGGCCGGCAAAAAGCGGTTAGTGGATCGCGGCGCGGAACGCCGAGACCTGCTCGTACGAGATCGTGCGGCCGGCGACGCCCTGCAGGCTGAGCGCGCTCATGCTGAGCTCGGCGGTGGCGCCGCGCTTGATCGGCTTGAACGTCACGATCACGAGCTCCGCGTCCGCGGCGGGCGCCGCGGGTTGCGAGGTCGCGCCGACGAAGATCGATCCTGACGGATTGACGCGGTAGCTGAAGCTGCCGTCGCCGAAGAACTTGCCCGGCCGCACGTTTACCGGCTCGAGCACGTCGGGCTCGAAACGTAGCTGCATCGGTGCGGCGCGCAACGTTTCCTTGGTATTCACTCGCAGCGCGACGGTGAAGTTGGCGCCGGCCTGCACGCGCTCGGGCCCTTCCCAGCGCAACTGCGCCGGCCGGCCGTCGGCGACCGGAGCCGCGGCCGCGGGCGCCGCGGCCACGCGCGGCACCGCCGGCTGGACCTCGAGCGCCGAGCTCACCATGATCCGATCCTGGCTGCCCAGCGGCAGGTAGACCACCTCGATGCGGTCGTTGCCGATCGATTCGATGCGGTACATGCCGTCAAGCGTGTCGCCGACCTTGACCGGAAATACGAACTCGCCTTTGGCGACCAGCACTTCCTCTTCGCCGCCCTTGCGCACCTTGCCGGCGAATCGATAGGGCATCGGCGGCGCTACGGGCGGCGGCGGAGGCGCTTCCACGACTTGCGGCGGCTTCGGCTTCGGCTTCGGCGGAGGCGCGTTGAACAGCTCGCCGCGCGAGCGCTCGAGCGAACGCTGGCCGGGAAGCTGAAGCGCGTCGGCGGTGGCGCTCGCGCTGCGCGCGGGCGCGGGGGCGGCTTCCTCGGTTTTCACGCCGGGGACGTCCGCCACCTTGGTCGCGGGCTTGTCGAGCACGAGAAAGCCCACCACCCCTGCGAGGGCGGCAAAGAGGACGAGCTTGCGCAGGCGCGCACCCATAACCGGACGATTCTAAACCCTCAATTCAGCTCTGCAATCACTGGAGCATGGTCGGAAGGCCGTTCGCGCTTGCGCGGCTCGACGTCGATCGTGCAAGCCACGCATTTCCGGGCGGTTTCCGGCGAAAGCAGGATGTGGTCGATGCGCAGCCCCCAGCCGCGCTGGAAGGCGAGCAGGCGGTAATCCCACCAGGTGAACTGCTTTTCGGGCTGCTGGAAGAGGCGAAAGGCATCCCGGACACCGGTGGCCACGACCGCCTGGAAGGCTGCCCGCTCCGGCTCGGAAAAGTGGATTTTTCCTTCCCAGCGCTTCGGGTTGTGCACGTCGCGCGCCTCGGGCGCGATGTTGAGGTCGCCCAGGACAGCCAGCCTCGGGTGCTTCTTCGTCTCGGAGGGCAGCCAGGTGGTCAAAGCGTCGTACCACTTGAGCTTGTAGGCGTACTTGTCGGTACCCGGAGCCTCGCCGTTCGGCGCGTAGAGGCAAAGAACTCGTACGCCGCCGACGGTCGCCGCGATCACGCGCTTCGGGTCATCCCTGAAGTCGGGGATGCCGTGCTGGACCTCCGTCGGGGCGGCGCGCGCGAGGATCGCGACGCCGTTGTAGGCTTTCTGGCCGCAGTACACCGCCTGGTAACCCGCGGCCCGGATCTCGGCCAGCGGGAAATTCGCGTCCTCGGTCTTGGTTTCCTGCAGGCACATCACGTCCGGCTGCGCGGCGGCGAGCCAGTCGAGAAGGTGCGGCAGGCGCACCTTCAGCGAGTTGACGTTCCAGGTCGCGAGCTTCAGGCAGCGCTGGCTGCACCGAGGCCGTTGTGCCGCAGCAGCGCCTCGACGTTCGGCTCGCGCCCGCGGAAGGCGCGGAACGATTCCGACGCCGGGCGGCTGCCGCCGACCGCGAGGATCTCGTCGCGGAAGCGCGCCCCCGCATCCGGGCTCAGCACGCCTTTTTCCTCAAACAGGCTGTAAGCGTCCGCGGAAAGCACTTCCGCCCACTTGTAGCTGTAGTAGCCCGCGGCATAGCCGCCGCCGAAGATGTGGCTGAAGCTGTTCGGGAAGCGGTTGTACGCCGGTGGAAACAGCACCGCGATCTGCTTGCGTACCTCGTCGAGCAGCTCGAGCGCGCTCCTGCCGCCGGCGAGGTCGGGGTCGGAATGCAGACGCATATCGAACACCGCGAACTCGATCTGGCGCAGCATCGCGAGCCCGCTCTGGAAGTTCTTCGCGGCGAGCATCTTGTCGAACAAGTCTCGCGGAATGGGCAAGCCCGAGTCCACCTGCCGCGTCATTTCGCGCAGCACGTCCCATTCCCAGCAGAAGTTCTCCATGAACTGGCTCGGCAGCTCGACCGCGTCCCATTCGACGCCGTTGATGCCCGACACGCCGAGGTCCTCGACGCGCGTCAGCAGGTGGTGCAGCCCGTGGCCGAACTCGTGGAACAGCGTCAGCACCTCGTCGTGCGTGAAAAGCGCGGGCTTGGCGCCCACCGGCCGCGAGAAGTTGCAGTTGAGATAGGCGACCGGGTTCTGGATCCGTCCCTGCTTGCGCCGGCGCGTGATCGCGTCGTCCATCCAGGCGCCGCCGCGCTTGGTCTCGCGCGCGTAGAGATCCAGATAGAACTGCCCGATCGCCGTCCCGGACGCGTCGCGCACTTCGAAGAAGCGCACGTCGGGATGCCAGACGGGGGCTTTCGCTTCCACGAACCTGACCTGATAAAGCGCCTCGGCGACGCGGAACAGGCCGCGGATCACCACGTCTTCGGGGAAGTATTGCTTCACCTCCTGGTCGGAGAACGAATAGCGCTTCGCGCGCAGCTTCTCGGACGCATAGGCGACGTCCCAAGCTTGCAGATCCGGGATATTCAATTCTCTTCTTGAAAATTCCCTCAGTTCTTCGACGTCGTGCTCCGCGAACGGGCGTGCGCGGCGCGCGAGGTCGTCGAGGAAAGCGAGCACCTGGCTCGAGGACTCGGCCATCTTGGGCACCAGCGAGACCTCGGCGAAGTCGCGGTAGCCGAGGAGCCGCGCCAGCTCGCGCCGCAGCGGCACGATGCGCGCGATCAGCGGCGCGTTGTCCCACTCGGGATCGCCGAATTCGGACGCGCGTGTGCTGCTGGCGTAGTACATCCTCTCGCGCAGCGCGCGCTCGTCGGCATATTGCATCACCGGCAGGTAGGAGGGCATGTGCAGGGTGAACTTCCAGCCTTCCTTGGCGTCCTTCTGCGCCGCCTCGCGCGCGGCCTCGAGCACGTCTTCCGGAATTCCAGCGGTCTCTTCTTTCGTGACATAGATCGAAAAGGCGTTGGTCGCGTCCAGCACGTTCTCGGAAAATTTCGCGGACAGGCGCGCGAGCTCTTCCTGGATTTCCGCGTAGCGCTTCTTCTTCTCCGGGGACAGCTCGGCGCCGCCGAGGCGGAAATCGCGCACGGCGTTGTCGACGATTTTCCGGCGCGGCGCGGAGAGCCGCGCGTATGCGGATGAATCCTTCAGCTGCTTGTACTTCTCGAACAGCTCCAGGTTCTGACCGAGCTCGGTCCAGTACTTCGTCACCTTCGGCAGGTTGGCGTTGTAGACCTCGCGCAGCGCCGGGTTGTCCATCACCGCGTGCAGGTGCGCCACCTGGCCCCACGCGCGCCCGATGCGCTCGTTCGCATCCTCGAGCGGCGCGACGAACTCTTCCCACGTCGGTCGCGCGCGGATCGCGGCCTGCGTGGTGGCGCGCCCGTCCGCGAGCAGCTGCTCGACCGCGGGCGTGACGTGCTCGGGACTGATCTCCGCAAAGCGCGGCAGGCCCGAAAAATCAAGTAGCGGATTCTTCTCTTGCGGCAGCACGGAGGCAATTCTCCAGGAGCATTGCGATGGTCATCGGGCCGACCCCGCCCGGAACAGGGGTAATCCAGCCTGCGACATTCTTCACTGCGTCGAAATCGACGTCGCCGGCGAGCTTGCCGCTCGCCAGCCGGTTTACGCCGACGTCGACCACACAGGCACCGGGTTTGACCATCGATGCGTCCACGAGTTTCGTCCGCCCGACCGCGGCGACCAGAATGTCGGCCTGGCTGGCGATGGCTGCCAAATCCCGGCTCTTCGAGTGGCAGATGGTGACGCTCGCGTCCTTTTGCAAGAGCAGCAGCGCGAGCGGCTTGCCGACGATGTTCGAGCGGCCGATGACCACCGCGTGGCGCCCCGCGAGCGGCACGCCGGCGCGCTCGATGAGCCGCATCACGCCCGCGGGCGTGCACGGCACTACGCCCGGCCGGCCCGCAAGCAGCGCGCCGAGATTCGTCTGGTGGAAGCCGTCGACGTCCTTGCGCGGCGCGATCGCTTCGAGCACGCGCGCCGCGTCGACGTGCTTCGGCAGCGGCAGCTGCACCAGGATGCTGTGCACCGCGGCATCCCGGTTGAGCGCCTCGACCTTCGCCAGCAGCACCGACTCGGCCACGTCCGCCTTGAACTCGTACTGCTCGGAGCGCACGCCGATCTCGCCGGCGGCGAAGGTCTTGTTGCGCACGTACACCTGCGAGGCGGGATCGTCGCCGGCGAGGATCACGGCGAGCCCCGGCTCAACTCCGCGCTGCACAAGCGTCGCGACCTGACGCTTGAGCTCGGCGCGAATCGACGCGGCAAGCGATTTTCCGTCGAGAATGTGCGCGGCCATAAAGGCCGGCGCAGTCTAGCATTGGGCCGCTTTTCTGGTTAAGCTTGCCTCGCCCTCCTGCAGCAAGACGGAAACTCAAACGACATGTCCGCGGTCCCCCAATTCCCCGCTGCAAACGATCCCGACGCGCTCGAGACGCAGGAATGGCTCGATGCGCTCGAAGCCGTGCTCGAGCGCGAAGGGCCCGAGCGCGCGCATTACCTGCTCGAGCGGCTGATCGACAAGGCGCGGCGCTCCGGCGCCTATATCCCGTTCTCGCCGAACACCGCGTACATCAACACCATTCCGCCGCACATGGAGGAGCGCTCGCCGGGCAACGTGGCGCTCGAGGAGCGCATCCGCTCCATCTGCCGCTGGAACGCGATGGTGCTGGTGGCGAAAGCGAACAAGAGCGACGACGAGCTCGGCGGCCACATCGCGAGCTTCGCTTCGGTCGGCACGCTCTTCGGCACCGGCCAGCAGCACTTCTGGCACGCGCCGCACGAAGGTCACGGCGGCGACCTCGTCTACTTCCAGGGTCATTCTTCGCCCGGCGTGTATGCGCGCTCGCTGATGGAAGGCCGGCTCTCGCAGGAAGCGCTGCTCAATTTCCGGCGCGAGGTGGACCAGAAGGGCGTCTCCTCGTATCCGCACCCGTGGCTGATGCCCGACTACTGGCAGTTCCCCACGGTGTCGATGGGCCTCGGGCCGATCCAGGCGATCTACATGGCGCGCTTTCTGAAATACCTGCAGGCGCGCGGCATGGCGGAAACCGCGAACCGCAAGGTCTGGGTGTTCTGCGGCGACGGCGAGATGGACGAGCCGGAGTCGCTCGGCGCGATCGGGCTTGCGTCGCGCGAGAAGCTCGACAACCTGGTGTTCATCGTCAACTGCAACCTGCAGCGCCTCGACGGCCCGGTGCGCGGCAACGGCAAGATCATCCAGGAGCTCGAGGGCGAATTCCGCGGCGCGGGCTGGAACGTGATCAAGGTGATCTGGGGCTCCTACTGGGATCCGCTGCTCGCGCGCGACAAGGACGGAGCGCTGCTGCGCGTCATGGAGGAGACGGTCGACGGCGAGTACCAGAACTACAAGGCGAACGATGGCGCGTTCGTGCGCAAGCACTTCTTCGGCAAGCATCCGAAGGCGGCGGAGCTCGTCGCGCACATGAGCGACGAGGACATCTGGCGCCTGAACCGCGGCGGCCACGACCCGCACAAGGTCTACGCGGCCTACGCGGCGGCGGTGAAGCACAAGGGCCAGCCGACGGTGATCCTGGCGAAGACCATCAAGGGCTTCGGCCTGGGCAAGCAGGGCCAGGCCAAGAACCCGACGCACCAGCTGAAGAAGATCGACACCGCGACGATCAAGGAAATGCGCGACCAGTTCGCGATCCCGATCCCGGACGAGAAGCTGGACGAGCTGCCGTTCTACATCCCGCCGGCGGATTCGCCGGAGATGAAGTATCTGCACGAGCGCAGGAAGCACCTCGGCGGCTACCTGCCGCAGCGGCGCGCGAAGGCCGACAAGGTGCCCGCCGTGCCCGCGCTCGGCGCCTTCGATCCGCTGCTCAAGGGGTCGGGCGAGGGCCGCGAGATCTCGACCACCATGGCATTCGTGCGTGCGCTCACTGTGCTGGTGCGCGACAAGGAGCTCGGCAAGCGAGTCGTGCCGATCGTGCCCGACGAGGCGCGCACCTTCGGGATGGAAGGCATGTTCCGCCAGCTCGGCATCTTCGCCCCCGAGGGCCAGAAGTACGAGCCGGTCGACAAGGACCAGGTGATGTTCTACCGCGAGGACAAGCAGGGCCAGATCCTTGAGGAAGGCATCAACGAGGCCGGCGCTTTCTCGTCGTGGATCGCCGCCGCGACCTCCTACAGCCATTCGAACGAAGTGATGGTGCCGTTCTACATCTTCTACTCGATGTTCGGCTTCCAGCGCATCGGCGATCTGGCGTGGGCGGCGGCCGATCAGCGCGCGCGCGGATTCCTGCTCGGCGCGACCGCCGGCCGAACGACGCTGAACGGCGAAGGCCTGCAGCACGAGGATGGTCATTCGCACATCTTCTCGTCGGTGATCCCGAACTGCGTTTCCTACGACCCGACCTACGGCTACGAAGTGGCGGTGATCGTCCAGGACGGGCTGCGCCGCATGGTGACCAACCAGGAGGATGTGTACTACTACATCACCCTGATGAACGAGAACTACGAGCATCCGGCGCTACCGCAGGGCGCGGAGCAGGGCATCCTCAAGGGCATGTACCTGCTTCGTGAATCGAAGTCGAAAGCAAAGCAACGCGTACAGCTGCTCGGCTGCGGCACGATCCTGCGCGAGGTCGAGGCCGCCGCCGAGCTGCTCGAGAAGGACTGGGGCGTGGCGGCGGACGTGTGGAGCACGACGAGCTTCACCGAGCTCAGGCGCGACGGGCTTGCGGCGGAGCGCTGGAACCTGCTTCATCCCGAAGCGAAGCCGCGGGTTTCCTACGTGGGCCAGATGCTGGACAAGAGGCCCGCGGGGCCAGTGGTCGCTGCAAGCGACTATATGAAGACCTTCGCCGATCAGATCCGGCCTTTCATTCCGAAGGACCGGACGTACAAGGTGCTCGGCACCGACGGCTTCGGCCGCTCCGACTCGCGCTCGCGCCTGCGCTACTTCTTCGAGGTCAACCGCTGCTTCGTCGCCGTCGCTGCGCTGAAAGCGCTCGCCGACCAGGGCGAGGTCAAGCCCAAGACCGTGGCCGACGCGATCAAGAAATACGAGATCGACCCGGACAAGGCGGATCCGACGACCGTATGAGTCAAGTCGTCGTCCCCGACATCGGCGACTTCAAGGAAGTCGAGGTCATCGAAGTCCTGGTGAAGCCGGGCGACGCGGTGTCGAAGGAGCAGTCGCTCATCACGCTCGAGTCCGACAAGGCGACGATGGAAATCCCGTCGCCCGGCGCCGGCGTGGTGAAGGAACTGAGGATCAAGGTGGGCGACAAGGTCTCCAAAGGCTCGCCGATCCTCGTGCTCGACGAGAAGGGCAACGGCGAGACCGCTCCCGAGGAGAAACTCAAGCCCCCGCCGCCTCAACCGGCAAAGGCCGAACCGGCCAAATCCGCCCCCGGCGGCGCGATGACCGTGCCGGTTCCCGACATCGGCGACTTCAAGGAGGTGGAAGTCATCGAAGTCCTGGTGAAGCCGGGCGACGCGGTGTCGAAGGAGCAGTCGCTCATCACGCTCGAGTCCGACAAGGCGACGATGGAAATCCCGTCGCCCAGCGCCGGCGTGGTGAAGGAACTGAAGATCAAGGTGGGCGACAAGGTCTCCAAGGGCTCGCCGATCCTGGTCCTTGATTCAAAGGAGGCCGTGGCCGCTCAGCCGGCCAAGCCGGAGGCACCGAGGGCGGCGCCCGCCGCGGTACCGGCGCCGACATCCGCGCCATCCACTCGCCCCGTGCCGCGCGAGCCGCGCGACGAAACCGTCTCCACGCCGCACGCCAGCCCGTCGGTGCGCAAGTTCGCGCGCGAGCTGGGCGTCGATCTGGCGCGCGTGCAGGGCAGCGGGCCCAAGGGCCGCATCCTGCATTCCGACATCCAGGCCTTCGTCAAGGGTGCGCTTTCAAGAGCGCCGACTCCGGTTAGCGCGAAAGCCGGCGGTGCGCTGCCCTTCAATCTGCCGGCATGGCCCGAGGTCGACTTCGCCAAGTTTGGGCCGATCGAGTCGAAGGCGCTGTCGCGCATCCAGAAGCTCTCGGGCCCGTACCTGCACCGCAACTGGATCTCGATCCCGCACGTCACCCAGTTCGACGAGGCCGACATCACCGACCTCGAGGCTTTCCGCAAGGCGCAGACCGTCGAGACCGAGAAGAAGGGCTTCAAGCTCACCATGCTCGCCTTCATGATCAAGGCGTGCGTCACCGCGCTGAAGCAATTCCCGCAGTTCAATTCCTCGCTCGACAAGTCGGGCGAGAACCTGATCGTCAAGAAGTACTACCACATCGGCGTCGCGGTCGATACGCCGGGCGGCCTGGTGGTCCCCGTGGTGCGCGACGCCGACCGCAAGGGCGTGTTCGATATCGCGCACGAGCTCGGGGATATCAGCAAGCTCGCGCGCGACGGCAAGCTCAAGCCCGGCGACCTGCAGGGCGGCACGTTCTCGATCTCGAGCCTCGGCGGCATCGGCGGCACCGCCTTCACGCCGATCATCAATGCGCCGGAAGTCGCGATCCTCGGCGTCTCGCGCAGCACGACGCGTCCGGTGTGGACCGGCAAGGAATTCGCACCGCGGCTGATGTTGCCGCTGTCGCTCTCCTACGACCACCGCGTGATCGACGGCGCCACCGCCGCTCGCTTCTCCGCCTT
>DASRIR010000152.1:0-2069 GCA_035649875.1 Burkholderiales bacterium | reverse complement strand
GCTTCCCAGTCGTAGGGCTGCATGCCTTCCGGCACCGCGCTCTGGTCCGCGGGCGGCGCGATCCACGCCGGGTCGAACTTCGGCCGCGGGAACGGCTGCTGCGACGTGGCGAGGTTCGCGTCGGTGAGGACGACGACCACCATGTTGAAGGTTTCGGCGATCTTGCGCGCGGTAATCACCGAGTAAAAGCAGTCCTCGATCGTCGCCGCGGCCATGACCACCTTGGGCGCATCGCCGTGGCTGCCGAACATTGCCGTCAGCAGGTCGCCCTGCTCAGCCTTGGTGGGCTGGCCGGTGCTCGGACCGCCGCGCTGCACGTTCACCACGACAAGCGGGATCTCCGCCATGACGGCGAGTCCGATCGCTTCCTGCTTGAGCGAGTAGCCGGGACCGGAGGTAATGGTCACGGCACACTTGCCCGCGTAGGACGCGCCAATGGCGAACGTGCAGGCAGCGATCTCGTCTTCGGCCTGGTGCACGACGCCGCCCACCTTCTCGAACACGTCCGAGAGATAGTGCGACGCCGAGGTGGCCGGCGTGATCGGGTACATCGCACAGATTTCCATTCCCGAGGCGAGCACGCCGAGCGCGAGCGCGGTGTTGCCGTTGACCACGATGTTCGGCTCGGTCGGCGCCTGCGCCGGGATGCGGTACTTGAAGTCGAGGTTCGCTTCCGCCCACGCGTAGCCGCCCTCGAGCAGCTTCACGTTCGACTCGATCACCTTCTTGTCCTTCTTGCCGAAGGTGAGCGCGATCTGCTCGCGGCCGAGCCTGGGCTCGAGGCTGTAGATCGAGCACAGCATGCCGAGCGCAAACATGTTCTTGCCGCGTTCGGGCGAGAGGCCGAGCTTGCGGCACTCGGCGTCCATCGGGATTTCGTACACCCGATAGCCGGCGCTTTTCAGCTTTTCCACCGCTTCGGAATAGGCGAGCTTGATGTTGAGGTCCTTGTGCTCGCGCCACAGGCTCTCGAGCAGGATGGTGCACCCGGGCTTGAGCTCGCCCGCGCGCACGCGGCCGAGCAGCACCTGCTCGTTGAACGCGACCACGAGGCCCGTGCGGTCGCCGCCGTTCGTGACCGGCCCCGCGCCGATGCGGACGCGGTTGCCGCTCGCGCCCGCCACCGAGCGTGCCGGCGGGCGGATCTCGGCCGGGATGATCTCGACGGTCCAGATGCCGTTGCCCATGCGCGCGGCGATCGAGCCGAGCGACTGGCCGCAGCGCTGCGCGCCTTCGCCCGAGTCGCTGATCACTTCGACGATGTGTTCCCTGAGCGTTTCGACGTTTTTCATGCGGCGCGGATTCTTGCGAAGTTCTTCTCGCTGAGCGGGATGCCGAACAGGGTGGCGCTTTCGGTCTTTCCGTTCCGGATGCCAAGATATTTCTTCATGCTGCGCGCCGCTTTGCGGCCGGCGCCCATGGCTTCGATCACGGTCGCGGCGCCGGTGACGATGTCGCCGCCGGCAAATACCCCGGCCATCGACGTGGCGAGGTCCTTGTCGGTCTCGATATAGCCGCGCTTGTTCAGCTTCAATCTGGAGGTCTGGCCGATGATCGGGTTGGCGTTCGTGCCGATCGCGTACACCACGATGTCGATCGGGAACTCGAACTCGCTGCCTTTCACCGGCAGCGGACGGCGGCGGCCGGACTCATCGGGCTCGCCGAGCTCCATGCGGATGCAGCGCATCGCGCGCACGTTGCCCGCGCCGTCGTCGAGGATCTCTACCGGGTTCGTGAGCCAGTGGAACTCAATGCCTTCCTCTTCGGCGTGGTGCAGCTCTTCGGCGCGCGCCGGGCTCTCCGCCTTGGTGCGGCGGTAGATGCAGTGGACCTTCTCGGCGCCGAGCCGAAGGCTCACGCGCAGCGCGTCCATCGCCGTATTGCCGGAGCCGACCACGGCGACTTTTTTGCCTGCGGGGAGCGGAGTATCGAACTGCGGGAACTGGCGCGCGCGCATCAGGTTGCAGCGCGTGAGGAGCTCGTTCGCCGACAGCACGCCGTTCAGCGACTCGCCCGGAATTCCCATCATCGAGGGATAGCCCGCACCGGTGCCGATGAAGACCGCGTGG
>DASRIR010000151.1:0-27567 GCA_035649875.1 Burkholderiales bacterium | reverse complement strand
TTGAGATGCACCGCCACGCGCACCGAGTGGCGGAATTTCGCGCCCTTCGCGGTGATGGCCGGATCGGCGTGCACTTCCACGCGCTCGGATAGCGCGATGCGGCGCTTGTCAGTCACGCAGGCTTCGTCGAACTGATCGACGAAGCAATCGCCTTCCAGGAGGAAGGTGGCTACGCAGAAGGGGAGGTTGAGCTGCGCCGAGGTCAGGCCCTTGGGCTCGTATTTCCAGCCGACGTGGTCGGCGGTGACCTGCGAGCCGTGCACCACGATGCGCTCGACGTCCTCCGCGTTGAATTTGTGTTGAGACTGGAGAGCGCGGATCGAATCGAGCGTGGTGTGGTTGCTGCCGACGCAGGAATAGAACTTGAGCGCCACGCCCATCGTCTGCCACTCGGTGCCGAGGCCGGCGGTGAGCTTGGTGAGGTCGAAGCGGTCGGTCGAGCGCGAGAACGTGGTGCAGAAGCCGCCGTACTCGCTCTCGAACACGTCCTCGATACCGGTGAAGCCGCGCTCGGCGAGGAGCGCGCCATAGAGGCCGCTTTGCGATGAGCGACCGGCGTGCATGCGTTTCACCATCGCGCCGTACTGCGCGGCCATCAGGCCGGCGGATTGGGTGCCCGCGATCCCAAGCGCGTGCACTGTTTTTTCACTACTAAGACGTAGACCGCGGGCGGCGGCCGCCCCGGCGGCGAAGACGCCGACGGTCGCGCCCGAGTGCCAGCCCTGGCCGATGTGCTCCGGGCCCATGCAGAGGCCGACGCGCGGGCCGGTCTCGTAGCCCGCCGCGGCGGCGGCGAGGAATTCCTTGCCCGAGAGGTTGCGCCTGACCTCGGCGATGGCGAGGAGCGCGGGCAGCACCACGGCGCCGACGTGCAGGACGCCGGCGCGGTGCACGTCGTCGAGCTCGAAGCTCTGCACTTGCGTGCCATTGGCGAGCGCGGCGTGGGGGGCTGAGAGGCGTTCGCGAGTCCCCCAGATTGAACAGGTTCCGGATTGATCCACTTCTAACAGCGTCTTGTTGAGGATGCGGCACCACTCGAGGTGCGCGCCGTAGAGCGCGCAGCCGAGCGCGTCGAGGATGAGGAGCTTGAGGCGCTCGCGGACTTCGGCCGGAATGGCCGTGTAGGTCAGGGACGAGCCGAATTCGGCCAGTCCCCGCGTATAGGGGTTGTCCACGTTCTTTGTTTTTTTCCTATTCGAGCTTGAGGCCGGCGGCCTTGATCGCCTGGCCCATGCGCCCGAGCTCGGACTTGATGTGCGCGGAGAACTCCTGCGGCGTGCTGCCGATGACGTCCGCGCCTTCACCGGCGAGCCGCTTCTGCACCTCCGGATCCTTCAGCGATTTTACGATTTCGCGGTGCAGCCGATCGATGATCGCCGGCGGCGTTCCCGCCGGGGCGAGGATCCCATACCAGGAGCCCGCCTCGTACTGAGGCCAGCCGGACTCGGCGATGGTCGGCACGTCCGGCAGGAGCGATGAGCGCTGTTTGCTGGTGACGCCGAGGGCGCGCAGCTTGCCGGCCTGGATGTGCGGCAGGATGGCGACGATGCTGTTGAACATGAGCTCGATGCGCCCGCTCATGAGATCGGTGAGCGCGGGCCCGACGCCCTTGTAAGGCACGTGCGTCATCTTCACGCCGGCGTTGGTCTCGTAGAGCACCGCCGCCATGTGCGACGAGCTGCCGTTGCCGTTCGAGGCGTAGTTCAGCTTGCTCGGGTTCGCGCGCGCATAGTCGGCGAACTCCTTGATCGTGCGCGCCGGCACCGAAGGATGCACGACCAGCACCGAAGGGGCGGAGGCCACGAGCGTGATCGGCGCGAAGTCCCTGACCGGGTCGTACGAGAGCTTCGGATGCAGGTGCGGGTTTACGGCGTGGGTGGCGACGCCGCCAAGGAAGATCGTGTAGCCGTCGGGCGCCGCTCTCGCCGCCGCGTCCGCGCCGATGATGCCGCCCGCGCCCGGCCGGTTGTCCACCACGATCGACTGCCCGAGCGCCGGACCCACTTGCTGCGCGATCGCGCGCGCCACGGTGTCGTTGCCGCCGCCCGGCGGGAAGGGAACGATGAACTGGATCGGCTTCGTCGGATAGGTTTGCGCGCCGGCGAGGCCGGCCGCGCAGAGGAGTAGAACGCTCGCTGCAAGGCGTAGGGTTTTCATGCGGGCTTGGGCGGAGGCGGCGGAAGGTTCTCAGGGTGGCACTCGGTCGACGGGTCGATGTGCGACCACGCGGCGGCGGTGGAGGTCCAGATGTTGCCCAGGATCTTGAGGCCGCTCTTGTCGTCGAGGGTGCCGGCGCGCACGACCACGAAGCCGGGGTTCGGGTTGCGTTGGCTGTAGATGGGTGAGCCGCAGTTCTCGCAGAAGTGCCGGCTCAGGGTGCGGCCACTGCGCGTGGCCGAGTCGTCGTACTTGCGCGTCGCGCCCTTGGTGATCCTGAACTTGTCGGTCGGCACGACGGCGTTAACGCTGCCGCCGCTGCCGGTGTGCTTCTGACAGTTGATGCAGTGGCAGGCGCGCAGGCCGGTAATCGGTGCGTCGATGGTGTAGCGAATGGCGCCGCAGAGGCAGCCGCCGTTGTAGGTGGAGGGCATGGGCCGATTCTACCGGGCAGGCGGGCGCTACCTGAGCGCCCGGTAGAGAAAGGGAAGGCTCGAGTCCATCCGGTAGTCGATGTCGGAGTGGTTGTCGTCGAACTCTTCGTAGGTGTGGTGCACGCGCGCGGCGGCGAGGCGGGCGGAAAGGAGGCGAGAGCCGAAGTGGATGTGGTACTGGTCGCGCCAGCCGCAGTCGATGTATATGCCGCGCAGGGTTTTGAGGTTTCTCGCGTACCGCGACACCAGGTTGATCGGGTCGTGCCGCCGCCATGCGCGCCAGCGCGCGGGCAGGGCCTCGCCGGTCTCGAGGTTGAAGGGCACGCGGAAGCCGAGCGGCGCGCGCGGATCGGCATCGTAGGTCGCGGCCATGCAGAGGTTCATGATGGCGTGGCCCTCCGCCGTCGAAAGCTTTTCCTTGCGCCAAACGCTCTGCAAGAAGCGGGCGATGCGGCCATCGTCCTTGCCATCGGAGAGACGCTTGTATTTCAGCGCGTCGTAGCGCCCGGGCTTGCGCTTCGGGCGGCGGTGCCGCGCGAGCTCGTTCAGGGTGTTGGGCCAGTCGTGCCAATAGACGAAATCGAAATACGCGTCTCCGGAGTGGTTAGCGATCGCGCCCCAGTACTTCGCGTACTTCATGCCGTGCAAGATCGCGCCGTAGCCGCCCGAGGACTTGCCGAAACAGCCGCGGTGCTCGCGCGAGGCGAGGGTGCGGAATTCGCGGTCGACAAAGGGGATGATCTCGCGCGTCAGGTAGTCGGCATAGGCGCCGATCGCCGTGGAGTTCACGTACTGGTTGCCGCCGAGCGAGGTGAAGCAGTCGGGGAAGACGATGATCGCCGGGCCCATCTTGTCCGCGCGCATCAGGCGCGCGGCGCGCTCGGGGACGTTGTCGCCGAAGGGCTTCCAGCCGATGTGCGAGAGACCCGAGCCGGTGAAGCCGACGAGGTCGTAGAGGACGGAGAAGCGGCGTTTGCCGGTGGCGTCGTAGCCGGGCGGCAGCCAGACGGCGAGCTTCCTTACGTGCGGGTCGCCGAGCGGATTGTCCTTGAGGATCGCGGAGACGTGCTCGAGGACGACGATCTCGCCCGGGTCGCCGTGATATCGCTTAAGGGCCACGGCGGCTCAGAAAAATCGCCGGGTCGACGGCCACCGCGTTGAGGTAGACCGAGAAGTGAAGGTGCGGGCCGGTGACGCGGCCGGTCATGCCGACCTCACCGATCGTCGCGCCTGCCGCGACGCTTTCGCCGGGCGCCGCATGGATGGCATTGAGGTGAGCATAGAGCGTGAGCAGTCCTTGCCCGTGGTCGAGGATGAGCGTGTTCCCGAGGAACAGATAGTCGCCTGCGTCGATGACGCGCCCGGCAATGGCCGCCGCCACCGGCGTGCCGATCGGCGCGGCGATGTCCATCCCGTTGTGCGGGCTGCGCGCGTTGCCGTTGATCACGCGGCGCAGGCCGAAGGTGCCGGAGCGCCGGCCCTCCACGGGTTGCAGCAGGCCGAGGTTGGCCGGGCCCGCTTCGCTGAAGGTGCGCAGCACTTGCGCCAGGTGCTCGCGCTGCCGCTGATAGAGCGCCACCTGCTCGGGCGGCAGCTCGGCCTGATCGGGCGCAACAGTGAGATGCTGCGTCGCGTATTTCTTGGCGATGACCGCGACCGGATGGACCTCGCGCTGGCCGTTGCCATAGTGGACATCGACCTTCAGCTTCGTGCCCGCTTTCGCGCTCAACGGAATGCCGGCAAGCGCGACCCATTCGCTGCGCTCGCGCCTCACCATCAGGCGCCGGCCGTCGAGCGTGGCCTGTGGTGCCGGGCCGGCGCTTCCGAGGCGCAGCCGCGCGACGCGGCCGGGCGCCTCGGTGGGAACATCCGGCGCGGGCAGCGCCGGAAACGCCAGCAGGAGCGCGGGCAGCATGAGAAGCGAGCGGCGGCGCATCGTCAGCGCGCTCGGCCCGAGCTCAGGGCGACGACGTCGTCCCACCAGCCTTCGCGCCGGAAGATTTCGCCGGCGAAGTCGGCGAGCGCGCGCACCTTGGCGGACAGGTAGCGGTTACTAGGGTAGACGACCTGTAGCGGCGGCGCGGGCGCCACCACGTCGAGGAGAAGAGGCCGCAGCGCGCCGGAGGTCAGCAGCGGCATCCCGAGCACGTCGGGCACCTGCGCGATGCCGATGCCGCCGACCGCGGCGGCCATCGCGCCCTCGAGCGAGCTCACGCCGAACGTGCCGCGCGGCGCGAAGCTGATCTGCTCGTCGCCCCTCGCGAAGTGCCAGTCGGCGCTGCGCCCGGTGGACTGGGAAATGAAGCGCACGCAGTTGTGGCGCTCGAGCTCGGCGATCGAGCG
Source organism: Burkholderiales bacterium (assembly GCA_035649875.1). Lineage (GTDB taxonomy): Bacteria > Pseudomonadota > Gammaproteobacteria > Burkholderiales > SG8-39 > SCGC-AG-212-J23. The sequence continues at coordinate 22,633 of DASRIR010000151.1, read as the reverse complement.
CGGACTGCCGTGCTTCTCGAGATAGGCGGGCGATGCGCAGGTCAGCCAGTTCACTTTCGCAAGCGTACGCGCGACGAGCGTCGAGTCGCCCGGAACCACGACCGCGCGCAACGCGCAGTCGAGGCCTTCCGCGATCAGGTCGACCGCCCGGTCGGACATGAACACCTCGACCTCGAGCTGGGGATAGCGTTCCAGGAAGCGCGGCAGGTTGGGCATGAAGGCGAGGTGCACGAAGGAGTGCGGCGTGCCGACGCGCAGGCGGCCGCGCGGCAACGCGCGCGCCTTCGACAGCGATTCCTCGGTCTCCGCCAGGTCGCCGAGGATGCGTACGCAGCCCTCGTAAAACGAGCGCCCGTCCTCGGTGAGGCTCAAGCGGCGCGTCGTGCGCTGGAGGAGCCGCACGCCCAGCCGCTCCTCGAGACGCCCTACCGCCATGGTGGTGGTCGGCCGCGCCACGTCCAGGTCCTCGGACGCGCGAGCGAAGGAGCCGAGCTCGACGACCCGTACGAAGACCCGCATGCAGAAGAGCTGGTCCATGGGCGGATTGTTAATTCTGATTGAACAATCAATTCACGGCAAATGGCTTTATTTGGTCGGGAGTGGCTAATAGAGTGCGCTCCCAGCTTCAACTCCAACCAAACCGAAAGGAGAGAGAAATGGAAAGGAAAGTCATCGCAGTACTGGGCGCCACCGGCGCCCAAGGCGGCGGGCTGGTGCGCGCCATCCTCGCCGACCCGCAGGGCGGCTTCGCGGTGCGCGCTTTGACGCGCGACGTCGACACACCCAAGGCACGCGCGCTCGCCGCGCTCGGCGCCGAAGTCGTTGCGGCGGACGTGGACGACGAAGCGAGCATGCGCCGCGCCTTCGCCGGCGCCTACGGCGCTTACTGCGTCACGTTCTTCTGGGATCACTTCTCGCCGGAGCGCGAGCAGAAGGAGGCGCGCATCATGGCGGCCGCCGCGCGCGCCGCGGGGCTCAAGCACGTGGTGTGGTCGACGCTCGAGGACACGCGCAAGTGGGTGCCGGTCTCCGACTCGCGCATGCCGACGCTCGGCGGCAAGTACAAGGTGCCGCATTTCGACGGCAAGGGCGAGATCGACCACGTGTTCACCGACCTCGGCGTGCCGACCACGTTCCTGCTCACCTCGTTCTACTGGGACAACCTGATCCACTTCGGCATGGGGCCGGTGCGCGGCGCGGACGGCCGGCTGGCGTTCGCGCTGCCGATGGGCGATCGCGCGCTTCCCGGCATCGCCGCCGAGGACATCGGCCGCTGCGCCTACGGCATCTTCAAGCGCGGCGCCGAGCTCATCGGCAAGACCGTCGGCATCGCGGGCGAGCACCTCAGCGGTGCGCAGATGGCGGCCGCCCTCGGCCGCGCAATCGGCGAAGAGGTCGTGCACAACGCACTCTCGCCCGAGGCCTACCGCAAGCTCGGCTTCCCGGGCGCCGACGACCTGGGCAACATGTTCCAGTTCAAGCGCGACTTCAACGAAGACTTCCGCCGCCCGCGCGGCGTCGAGTTCTCGCGCCAGCTCAACCCGGCGCTGCAGAGCTTCGACCAGTGGCTCGCGGCGAACAAGGCCCGCATCCCGGTTCCGGCCAGAAAGGCGGCGTAATGAACGCGCGTATCGCAGTACTCATGCTCGTGCTGGCGCTCGGCGCCGCTGTGCTTGCGGGGCTCGCGCCAGCCTCGGACGACCCGATCGTCGGCGACCTCGGTCGGTGCCCGGCGCCCCTGGCGCAATCGGACCGAGCCTCCTAGCCCTGCAGCTCCCGCGCGAGGGCTTCCGGGGCAACCGGCTTGAGCAAGTGGGCGTCGAAGCCGGCTTCGGCGGCGCGCTCGCGGTCGGCGGGCTGGCCGTAGCCGGTGATGGCGATGAGGCGCATCGCGCCGTTCGGGACGGCGGCGCGGATGCGGCGAGCCACGTCGTAGCCGTTCAGGCCGGGAAGGCCGAGGTCGACCAGGGCGATGTCCGGCTTGGTCGCCAGCACCCGCGCGAGGCCAGCGTGGCCGTCGGCCTCGGCGGTCACCTCGTGGCCCCAGTACTGGAGGATCGACGTCAGGCTTTCGCGGATGTCGTCGTTGTCCTCGATCACCACGACGCGCTGGCGCTTGCCGTGTAGCACCGGCCGCTGCGCGGGCTCGGGCTCGGCAAGGCCCGCGGCGAGCGGCAGGCGCACGACGAAGCGCGCCCCTTTCGCAGAGCCGGGGCTCGAGCCCACGACCGAGCCGCCGTGGAGCTCGACCAGGCGGCGCACGATGGTGAGCCCGATGCCGAGGCCCCCGGCGCTGCGCTCGAGGGTCGGATTCACCTGGAGGAACGGCGCGAACAGCTTTTCCGCGGCCTGCGGCTCGAAGCCGACGCCCGGGTCCTGAACCGAGACCACTGCCTCGCCGCCGATCGAGGTGGTCTCGACGACGATCTCGCCGGGCGCGGGCGTGAACTTGATGGCGTTGTGCACGAGGTTGCAGACGATTTGCTCGACGCGCACGGCGTCCGCGTCCACGGGCAAAGCATCGGCGTTCAACCGCACGCTGACCTTGTGGCCGCGCGGCTGCGCGGCGGGCAGGCAGCTGTCGACCGCGGAGGAGACGACGCGGTTGAGGTCGACGCGGCGCCTCTGCAGCGTGACCTTGCCGCGCTCGAGGCGCGCCACGTCCATCAGGTCATCGACGATGCGCACGATGTGGCCGATCTGGCGCTCGAGGATGGCCGAGCTCTGCTGGATCGTCGGATCCGCGGTGCCCTGCGCGCGCAGCAGGTAGAGCGCGTTGCGCATCGGGGCGAGCGGGTTGCGCAGCTCGTGCGCGAGCATCGCGATGAACTCGTCGCGCAGCCGCAAGGCGCTCTCGCGCTCGGTGAGCAGCTCGCCGACCTCGCGCTGTCGCGCGGTGGCGCGCAGCGCGACCTGGACCGCCGACACCAGCGTGTGCGGGTTGAGCGGCCGCTCGAGCAGGGTCACGTTGCCCGAGTCGGGGAAGGCGCTGGCGCCGAGCAGCACGAGGGGCGACACCTCGCGCGCGATGAAGATGAGCGGCAGGTCGGCCCAGGCCGGTAGGCGCGCGATCGCCTCGCGCAGCGCCGGGATCTCCGCGGCGACGAGCGACTCCTCCGTAAGCACCGCGCAGCCGATGCGCGTGTCGAGCCCCAGGGCCAGCTCGGTGAGCGACTCGAAAACGAGCGCCCGGATGCCGTGGTCGCGCAGGAAGTCGACGGCTAGCCGCGCGTCGGCCTCGTGGGGCGACACCACGCCCGCCGCCGGCGGCGCCGGCGCCGAGGCGCTCACCCGCGCAGCGCGCCGCCCCGGCCGCCGCCGAGGTAGGCGGGCACGCCCGTGAGCACGCCCTGGAAGTCGGCGAGCGGCGGCCCGACGCTCACGCCGCCCTGCGACAGGGAGAGCTCGCGCACCGCGCCCTCGTGCGTGCCGCTGCGCTTCTTGATGATCGAGATCGCCTTGCGGATGGTGCCGAGCGCCTCGAAGAAGCGCGTGATGATCACGCTGTCGGCGAGGTAGCTCACGTCGATCGGCGTACCCATGCTGCCGATCAGGCCGTGCTGCGCGAGCACCATCAGCGTCATCACGCCCTGCTGGTTGAGGTAGGTCAGCAGCTCGTGCAGGTGCAGGTGCAGGAATTCCTCGTGCGGCATCGCGGTCACGTAGCCGTTCAGGCTGTCCAGCACCACCACTCGGCTGTCGTCGTCCTCCACCGCGCGCTGGATGCGGAACGTGAGCTCGCCGGGCGAGATCTGGGCGGGGTCCATCTGCCGGATGCGTAGCCGCCCGGACTGCATGAACGGCGTGAGATCGAGACCCATGTCCGCCGCGCGCTCGCACAGGGTGGTGACCGTCTCGTCGAACACGTAGTAGTCGACCTGCTCCCCGCGCTTCGCCGCCGCGTGCGCGAAGACACTCGCGATGGTGGACTTGCCGCTGCCCGCGGGGCCGATCAGCAGATTGCTCGTGCCGTAGTGCAGGCCGCCGCCGAGGAGCGCGTCGAGCTGCTTGTTGCCGCTCTGCGCCAAGGTCTTCTTGAAAGGGGTGTGGTGCTCGGCCGCGATCAGGCGCGGGAATACGCGCAAGCCGCCGGTCTCGATGATGTAGTCGTGGCTACCCTCGCGGAAACGCACGCCGCGGATCTTGGTGGCCACCAGCGTGCGGCGGAAGATGCCGTACTTGAGCGGCGCGGCGTCGAGCGACAGCGCGCCGTGCACGATGCTGTGCACCTGCACGTCGGTGCCCGACGAGGTGCGGTCGTCGAGCAGCAGCACTGTGCAGCCAAGCTCGGCGAACTGCTGCTTGAACGAGAGGATCTCGCGGCGGTAGCGCAGCGCGCTCTGCGCGAGGAGCCGCATCTCGGAAAGCGAGTCGAGCACGACGCGCGCCGGCCGGCTGCGCCGCGTCTCCTCGAGCAGCAGCTTGGCGAGCTGCGCGAACTCGACCTCGGCGGAATGGAACAGCGTGCTCGCCCCCTTGCCGCCGATGGCGCGCTCGATCGCGGAGAGCTCGATCACCGTGATGCCGTCGAGGCTCCAGCGGTGCGAGCGGGCCACCGCCTCGAGCTCGGCCTTGGTCTCCGACAGCGTGACGTAGAGCCCGCGCTCGCCCTGGGCGCGTCCCTCGAGCAGGAACTGCAGCGCGAGCGTGGTCTTGCCGACGCCGGGATTGCCTTCGATGAGGTAAAGACAGTTGCGCGGCAGGCCGCCGCCAAGAATGCCATCGAGGCCGGGCACGCCGGTACCCAGCTTTTCATGCGTGGTTGTCGTAGTCATCGTTGTGTCTGTCAGCGGCGGCGCATGCCACCACCATGGCCGGGGACCTGCGTTCGGGAACTCGAGTGTACGTGCCGGCCCGCCCGAAAAATGTCGGGCCAGGCCCGACAAGGCACGGCGATTGCGGCGTTCTGGCTTTCAAAGGAGATGCCATGAAAGCGGTCGTTTTCCACGGAATCGGGGATATCCGCCTCGAGACGGTGCGCGACCCGAAGATCAAGGAGCCGACCGACGCCCTGATGCGCATCACGGCGAGCGCCATCTGCGGGACGGACCTGCATTTCATCCGCGGGACGCTGTCGGGGCTTGAGCCGGGCGCGATCCTCGGGCACGAGGCGGTGGGCGTGATCGAGGAGATCGGCAAGGACGTGCGCAATTTCAAGGTCGGCGACCGCGTTGTGGTGCCGTCGACGATCTGCTGTGGCTACTGCTCCTACTGCCGCGCCGGGTACCAGTCGCAGTGCGACGTGGCGAACCCGGAAGGCCCGAGGGCCGGGACCGCGTACTACGGCGGCGGCATGCCCGGCTTCGAGGGGTTGCAGGCAGAGTACGCGCGCATCGCGTACGCGGCGGCGAACCTGGTGAAGTTGCCCGACGCGGTGGACGACGACCAGGCGATTCTCATTTCCGATATTTTTCCGACGTCGTACTTCGGCGCCGACCTGGCGGAGATCAAGCCGGGCGACACGGTGGTCGTCTTCGGCTGCGGGCCGGTGGGGCAGTTCGCCATCGCGAGCGCGAAGCTGAAGGGCGCGGGGCGCGTCTTCGCAGTGGATTGCGTGGCGTCGCGCCTTGAGATGGCGCGCGACCAGGGCGCGGAAGCGATCGACTTCAACCGCGAGGATCCGGTCGAGGTGCTGATGCGCATGACCGGCGGCATCGGCCCGGACCGCGCGATCGACGCGGTGGGCCTCGACGCGATGGCGCCGAGCAGCGGACCGGCGGCGAAGGAAGCGAAGAAGCAGCGCGCCGATTTCCGCAAGGAGCTGAAGGAGCTCGAGCCCGAGGCGAACCTGCACGGAACGCAGTGGCGCGCGGGCGACGCGCCGTCGCAGGTGCTCCAGTGGGCGGTGAAGAGCCTCGCCAAGGCGGGCACGCTCTCGATCGTCGGCCTCTATCCCGAGGGGCGGCTGTTCCCGATCGGCGACGCGATGGACAAGAACCTTACCGTCAAGGCGGGCAACACGCCGCACCGCAAGTACATCCCGTACCTCGTGGACCTGGTCGAGAGCGGGGTGCTCAATCCGGCGGAGATCCTCACGCAGACCGAGCCGCTCGCGGACGCGATCGAGGCCTACAAGGCGTTCGACCGGCGCGAGTCGGGCTGGGTGAAGGTGGAGCTCAGGCCGGAGCGAGGGGACCGCAAGGCCGCATGACCGCCGGCTCGCAGAATGTCACTTCGTCCAAGGATGGTACGGAAGGCCGGGGATGCGGGGGGCCACCGGAACAGGGACGCGTTGCTTCTTCGGTTTCTTCTTCTCTCGGTTGCTGCGTTGCTGTCCTTTGGCCATTTACAGCAGTACACCATCTCATGCCGCGGCGGCTGGCTCTGTGCGCTGGAGCGCTTAGTCCTGGAGCGACTTCAATTTCTCCTAATGAGTGTCAGCGCACTGTGCCGGGCGTCGTTGAGTGAGAACGTAGGGCTCTACAGGAGATAACCCAATGACCCGACTTCCTTTTGTTCTTCCCGCGATCGCGGTCGCCGTCCTTGCCGGATGCGCCGCCGAACCGAAGACTGCACCGGCGCCCGCGCCGGTCGTCGTGTTGGTGCCGCAGCCCAGTCCCAGTACTGCGGGGACGGTTGCCGTTGCCCCCGCGGTCGTTGCCCCCGCGGTCGTCGCTCCCGCGGCTGTCCCACTGCGTGCCGGATACGGACGCATCGAGTCGATTCTGGCCGTTCCGAGCGCCGCTGCCGGCGCCGGCGCGTCGACCCCGACCCGGCGTATCGCCATGCGCATGGACGACGGCTCGGTGCAGCAGTTCGACACGCAGGTCCCGAATTTGACGGTGGGCGACCGCATCGAGATCACGACCAACGGCACCCTGCGGCACCCGGCATAGACGCTATGGGGCGTAGATCCAGAAGTCGGCGGTGAGCGCTGCGCCGGGAGCGGGCAGCGGCGCCGGAACCTGGACGCAGACGAACGGGTGGGGCTGCTTGCCCTGACGGCCCGTCCAGGCGAGCGCTACGCCGGCGAATTTTGTCGCGTCGGCCATGAACCACTGCGCGCGCACGATGTTGGCGAGCGAGGTGCCGGCGGCGCGGCAGATCTTGTCGGCAAAGCCGAGGACGGCGAGCGCCTGGACCTGCGAGGCGTGCGCGAGGCCGTCGAGAGGATCCGAAGCGGGAAAACCGACCGGCATCAGACCCGAAGGGAAGACCAGCTCGCCCGCGCGCACCACGGCGCCGTACATCGACATCGCGGGCAGGTCGACCTTTAGCACTTCTTTCTTGCGCTTGGCGCCGTCGCGCAGGGCGAGGAGGTTGATCTCCACGATGCCGTCGACGAAGCCGAAGCCCTTGGTGGACACTGCGGTGAGCGCGCAGGGGTGCGAGCCGACGTGCTGCCGCCAGACGTCGAGCGCGTCGGGAATGTCGGCCGCGGTCGGCACGTAGATCTGCGCCTTGAGGGCGTGCTGCCACGAAGAGCCGCCGGCCTTGAGCGCGGGCTCGAGGCGCTGCTTGATGATGAACTCGGTCTGGCGGCGCACGGCGTTCGGGCCGCCCCAGTTGCGCAGCTCCTTCGGCAGCCGCACGCTCGGATCGAGCGCGTTTTCGTCGCTCGCCATCTGCCCGGCGACGAACACGAAGTCATTGCAGGTGATCGCCGGGACGAAAAACGAGCCCACCGGCACCGGCACTTCCTTGGGATAGAGCTTGCCGATCTCGTAGTCCTTGCCCGGCACCACCGCGATCATCGACATCGAGATGTGGGAGTTCGCCTTGAACAGGCGCTCCATCAGCACCGAGGTCGAGGGTGGGATGTAGTCGCCGAACTCGCCGTGCCTCGCCAGTTGGTACGCGCGCACGGCTTCGAACACCGGGTAGTACTGGTCCACGCGCACGCTGTTGCGGAAGTCGGAGCCGAACTCCGCCAGCGTCTTGCGCATCCGTTTCAATATGTATTCGGCTTCGCGCTTCAGGCGCGGCGCGCCGAAAGAAGGAAAGCCCGCGGGCCCTTCGACTTCCGGCGCGGGGCCGGCGGCGAAATCGAACGCTTCGTGCCCGGTGAGGAACAGCCACGGCCCCGCTTTCACCGCGTAGGCGTACGGCACGGCGGTTCCGGCGAGGCTTTCGACCGAGCGGATTTCGATGTTGGCCATGCGTTAGGATACGACGAGGGGGGTGAGACGCCGTGCTCGCGGTGCGAAACGTCAGGAAGTCTTTCGGCGAAAGTCCGCACACCTACCTCGCGCTCGACGGCATCGACCTCGAAGTCTCGCAGGGCGAGTTCGTGTGCCTGCTCGGCCCTTCCGGGTGTGGCAAATCGACACTGCTCAACATCCTTGCCGGCTTCGACCAGGCGAGCGCCGGCACGGTGGACTTCGAAGGCGCGCCGGTGCGCGGCGCGGGCAAGGATCGGGTGATGTTCTTCCAGGACGCTGGCGCGGCGCTGCTGCCGTGGCTCACGGCCGAGGAGAACGTGCGCTTCGCGCTGCGCGTGCGCAACGTGCCCAAAGCGGAGTGGCCGGCGATCATCGACAAATATCTCGAGATGGTCGGCCTGAAGGAGCACCGCACCAAGTTTCCGGCGCAGCTCTCGGGCGGCATGCGCCAGCGGCTGCAGATCGCGCGCGCGCTCGCGGTCGAGCCCAAGGCGCTGCTGATGGACGAGCCGTTCGGCGCGCTCGACGCGCTCACGCGCCGGCGCATGCACGGCTTCCTGCTCGACATCTGGCGGCGCACCGGCACGACCGTCGTCTTCGTGACCCACGACATCGCAGAGGCGGTGACGCTGGCCGACCGCATCTGCGTCATGTCGGTCGGCCCGGGCTCGCGCATCACCGAAGTCATCCCGGTCGGCCTGCCGCGGCCGCGCGATCTTGCGGACCCGGATGCAGCCCGGGTTTTCAAGCGGGTTGAAGGCTTGCTCGGATGAGAGCGGCGGGGCTATTCGCAGGCTCGATCATCGTCGCGTTCGCGGTGTGGCAGCTCCTGTCCACCGTGGTGTTCAATCCGTTCCTGATTCCGCCGCCGCTCGTGGTGTTCAAGACCATGGTGCCGATGGTCGAGAACGGCGAAATTTTCAAGCATGTCGCCATCAGCCTCGCGCGCGTCGCGGTCGGCTTCACTACGGGCTGTGTCGCGGGAATCACACTCGGAGTCATTCTGGGAAGGATCAAGCTGGTCAACGAGCTGCTCGACCCGATCATCGAGCTGCTGCGCTACCTGTCGCCCACCGCGATGATTCCGATCGCGGTGATCTGGTTCGGCATCGGCGAGCTGTCGAAGTACTTCCTCATCTTCTGGGGCACGTTCTTCATCGTGCTGATCAACACCACCGCCGGGGTGATGCGCGCGCCGATCATTCGCCAGCGCGCCGCCGAGTGCCTGGGAGCGAGCCCGCTGCAAATTTTCCTGCTGGTGGTGATCCCGTCGGCCGCGCCCTACATCGTCACCGGCATGCGCATCGCGATGGCCTCGTCCTTCATGAGCATCATCCCGGCCGAGATCCTGGCCGCCGACTCGGGCATCGGCTTCCTGCTGCAGCAATCCTCCGTGCTCCTGCAGACCAACCGAATCTTCGTCGCCCTGCTGACCATCTGCGTGCTGGGATTTGTCACGGACCGGCTGTTCCGCATCGCGGTCGACCGGATGCTTTCGCGCTACATGTCGTATATTGCGTTGACCTGAGAGGAGGGCTCATGAAATCCATCGTTGCCGCGTTGCTTCTCGTCCTGGCGTCGGCCGCCCAGGGCCAGGCGCTGAAGAAGGTGGTCCTGTTCGGCCAGCCTTCGGTGAACAACGACGCCATCTGGATGGCGCTCGAGTACGGCTACTTCAAGGAGCAGGGGCTGGACGTCGAGTACCGCGTGTTCCCGTCGGGCACGACGGCATTCCAGACCTTCCGCACCGGCCAGGGCGACATCGTGATGACCGGCGACCTGCCGAGCGTGCAGTACTTCTTCAACAACCCGGGCCAGTACCAGACCTTCGCCGCGATCGAGCGCGACGCGAAGGGCTACGTGGTGATCGCGCGCAAGGACATCCGCAAGCCGCAGGACCTCGCCGGCAAGACCATCGCCACGCGCGTGGGCTCGACCGGCTCGTGGTTCATCTCCGAGTACCTGACGAAGAACAAGGTAGATGCGAAGACCGTGTCAATCAAGAACCTCGACACGCAGCTCCTGCCGGCGGCGCTGTGCAAGGGCGACATCTCGGCGTTCTTCATCTGGCAGCCGATCGGCTCGCGCACGCTCGAGATCTGCCCGAACGACGCCCACCAGCTCTCCGATGCAACCGGCTACGTCCAGGGCTACCTGGTGGCGGGCGCGCGGCCCGAGTTCCTGAACACGCCCGACGGCGCCGACAAGGTGACGCGCTTCCTGCGCGCCATCATCAAGGGACGCGCCAAGGCCGAAAGCGATTTCAAGGCCGTGGCGGCATTCGCGGCCAAGACCTACAGCCTGAGCGAGAAGGCGACGCGCGACCAGTGGGAGACCAACATCCGGCCGATCGCGCTCGACAAGGTCTACTACGACGACTTCTGCAGCCTCTCCAAGTGGGCGCGCGGCGCCGGTCTCACGAGCGAGCCGGTCGACTTCAACAAGCTCACCTGGCCGAACGCGCTGCGCTCGATCGATCCGAAGCTCGCCGAGGCGCCACCGGCGCCCTGCTAGGGAAGGTTGAAGCCGTCGCCCCCGCGAAGGCAGGCCGGGGATGCGGGTGGCGACCGGAACGGGGACGCGTTGCTTCTTCGGTTTCTTCTTCTCGCGGTTGCTGCGTTGCTCTCCCTTTGGGCATTTACATTCCCATCCCGCCCATCCCGCCCATGCCGCCCATTCCGGGCATGCCGCCTTGCCCGCCGCTGCCCTTATCTTCCTCGACGCGATCCGCGACCATCGCGGCGGTGGTGAGCACCAGGCCCGCGACCGAAGCCGCGTTCTGCAGCGCGAAGCGCACGACCTTGGTCGGATCGATGACGCCTTGCTGCACCAGATCGCCGAACTCGGCGGTCTGCGCGTTGTAGCCGAAGCTATCCTTGCCCTCGACCACCTTGTTGAGGACCACGGAAGGCTCAGCGCCGCTGTTGGCGACGATCTGCCGCAGCGGCTCTTCCAGCGCGCGCAGCACGATCTGGATGCCGCCGTCCTGGTCGCGGTTGGCACCCTTGAGATCCTTGAGCCTTGAACGCGCGCGCAGGTAGGCGACGCCGCCGCCCGGCACCACGCCTTCCTCGACTGCTGCGCGGGTCGCATGTAACGCGTCCTCGACCCGGGCCTTCTTCTCCTTCATCTCGATCTCGGTCGCGGCGCCGACCTTGATCAGCGCCACGCCGCCGGCGAGCTTCGCCAGGCGCTCCTGCAGCTTTTCCTTGTCGTAGTCGCTGGTCGCCTCGTCGATCTGCAGGCGGATCTGCTTGATGCGGGCCTCGATCTGCTGCTTGTCGCCGGCGCCGTCGATGAGGGTGGTGTTTTCCTTCGTGCTCTCGACCTTCTTGACGCGGCCGAGGTCCTTGAGCGTGGTCTTCTCGAGCTGCAGGCCGAGCTCTTCGGAGATCACCGTCGCGCCGGTGAGCACCGCGATGTCGTCGAGCATCGCCTTTCTGCGGTCGCCGAATCCCGGCGCCTTGACCGCAAGGGTCTTGAGGATGCCGCGGATGTTGTTCACCACCAGTGTGGCGAGCGCCTCGCCCTCGACTTCCTCGGCGACGATCAGCAGCGGCTTGGCCGCCTTGGCCACCTGCTCCAGCAGCGGCAGCATGTCGCGGATCGAGCTGATTTTCTTATCGCACAGCAGGACATAGGCGTCCTCGAGCAGCGCGCTCTGCTTCTCGGGGTTGTTGATGAAGTACGGCGAGAGGTAGCCGCGGTCGAACTGCATGCCCTCGACCAGCTCGAGCTCGTTTTGCAGCGACTTGCCGTCCTCGACGGTGATCACGCCTTCCTTGCCGACCTTCTCCATTGCGTCGGCGATGATCTTGCCGACCTCGGTGTCGAGGTTGGCGGAGATCGACCCGATCTGCGCGACTTCCTTGGAGGAGGCGCAGGGGCGCGAGATGTCCTTCAGCTCCGCGACCACCATGACGACCGCCTGATCGATGCCGCGCTTGAGGTCCATCGGGTTCATGCCGGAGGCGACGTATTTCATGCCCTCGCGCACGATCGCCTGGGCGAGCACGGTCGCGGTGGTGGTGCCGTCGCCGGCGACATCGGAGGTCTTGGAGGCGACTTCTTTCACCATCTGAGCGCCCATGTTCTCGAACTTGTCCTTGAGCTCGATCTCCTTCGCGACCGAGACGCCGTCCTTGGTGACGGTCGGCGATCCATAGGAGCGATCGAGCACCACGTTGCGGCCTCTCGGGCCGAGCGTGATCTTCACCGCGTCGGCAAGGATGTTCAGCCCGCGGACCATCCTGGTTCTTGCGTCTTCGTGGAAGCGTACGTCCTTGGTGGTCATTGTCGTCCTTCGACGATTCCCATGATGTCTTCCTCGCGCATCACGAGGAGCTCATCGCCCTTCACCCGCACGGTCTGCCCGGAGTACTTGCCGAACAGCACGCGGTCGCCGACCTTGACGTCGAGGGGCACCAGCTCCCCCTCGTCGGTCCGCTTTCCCTTGCCGACCGCGGTGACTTCGCCCTGGTCTGGCTTCTCCGCCGCGGTGTCGGGGATGACGATGCCGGAGGCGGTCTTCTTTTCCTCGTCGAGACGCTTGACGATGACGCGGTCGTGCAATGGACGGATTTTCATCGGGACTCCTTGAATGATGTGCGGGGATGGCCGAAGCGCAAGATCAACGGGTTCTGTTCGGAGCGCTCGACGGCGGTGAATTCCAGCGCGAAGGCGAGGGCTTCCATGAACGGCCCGGCCTGCAGAGGCTTGGTGAGGACCTGGAAGAAGCCGGCCTCCAGCGCCTTGACGATGGCCTCGGGCGCGGCGTTGGCGCCGAGCGCCAGGATGGGTGTCGCTTCCGTGCCCGGGTCGGAGCGCAGGACCTGCATGAACTCGAGGGCGCTCGTGCCCGCGACATCGACGTTGATCAGGATCGCTTCCGGCCGCCGGGTGCGCGCCAGCTTGATGCCGAGATTCGCATCCGCCGCGTGCAGTAGCAGCAGGTCCTCGCTGCCCGCGAGCAGCGTCTTCACCAGCTCGACGCTGTCGGCGTGGTCTTCAACGTACAGCAGCCTGCAGCGCCTGCGGCCGGTTTTGGGCATAGCTCGGGCAATCATGGCGACACCATCTCATGCCACGACGCCCGGCACTGTGCGCTGGAGCGCTTAGTCCCGGAGCGGCTTCGATTTCTTTCTATGAGTGTCAGCGCACAGTGCCGGGCGTGATGGCGTGAGAACGTATGGGCCTACAGGAGATTACCCAATGAATAGACTTCCCTTCGTTCTTTCCACGATTGCGGTCGCCGTCCTCGCAGGATGCGCCACCGAAAGTGGCATCACGACTGCGGCCCCGCCCGTGGTCGTAGCGCCGGTGCAGCAGCCCAATGTGGTCATCCCCAGCGGGACGGTCGTAGTGCCGCCGCAGGCCAGCCCCGCGGGGATGGTCGTGATTGCTCCCTCAGCGACGCCGCTGCGCCCCGGCATGGGCCGCATCGAATCGATCCAGGCTGTTCCTGCCGCCGCCGGCGGCAAGCCTGCGAACTCGAACCGTGTCGTCGCGAAGATGGACGACGGCTCGACGCAGTACTTCGACACTCCGGCTACGGGCTTGGGGGTAGGCGATCGCATCGAGATCACGAAGAACGGCACCATGCGGCACCCGGCATAGACGCTAGGGCTTGATTGCCTTGCACAGAAACGGCAGGCTCGCGTCCATCCGGTAGTTGATGCTCGCGTGCTTGCCGGCGCTGCGCGGCATTGGGGTAATATTCGCGGCTGCATGAAGGCGAAGGGCTTTCTTTTCGCCGGCTGCCTGGCCGCGAGCGGGTGGGCGCTGGGCGGCGATCTCACCGGCACCGTGCTCTACAGCGGCGCGCTTCCCGAGCGGCCGAAGGTCCCGATCACCATCGACCAGTACATCTGCGGCAAGGAGAAGGACCCGGACGACCTCGTGCTAGGCGCGAAGCGCGGGGTTCAGAACGCGGTGGTCTGGATCGAGAACCCGGGCGCCGGCGCGAAATGGCCGGCGGAGACCGCCAAGGTCGAGATGGACCAGAAGGGGTGCGTGTTCGTGCCGCGCGTGGTCGTGGTGCCGGTCGGCGGCACGGTCGACTTCCTGAACAGCGACCGGCTGCTGCACAACCTGCACAGCGTAAGCAAGGAAAACCCCGAGTTCAACCGCACGCAGCCGCGCAACCGCACGATTCCCATCACCTTCAGCAAGCCGGAGGTGGTGACGATCACCTGCGATCTTCACTCCTGGATGAAGAGCTGGGTGGTGGTGGCCGAGCACCCGTTCTACGCGGTGACCGACGCGGCCGGCGCCTACCGCATCGCCAACGTGCCGCCAGGGAAGTACCGGGTGCGCATGTGGCAGGAGGCGCTAGGCCAGACGACGCGCGAGGTGACGGTTGGGGCGCAGGGCGGCGCCGCCGACTTCGACGTCAAGACGCTCGCGCCTAAGGCGCGACCTTGATCTTCTTGGAGGCCTCCCAGGCCGCCGAGTGAGTCGGCTCGGCGAGCGCTCGCAGCACGCCGCTCGAGTCGAGCGCGATGGTGAAGGTGACCCGCGGCGCCGAGAACACCGGGTGCAGGTAGATGCGGGCGATCTCGGCGGTGTCCTTGTAGAGCGCGATGTAGCGCACGTGGTGCTCGGAGAGCGACGGATGCTCCCCGCCGGCGCCGACGGTCACACTCACCTCGAACCACTGGCCGCGCTTCACCGAGTCCGGCGCCGTGAGCTTCGGGGTGTGCTTCTCATCGTACGACGAGCGCACGGCGCTGAATTCGGGAGTGAACTGCTCCTCCTGGCCAGCCGCGGCGGGTAGCGAGAACGCCCCCGCGGCGGCGAGCGCCGCGATCCTGCGCGTCAGCTGTGCCATTGCTTCTCCTTGTTCAAGCTTCGGGAACCAGCTCCCGGATTTTGGCCAGCAGATCGCGCGGGCTGTAGGGCTTGGCGAGATACGCCGTCGCCCCGGCGTCCTTGGCCTTCTGCGCGTCGCCGCTCAGGGCGTACGACGTGATGACCACGATGGGAATCGCGGCGGTGCGTTTCTCGGCGCGCAGCTGGCGCGTCGCGTCGAGGCCCGACATCTTCGGCAGCTGGACGTCCATTAGGATCAGGTCGGGCGGGTCCTCGAGCGCGTCCCTGAGCGCGCTTTCCCCGTCGTGCGCCTCGCGCAGCTTGTACTTCGTCTTCGCCAGCAGCTGGCGCACGATCTTGCGGTTGAACTCGTTGTCCTCGACGTAAAGGATGGTCTTCTGGCTCATACCGTGCTCGTCACCCGCGCCTTGATGGGGATCGTGAAGTGGAAGGTCGAGCCCTGGTTCAGCCGGCTCTCGACCCAGATGCGCCCGCCGTGCATCTCGACGAACTTTTTGGTGATGCTCAGGCCGAGGCCGGTGCCGCCGAACTCGCGCGTGATGGTGGAATCGACCTGGCGGAACTCGGCGAACACCGAGCCGAGCTGGTCCTCGGGGATGCCGATGCCGGTGTCGGTGACGCTGTAGCGCACGCTGTCGCCGTCGCGCGCGGCGCGGATCGTGACGCCGCCCTGCTTGGTGAACTTGAGCGCGTTGCCGGCGAGGTTGAACAGGCATTGGGTGACGCGCTTCGGATCGCCGTACACGATCTCGGGCAGACCGTCGTCGACCACGACCCGGAAGTGCAGGCCCTTCTCCTCGGCGAGGGAGCGCAGCGAAGCGCGCACGCTCGTCACCACGTCGCTCGCCGAGTACTCGGACAGCGCGAGTTCCATGCGGCCGGCCTCGATCTTGGAAAGGTCGAGCACGTCGTTGATCAGGCGCAGGAGGTGCTTGCCGTTGGTCTGGATGTCGGCGAGCGGCTCGGCGAACTCCGCCGGCACCTCCCCGTAAAGCCCGTCGGTGAGCATCTCGGTGAAGCCGAGGATCGCGTTCAGCGGCGTGCGCAGCTCGTGGCTCATGTTGGCGAGGAACTCCGACTTCGCCTTGCTCGCCTGCTCGAGCCTGGCGTTGAGCGCGCCGAGCTCGCGCGCGGCGCGCCGCTGGTCTTCGTCGAGCCGGGCAAGCTCGCGCGAGGTGGCGGTGAGCTGCGCCGCGAGCTCGCCGAACTCGTCGCGGTTCTGCACCGTGACCGAGCCGCCCAAGCGCCCCGCGGCGATCTCGTTGAGGAAGCCGTGCGCCGCGTGCACCGGCTGGATCAACGCCCAAGAGATGACGAAGCCGCCCGCGAGCGCGAGGAGCACGGCGACCGCCGCCGCGCTGCCGATGACGACGAGCGAGCGCTGGTTGGTGGAGCGCAGGCTGTCGCGCAGGCCGACCATGCGCGCATTCTCCTTCTGCACCACCTCGGCGACCAGCGCGTCGATCGAGCGGTAGAGCGGATCCTCGCGGGTGCCGTGCAGCCGCGTCGCCGCGTCGATCTTGCCGTCGCGCACGAGATTCGCGATGTCCGCGACCAGCGTCATCGCTTCCTCCTGCCCGGCGCGGATCTTCTGGATCACGAGCTTCTCGGACTCCTCCACCGCCGACTCGAGGTGCGCGAGGGCCTCGTTGAAGCGGTTGTTCTCGCGCAAGATCGACCCGAGCGCCTTCTCGTCGCGCACCAGCAGCGCCATGGCGGTGAGGTGCATCTGCATGGCGAGCGAGTGATGGATCTGCTGCGACCAGTCGAGGCGCTGGTGCGCCTGGTCGAGCAGCTCGCTTTGCCGCGACATGCCGCGCATGGTGTACACGCTGAACGCCCCCATGGCGAGGACGAGGAGCGCGATGCCGAGGAATGCGGCGAGCAGCTTGCGCTGGACCGACGAGCGCACGCCCGCGACCCAGCGAACCAGAGCTCCCAGCGGAGTGCGCAGGAGAAACGCCGCGAGCGGATCAGTTCGATCGAGCCGCATTGGAAGCGCGGCGAGTATACTCCACGCGGTTGAGGAACCCGCCCCGCATTCTGGTCGCGGACGATACGCCGGCGAATGTCCGCATGCTCGAAACGCGGCTTTCGCGCGACGGCTACGAGGTGGTGATGGCGCGCGACGGCGAAGAGGCGCTCGCCGTGGCGCGCGCGACGCGGCCCGATCTCATCCTGCTCGACATCATGATGCCGAAGCTCGACGGCATCGCGGTGTGCCGCGCGCTGAAGAGCGACCCGGCGATGCAGTTCACGCCGATCATCATGGTTACCGCGCTCGCCGACGCGAAGGACGTGATCGCCGGCCTGGAGGCCGGCGGCGACGACTACCTCACCAAGCCGTTCGACGCGCAGTCGCTCTCGGCGCGCGTCAAGTCGATGCTGCGCATCAAGCAGCTGCACGACACAGTGCAGGAGCAGGCCGCCGAGCTCGAGCGCTGGAACGCCACGCTCGAGGAGCGCGTGCGCCAGCAGCTCGCCGAGCTGGAGCGCATGGGGCGGCTGAAGCGATTTTTCTCGCCGCAGCTCGCCGAGCTCATCGTGCAGGGCGGCGCCGGCGATCCGCTGCAGTCGCACCGGCGCGAGATCACCGTGGTGTTCCTCGACCTGCGTGGCTTTACCGCGTTCGCCGAGGCCGTGGAGCCCGAGGAGGTCATGGCGGTGCTGCGCGAGTACCACGCGCGCATGGGGGAAGCAGTCCTCGCGCACGAAGGCACGCTCGAGCGCTTCACCGGCGACGGCATGATGATCTTCTTCAACGATCCGGTGCCGGTGCCCAACCCGGCGGAGCGCGCGCTGCGCATGACCCTCGAGATGCGCGCTCGCATCGAGGAGCTGGCAGTGCGCTGGCGCAAGAGCGGCTACGAGCTCCACGCCGGCATCGGCATCGCCCAGGGCTACGCCACGATCGGCGCGATCGGCTTCGAGGGGCGCCTGGACTACGGCGCGATCGGCACGGTGACCAACGTCGCCGCGCGGCTGTGCGCCGAAGCGCAGGGCGGCCAGATCCTGATCAGCCAGCGCGTGCACGCGGCGGTCTCCGAGCTGGTCGAAGCCGAGCCGGTCGGCGAGCTGAGCCTCAAGGGCTTGCAGCGGGCGATCCGGGCGTTCAGCGTTTCCCGGCTGAGAACCTGAGGCGACCGAGGGGTCACCCCACGCCCTCGACGATGCGGAAGTCCCGCTCGGCGCCGTCGCCGAGCGCCCTGAGCGCTTCCTGGTAGCCGGGAGTGTCGTGCGCGGACATTGCCTTGTGGACGTTGTCGAATTCGACGATCACCACCCGCTCTTTCATCCCGAGCTCATGAACGCGCGAGGGCAGCGCGCGCACGAGGAACCTGCCGCCCGATTTCTGCACCGCCGGGACCGCGAGCTTGGCGTACGCCTCCCACTTCGCCTGGTCCTTGATCTTTCGATAGGTCACGACGATGTAGCCCTTGCCCATGGTTCCTCCTCTGGTTTACGCGATGGCCTGCGACATCCTAATCCCGCGGCACCGTAGGGGAAACCCCGGCGCGTTTGTTGCATCTTTTCCGGGCTGAAAGGAGCGACACACCATGAAACGATTCATCTCGATCGCGTTTGCGCTCGCCCTGACGGGCGCCCTGTTGGCTGGTTGCGACAAAGACGGCAGCCGCCCCGCGGGTAGCGGCGGCACTTCGGGTACCGCCACCACGCCGTCGGGCAGCGCGAGCGGCTCGGCCAGCGGTTCGGCGGGAAGCTCGTCGACCCAGCAGCAGAAGAAAACCGCACCGTCGGGCTCCGGCGGCACCGGTGCCGGCAGCAGCCCCAGCAGCCCCAGCGGCACCAGCAAATAGCGCTAGCGGACTCGCGTCTTCGTAAGTACGCCCGAAGGCGCGAAGAGGAGCACAAGCTCCGCGGATGGTGTGGGTGACCGTTCCCGGTATACCCACACCTCATATCCGCTCGTGAAGTCCACGACAGACCCTTCGCCGAGCGCCGCTCGGACGTCGGCCTTCGTGCTGCTTCCGATTACGAGCGCCTCGGCTGCGCCCGGCGCGGAGTGAATCTCGCCTGCGCCGAGCGACGTCAGCGCGGCTGGCTTCGGCGACGGCGGCTGCAGCAACGCGCATCCGCCGAGCACGGTAGCAAAGACGAGCAGGGCTCTCACGAGCCCTCCATGTACTCGATCAAGACCAGCGTGTCGTCGGGCCAGCTCGTGTCGCCGAGCGGCACGAAGTAGGTGTGGTCGTAGATCACCTGGCAGTCGCAATGCTTGTCCTGTTTCCACTTCGCGTTGCGCGTCGCACCCGCGTACAGCATGTCGACCGGCAGGACTTCGCGCCGCGCGCCGTCGATCAGCGTCACGCTGAAGAGCGGCTGCTCGGCGAAGAAGAGGTAGCGCGGCGCGGGGCGGTGGCAGAACTCGGGGCCCTTGAAGAGCTCCTCCAGCCAGCCGAAGAATCCAGCGGGGTAGTTCGAGATCAGGCCGGACTTCATGCCGACCTCGCACTCGAGGCGCAGGTCGCCGAGGCGGCGCACGTTCGGCGGCAGGCCGGGCGTGCGCACGTCCGCGCGCCAGGTCATCGTGCCGGCCTTGCGGTTGGGCATGACCTTGGCGTTTTCCCTCAGCGCCACGCGGTCGCGCTCGATGGCGAACGTGCGGTCCGCGGCCACCTGGAGCGGAATCGCGCGGCTGTCGGCGGCGACTTCCAGCTGGATGTCGTCCATCGGCGTGCCACGTCGGCGCGGCAGGAGCTTGAAGCGCAGCGACGCGTTCGGCGCGAGGTCGCGCCTTTGCTCGAAAAGCTCCATCCCCTCGACCATCTTGCGATAGGACTTCGCGACCGGCTCGCGCACCGCCTTGACCACCACGGCGTCGTTCTGCGCGAGGGTGGCGCCGCACGACGCGAAGAGGATCAACGCCCAGAGGCATGCGCGCGTCTTCATCCGCTCAAGTGTAATCGTCTCGGGCACAATGGGGCCTCCAACAAGGGAGGTGTGCCGATGAGCCGGAAAACCGCGATGAAGGCGAAGGCGAAGCTCGCGAAATCGAAGGTCAAGCTCGCCGCGTTCCAGCGCAAGGCAAGGAGGGAGATGGCGCGCATGTCCGCTGCGCTCAAGCGCCACCTGCGCGCGGTGAAGGTCGCCGCGAAACGCTACAAGAGCGCGCTCAAGACCGTCTAGGCGATCGGCGCGGGCCTCGCCTGCGCCGCGCCCTCGATCACCGTGCGCGCGAGCTGCGCCATCGCCTCGACGAAGCTGCGCTCGTCGGGGCGCGGCCTGCGGGCCTGGCGGAAGTAGGTGCCGAACGTGCCGAGCACGCGGCCGTCGGCGCCCACGATCGGAACGCTCCACGCCGCCGTCAGGCCAAGCGCGAGCGGCAGGTGGCGCAGCTCCTTCCAGCCCGCGTCGGAGAGCAGATCGGGCGTGATCACCACCTTGCCGGTCGCCGCCGCCGCGGCGCAGGTGCCGACCGCGGCGTCGGGCTTGAGGCGGTCGATGGCGTCGAGGTAATCCGCGGGCAGGCCGGGCGAGGCGCCGTTGCGCAGCAGCCCTTCCTTGTCCAGGAGGAGCACGGAGCAGACCGCGTCGGTTCCCGATATTGACTCGGCCTCGCCCACCAGGTAGCTGAGAATCTCGCGCAGCGTCCGGCCCTCGCCGATCATCTCGGTGGTGCGGGTGTGCGCGCGTTGCAGTGCAGTTTCGTCCATGCGCCGAGTCTAAGCGACCAGAGGGGCGCGCCTTAGTCGCTAAACCTGCCGCCGACGTGTCGTTCTGATTGCGATGTCACTTCCGATGGGCGTTCGGCGCCTCGCGGATCGGGCGCACTGGGCGGATCTCGACCGAGCCGATCTGCGCCGGCGGAATCCTCGAGGCAAGCTGGATCGCCTCGTTGAGGTCGCGCGCCTCGATCATGTAGAAGCCGGCGAGGCATTCCTTGGTCTCGGCGAACGGGCCGTCGTGCACCGAGGGCTTGCCGTTTCGTACTCGCACAGTCGTGGCGGTGGCGACCGGTTGCAGCGCCTCGGACGCGAGGCAGTGGCCGCTCGAGCGGATTGATTTGTCGAAGTCGAGGCAGTGCAGGTCGTCGACCTCGCGCATCTTCTGCTCTTCGCCGTACACCAGCAGCAGATATTTCATGGCTGTTTGGTCCCGGCCATCACCATCCACGACACGCCGAACTTGTCGGAGACGACGCCGAAGGCCTTGGCGAAAAAGGTCTCGCCGAGCGGCATTTGCACCTGGCCGCCGCTGGAGACGAGCGCGTCGTAGCGGCGCGTCGCGTCGGCCGCGTCGACCGCCTCGTAGGTAAGCGAGAAGCCGCTGAAGCTCGGCTTGCCGCCGCACTGCATGCCGTCGGAGGCCATGACCAGCGTGCCGTTGATGCGCATCTCCGAGTGCATGACCTTGTCCGGCGGCACGTCGTATCCCGGCGGCGGGCCGTCGGGGCTGTCCTTGAAGCGCATCACCATGCCGATCTCGGCGCCGAGATGCTTGCGGTAGAACTCGAGAGCCTCGTCGGTACGGCCGTCGAAGAAAAGGTAGGGCTGGATCGCCATGGCGCTCACCTCTGCAGCCCGATTTCGCGGGCTTTCTCGACCGCGGGACTGTCGCCGAAGTCGTCGAGCTCGAAAAACGGGCGCACCTCGATCACCGCCTCGCCGCCGTCGATCGACGGATTCGGGAAGCGCTTGGTCCAGGCGATTGCCTCCTCGCGCGACTTCACGTTGATCACGGTATAGCCGGCGACCAGGTCCTTGGTTTCGGTGAACGGGCCGTCGACGAGGGTGCGCTTGCCGCTCTGGTCGTACTTGATGCGCCAGCCCTTGGCGCTCGCCCGCAGGCCGGCGCCGTCGACCAGCACGCCCGCCTTGGCCATCTCCTCGTGGAAGCCGATCATCTCGCTCAGTAGCGCCTCGCTCGGCATCTTGCCGGCTTCGCTGTCTTTCGTGGCTTTGACCAGGATCATGAATTTCATCGCAGTCTCCTATGCAGATTTCTCGACGTGTCGCGCGAAGCTCTCCAGGATCGATTGCCAGCCCTGGCGCTGGAGCTCCGGCGTGTTCATGGTTTCCGCGTCGAAGGTCTCCTTCACCAGGACGCCGCCCGTGCGCTCGGCGAACTCGACTTTGCACTCGCGGCCGTCGCTCATGCGGTATTCGATCAGCTTGCGCGGCTCCACCCGGGTGTAGGTGCCTTCGAAGTCGAAGCCCTCGGCTCCGTCCTTCGACTCCATGCGCGCCACGAACTTGCCGCCTTCGCGCAGGTCGACGGTGCTGCGCGGCGTATGCCAGTCGTCCGAGGCCGAGTTCCACTGCTGGATGTCCTCGGGGTTGTTCCAGGCGTTCCAGACCTTGCTCAGGTCGGCTCTGACAACGGTTTCCACAGTGATCTTCATTGGGATAGCTCCTCGTAAAGTTCGCAGGGTCGGACCTCGACCGCAAAGCCCAGTTCCTCGCCGAAGTTGGCGGCCGGGTGCTTGGCGGCGACTTGGTTCGCCTCCGCCATGTCCTTCGCTTCGACGATGAAGAACGCGCCGGCCTGGCGGGTGCTCTCGGTGTAGGGCCCCGGGCGGTGCTCGGGCTTGCCGTTCCTCGGCACGAACGAGCTCCATTTGTCCGGGAAAGAGAGCGAGCCGATCACCGGCACCTTGCCGGTCGCCTTCAGGCGCGCGTCGTGCGGCTTACAGGCGGGCTCGATCTTCGCGGCGTCGTCGGCGCTGATGCGCGCGAACG
>DASRIR010000150.1:0-46539 GCA_035649875.1 Burkholderiales bacterium | reverse complement strand
CGGAGGGCACAGCTAGCGGCTGTGCCCTTCGTCATTTCAGGAATCCATTTTGCTCATGTGAAGAACTGCGCGCTATCGCCGGGCGCGGTGTCATGTTGTCGGCATTCGCTGGAATCGTGTTTGGCGGTCCGGCGACGTCGCGCGTCGGCGTCACGACAGGAGAGTCACTACTCCGCGGTCACGCCGGCGCGCTTTACGACCGGTCCCCACTTGTCGATTTCTGCCTTCACGTACGCCTGGAACTGCTCGGGTGTGCCCTGGAAGAGTTCGGCGCCGCGCTCTTCCATCGTGTTGCGCACTTCAGGCGTGGTAGTGGCGCGGTTCTGCGCCTGGTTGAGGCGGTTGACGATCTCGCGCGGGGTCTTCGCGGGGGCGGCGAGGCCGAACCACGCAGTGACCTCGTAGCCCTTGAGGCCAACCTCGTCCAGCGTCGGAAGATCGGGCATCGCCCTGCTGCGGGTGCGGCTGGTGACCGCGAGCGCGCGCACTTTGCCCGACTTGATATGCGGCACCTGCGGCGGCAGGTTGTCGAACATGAGCTGGGTCTCGTTCGCCAGCATCGCGGTCTGCGCCGGGCCGCTGCCGCGGAATGGAATGTGCACGATGAACGTGCCGGTCATGCCCTTGAAGAGCTCCATCGACATCTGCGGCGAGGTGCCATAGCCGGGCGAGGCGTAATTGAGCTTGCCGGGATTCGCCTTGAGGTGCTTGATCAGCTCGGGCACCGACTTCGCGGGCAGCGAGGGATGTACGACCAGTACGTTGGGCACCGTGCCGTACAGGCCCACGAACGCGAAGTCGTTCAGCGTGTTGTAGTTGAGCTTGGCGTAGATGTGCGGGCTGATGCCGAACGATGGGTTCGCCATCACCACCGTGTAGCCGTCCGGATTTGCGCGCGCGACGGCCTCCGCGCCGACGTTGCCGCCAGCGCCAGAACGGTTCTCGACCAGCACCGGCTGCCCGAGCTCCTTGCTCAGGGCTGGCGCGAGCACGCGCGCGACGATGTCGATCAGACCGCCGGGCGGGTAGGGCACCACGATGCTGACGGGACGCGTTGGGAAGGTCTGGGCGAACGCGAGCAGCGGTACCCAAAGCGCAACGACGAGAATCCTCCTCATGTCACCCTCCTCTCAGTCGACCTTCGCGCCGGACTCCTTCACGACCTTGCCCAACCGCGGGATTTCGGCCCGCATGAGCGCGGTCAGCTCCTCCGGCGCGACGCCGCCGGCGTCAAGGCCCAGCTCTTGCAGCTTCTTCGCGTTATCGGGTGCGCGCAGGACCTTCACCGTCTCGGCATGCAGCCGCGACACGATTTCCTTCGGCACGCCGGCCGGCGCGTACATCGCCTGCCAGGAACTGATGTCGTAGCCGGCGAGCCCGGCCTCGGCCATCGTCGGCACCTCGGGCGCCACGAACGAGCGCTTCGCCGAGGTCACCGCGAGCGCTTTGAGCTTTCCCGCCTTGACCTGCGGGTACGCGGTGGTGATGTTCTCGAAGCTGAGCTGGATGGTTCCCGCGAGCAAATCCGGGATCATGGGACCGCTGCCCTTGTAGGGGATGTGCTGCATCTGGGTGCTGGTCATGATCTTGAACATTTCGCCCGAGATGTGCTGCGAGGTGCCGTTACCCGCCGAGCCGAAGCTGTACTTGTTAGGATTGGCCTTGAGCAGCGCGACCAGCTCCTTCACCGAGCCGACGTTCAGGCTGGGATGCACGATCAGCATGTTCGGCAGCGAGGCGAGCAGCGTGATCGGCGTGAAGTCCTTGATCGGGTCGTAGGGCAGCTTGGGGTAGAGCGTGGCGTTGATCGCGTGCGAGCTGATCGTGCCGCCGCACAGGGTGTAGCCGTCGGGCGCCGCGCGCGCGCACTCGGCGGCGCCGATCGATCCGGCCTGGCCGGGCTTGTTCTCCACCACCACGGGCTGGCCGAGCGAGTTCGTCAGGCCGGCCGCCACCATGCGGCCGAGGATGTCGGTCGTGCCGCCGGGCGCGAAATTGACGATGTACCGGATGTGTTTCGCCGGCCAGGCCTGAGCGTGGACGGCAGCGGGGACTGCGAGCGCGAACGCCAAGAGAACGGCGCGAATCTGCATCAGTTCCTCCTCCAAGAAAGACCCGGGGATATTAACGCGCCGCCGGCGCAGTCAGTGGACCTCGCCGCCCTCGATAGTGACTGCTAACACCAATCCGAGCTAGACGACCCGCGTGAGGACCGGCTTGCCGGCGAAGTGGCGCCGCAGGTTCTCGATCTGCAGGTCGCCCATCGCCTTGCGCGTCTCGACGGTGGCGCTGGCGACGTGCGGGAAGAGCACCGCGTTGTCCAGGGTGAAGAACTCGGGCGGCACGCGCGGCTCGTCGGCGTAGACATCGAGCCCCGCGCCTGCGATCTTCTTCTCCTTCAGGTAGCGCAGTAGCACTGGCTCGTCGACGACCGACCCGCGCGCGATATTCACCAAGTAGCCGTCCGGGCCGAGCGCCTGCAGCACCTTCTCGTTGACGAGCTTGCTGGTCTCCGGGCCGCCGGGCGTCACCACCATCAGCACGTCCGAATTCTTCGCCAGCGTGACCGGATCGGGATCGTACGGATGGGGCACGTCCTTCTTGTTGCGGTTGTGGTAGCGGATCGTCATGCCGCAGGCCATGGCGCGCTTGGCGACCGCTTCGCCGATGCGCCCCAGGCCGAGCACGCCGAGGACTTTCCCGCCGAGCGAGGCGGTGAGGGGGTAGGGCCCGCGCGAAGCCCAGTTGCCGCCGCGCAGGTATTGCTCCGACTGCGGCAGCTTACGCAGCGTGTTCAGCACCAGCGCGAGCGCGGTGTCCGCCACGCACTCGTTCAGTACGTCGGGCGTGTTGGTGACGATGATCTTGCGCTTCTTCGCGTCGTCGAGATTGATCGCGTCCACGCCGACGCCGAAGTTGGAGATGATCTCGAGCTTGGGCAGCGCGTCCATCAGCTTGCCGTCGACCGCCATCGGGCCGAATGTCGCGAGGCCGCGCACGCGCGGAGCGCACTTCTCGAGAAAGGGGCCTTTCTCAGAGGCATCAAACAGGTTATGGGCATTGAACTCCGACTGCAGGGTGGCCATCGTGCCGGCATGGCCCTTGGCGGTGATGATGATCTCGGGTTTCATGATTTCTTGAATCTTGCAGCGAGCGCTTCCGCGCCGCGCGCGAGGATGCCGACGTCGGCGCCGACCGCGACGAACAGCGCGCCGCACTCGAGCCAGTGGCGCGCGTCGGCCTCGTTCGGCGTCAGGATGCCCGGCGCCTTGCCCGCCTTGCGGATGCGCCGGATGGCGTCGTCGATCAGCGGCTTCACCTTCGGGTTGGCGATCTCGCCCGTATGGCCGAGCGAGGCGTGCAGGTCGGCCGGGCCGATGAACACGCCATCCACGCCCTCGATCGCGCAGATCGCCTCGATGTTGTCGAGCGCCGGCTGGGTCTCGACCTGCACCAGCAGACAGATTTCCTCGTGCGCGCGCTTCGCGTACTCCGGCACGCGGCCGAAGCGGGTGGCTCGCGTGGTGCCGGCGACCCCGCGTACCCCGGTCGGCGGATACCGGGTGAACGACACGGCGTTTTTTGCCTCCTCTTTTGTTGAAACATAGGGCACCAGCAGCGACTGCGCGCCGATGTCGAGCACGCGCTTCACCGTCACCATGTCGTTCCACGGGATGCGCACGACCGGATGCGTGGGGTACGGCGCCGCGGCCTGGAGCTGCGTCAGCAGGTTCTCGATGTCGGCGGGCGAGTGCTCGCTGTCGAGCAGGATCCAGTCGAAGTCGGCGCCGGCGATCACCTCGACGGTGTAGTTCGACGACAGGCTCGACCACAGGCCGATCTGCGGCTTGCCCGCGCGCAAGGCGCGCTTGAAGGTGTTCTCCGGAAGGTTCATTCGAACTTTGCGCCCGACTCCTTCACCACCTTCGCCCACTTCGCCTGCTCGGAAACCATCCACTTGCCGAGGCTGTCCGGCGTGTCGGTGCGCACCTCGGTTCCCTGCTTCGCGAAGCGGTCTTTCATCTCCGCCGTGTTCAGAACCTTGATCAGCTCCGAGTTCAGCTTCGCCACCGTCTCGCGCGGAATGCCGAGCGGCCCGACCACCCCCTGATAGGAGCCGGTCTCGAAGCCGGGGAGCCCCTGCTCGGCGACTGTCGGCGTATCCGGTGCGGCGGCGACACGCTTGGCGCTCGAGATTGCGATGGCGCGGAGCCGCCCGCCCGTCACGTGCGGCCAAGTGGCGAGCATGCCGTTGAACAGCACGTGCGCCTGCCTGCCGACCACGCCGGTGATCGCGTCCGCGCCGCCCTTGTACGGAATGTAGGTCCAGTCGATGCCCATGCGCTGCGCGAACTCGATGCCGGCGAGCTGCGGCGCGCCGCCGATGCCCGAGATCGCGAAGTTGAGCTTGCCCGGCCACGCCTTCGCGAGCGCGACCAGCTCCTTCACGTTCTTCACGTCCACGTCCGGGTTCACCGCCAGCACGTGCGGCGAATACGACACCATCACCACCGGGGTGAAGTCCTTCGCCGGGTTGAATGGCAGCTTCGGGTAGACGCTCGCGCTGATCACCAGGCCGCCGAGATCGGTCAGGAGCAGGGTGTAGCCGTCGGGCGCGCTTTTCGCGACCATGTCCGCGCCGACGTTGCCGTTCGCGCCGGGGCGATTTTCGACCACCACCGGCTGACCCCAGGCCTTGTTCAGCTCCGGGCCGATCTGGCGCGCGAGGATGTCGGAAGTGCCGCCCGCCGCATACGGAACGATGATGCGGATCGGCTTGCTGGGATAAGCCTGGGCAAAAACGCTGGTCGCTGAAAACGCGAGGACCAGCAGGGCGATCCGGGTCATGCGCTCCTCCTCAGTGGATTTCCGGTTCGGCGACGGGGGCGGTGCCTTCGAGGAAATCGAAGTCGCAGCCCTCGTCGGCCTGCTTCACGTGGCGCGAGAAGATCGCGCCGTAGCTGCGCTCGTATTTCCGCGCCGGGGGCTTCCAGGCGCTCTTGCGGCGCTCCATTTCCTCCGGCGATACCTTGAGATTCAGCTGCCGCTGATCGACGTCGAGCTCGATCAGGTCGCCGTTCTTCACGAACGCGAGCGGGCCGCCGACGAAAGATTCCGGCGCGACGTGCAGCACGCAGCAGCCGTAGCTCGTGCCGCTCATGCGCGCGTCGGAGATGCGCACCATGTCGCGCACGCCCTGCTTGAGCAGCTTCTTCGGCACCGGCAGCATGCCCCACTCGGGCATCCCCGGACCGCCGAGCGGTCCCGCGTTGCGCAGCACCAGCACGGAATTCGCGTCGCACTCGAGGTCGTCGCGGTCGATGCGCGCCGACATGTCGTTGTAGTCCTCGAACACCACGGCCTTGCCGGTGTGCTTGAGGATCTTCGTCGCCGCCGCCTTGATCACCGCGCCATTCGGCGCGAGATTGCCGCGCAGGACCACCAGGCCGCCCGAGGCCTTCAATGGGTTGCCTCTCTTGCGGATGACGTCTTCGTTGTAGATGCGAGCGCCTTCCAGGTTCTCGCCCAAAGTCCGGCCGTTGACGGTGCCGCAGCCGAGGTTCAGCAGATCGCGCAACTCGTTGAGTAACGCTCGCAGGCCGCCCGCGTAGTAGAAGTCCTCCATCAGGTACTTGTCGCCGGAAGGCCTGACGTTGGCGAGCAGCGGCACCTTCGCCGAGAACTCGTTGAAGCGCTCGAGCGGGAACTTGGCGCCCGCGCGTCCCGCCATGGCGACGAGGTGGATGAGGGCGTTGGTGGAGCCGCCCATCGCCATTAGCGTGGCGGCGGCGTTGTCGAACGACTTGGCGGTGAGGAAATCGCGGGGTTTGAGGTCCTCCCACACCATCTCAACGATGCGCTTGCCGGTCAGCGTGGCCATCTTGGAGTGGTTGGAGTCCGGCGCCGGGATTGAGGATGCGCCGGGTAGCGTGAGTCCGAGCACCTCCGCGAGCGACATCATGGTGGCGGCGGTGCCCATCGTCATGCAGGTGCCGGGCGAGCGCGCGATGCCGTCCTCGATTTCCTTCCAGTCCTTTTGCGTGATGTTGCCGGCCCTTAGCTCCGCCCAGTACTTCCACGTGTCCGAGCCCGATCCGAGCGTGACATCGCGCCAGTGGCCCGAGAGCATCGGCCCCGCCGGCAGGTAGATGGTCGGCAGATTCATGCTGGTCGCGCCCATCACCAGGCCGGGCGTGGTCTTGTCGCAGCCGCCCATCAGCACCGCTCCGTCCGCCGGATAGGAGCGCAGCAGCTCCTCGGTCTCCATGGCGAGGAAGTTGCGGTACATCATCGTGGTTGGCTTCTGCATCACCTCGGCAAGCGCCATCGCCGGCATCTCGACCGGGAAGCCGCCCGCCTGCCAGACGCCGCGCTTCACTTCTTCGGCGCGCTGCCTGAAGTGCGTGTGACAGGTGTTGATGTCCGACCAGGTGTTGATGATCGCGATCACCGGCTTGCCGGCGTAGTCGCTGCGGTCGTAGCCCATCTGCGCGGTGCGCGAGCGATGGCCAAACGAACGCATGTCGTCCACGCCAAACCAGCGGTGCGAGCGCAGCTCTTCGGGCTTCTTGCGGGCCGACATGGGAGAAGCGGATTCTATCAAGTAGACTTCGCCGATGAACCGACTCGTTACTTCCCTCGTCTTGCTCGCCAGCGCCGCTTCGGCGTCGGCGCAATCGTTCCCGGCGAAGCCGATCCGGGTGATCATTCCCTTCGTCGCCGGCGGCTCGTCCGACATCGTCGGCCGCGCGATCGCCGGCAAGTTCCAGGAGCTCCTCGGGCAGCCCGGCGTGGTGGAGAACCGTCCCGGCGCGAACGGCGCGATCGCCGCGGAATTCGTGGCCAAGGCCGACCCCGACGGCTACACCGTGCTGGTCGGCTCGATCGGCGTGTTCTCGATCAACTCTGCGTTGTTCAAGGATTTGCGCTACGACCCGGTGCGTGACTTCGCGCCGCTCACGCTCGCGGTCACCACGCCGAACGTGCTCATCACCAAGCCGACGCTCGCCGCCAGCTCGCTGAAAGAGCTGGTCGACCACATGAAGAAAAATCCCGGCAAGCTGTCCTACTGCTCGAGCGGCACCGGATCGTCCGATCACCTGACCGCCGAGCTGCTGAAGCAGGCCTCCGGCACGGACGCGGTCCACGTGCCCTACAAGGGCGGCGCCGCCTGCCAGACCGACATCATGGGCAACCAGGTGGACTTCTCGTTCCAGAACCTGGGCGCGGTGACGAACTACATCAAGGGCAACCGCATGAAGGCCCTCGCAGTCACCGCGAAGGCGCGGCATCCGCAGCTACCCGAAGTGCCGAACGCAGCCGAAGCCGGCTACGCCGACCTTGTCGTCACGTCGTGGCAGGCTGCCGCGGCGCCGGCGAAGACGCCGCGCGAGGTGGTGGCGAAGCTGAACGACGCCATGGTCAAAGCGCTGCGCTCGGCTGACGTATCGACGCGCATGCAGCAGATCGGCTTCGACGTGGTGGCGAGCTCGCCCGAGGAGTTCGGCGCGTTCATGAAGGCCGAGGTCGAGCGCTGGACGCGCGTCGTTTCCAAGGGAAACATCAAGCCTGATTGATGATTTTTCAGGAACGGAATCTTGTAAGGGCGATTGAGGCAATCGCCCTTGCCGGAGGCAGCGAGCCCGGCGAAGCGAAGCTGGTCGCAACCAACCTCGTCACCGCCAACTTGGTGGGCCACGACTCGCACGGCATCGGCATGATGCCGCGCTACGTCGAGGCGCTGCAGGAGGGCGGGCTGCATCCGAACCGGCAGGTCGAGGTGAAGTTCGATGCCGGCGCGCTGCTCTCGCTCGATGGCTGCGCGGGCTACGGCCAGTCGATCGGTCTGCAGGCGACGGAAATGGCCATCGAGCGCGCGAAACAGCACGGCACGGCGATCGTCGCGCTGGGCAACTCGCACCACCTCGGCCGCATCGGTCACTGGGCGGAAATGGCCGTTGCGCAAGGCCTGGTCTCCATGCACTTCGTGAACGTGCAGTCGTTTGCCCGGGTTGCGCCGTTCGCGGGCGCCGACCGGCGCTTCGGCACCAATCCGGTGTGCATCGGTGTCCCATTGCCCGGAGAGAAACCGTTCCTCCTGGACATGGCGACCAGCGCCGTGGCGCAGGGCAAACTGCGCGTCGCGCACAACAAGCGCGCCAAGATCCCGCACGGCTGGCTGATCGACGACCAGGGCAACCCGACCGACGATCCGCGCTGGGGCGTAATCGCGCCGCTCGGGGCGATGAGCTGCTTCGGCGAGCACAAGGGTTACGGCCTTGCCGTCGCCTGCGAGCTGCTGGGCGGAGCGCTGACCGGCGGCGGCGTTACCGACTACGACAACAAGACCCAGCGCCGGGTGCTGAACGGCATGCTTTCGATCGTGATCGATCCCAAGCGCCTCGGCACCGAGAATGCCTTCGCAAAGGACGCGAAGAGCTTCCTCGCCTGGCTGCGCGCCTCCCGCGCTGCGCCGGGCCACGACCATGTGCGCATCGCAGGTGAGCCCGAACGCGAGTACCGCGCGAAGCGCGAGCGCGAGGGCATCCCGGTGGACGACGAGACCTGGAAAGAAATCCGCGCCGCCGCGGCGAGGCTCAAGCTCTCGCCGGAGAAGATCGACGCGCTCGCGCGCGGCTGATCCGGCGTTTCAGCCGCGCGTCACGTGCGCGGCGATGCACACCCAGCGGCCTTGCCGGCGCTGCCAGATGTCCGTGTAGCGGCCGGCGGCGGGCTCGCCGCCGGGTTTCCGGTACACCGTGCGCGCGTGGATGATCGCCGTTTCGCCGACGATCCTGATGCGTACATCCTCGCAGCCCAAGTCGGACACGGCGATCGGCCGCGCGATCTGGGCCAGGAAGCCGGCGCGATCCACGAGCGTGCCGTCCGGGTTGCTGTTGAGGAAATCGTCGGACAGGTGTTCGTCGAACCAGCCTACATCCGAGCGCGCGACAGAGCGGATGTAGCCGGCGTTCAGTTCTCCGAGGGTTTCGAGATCGTTTGCCATGGACAGGATTATCGCCGCGCCGAAGGCCATGTTGCCGGGATCGGCCGCCGGCTCGGGGTGAAGCTCGACTAGACCGGTAGTTCCATGTAAATGCGCTCCGGCGTTGTCGAGGAGACGCGAAAGCCCTCGCGCTCATACAGCCGGCGCGCCGGATTGACGGCGAGCAGGCGAAGCCGGACCGGCTTTCCCGCCTGCCTCGCCTCTTGCATGATCGAGCGCAGGATCGACGTGCCGATGCCCCGGTTCTGGTGGGAAGGCAGGATGAAGAGCTGGGCGAGCTCGATGTGGTCCGGCGCGACCAGCTCACCCATGCCCTTGCGCCCGAGCTCCTCGCTGAACGATCCCCACGTCTGTTTGACGTAATGCCGCATCGTGGCTTCCACGACGCGGTAGACAAAATCGGCATCTGCGGCTGCCGCCTGCCGCAGGCTGAACACCCTAGATCAGTCCGAGCGCACGCAACTCGCGCTCGCACTGCGTCGCGTTCTCGAAGCGCATGGTGCGCAGGCCGACGCGCGCGGCCGCGTCCAGATTGACCTGCACGTCGTCCATGAACAGCGTCTCGCTCGGCTTCAGCCCGAAGGCCCTCAGCAGGTGCTCGTAGATCGCCGGCTCGGGCTTGCAGAGGTTCAGGCTGCAAGAGAAGACCGTTCCCGAAAATACTTCCCAGAAGCGGTGCGCGCGCTGAATATGTTCCAGCGACGCGAGATGCATGTTCGAGAGGCAGTAGAGCGGGAAGCCCTTCGCTTTCAGGCGATAAAGAAGGTCCACGCTGTCGGGAAAGGCGACGAGCGACGCGGGTACGCTGTAGAGGAGCTCGCGGATCTCGGACTCGGCGACACCGGTGCGCTTGGCTGCGCGCCTGATGGCGTCCTCGCGGTCGAGCGTGCCGCGGTCGAGCTCGAGCCAGTCGGGGTCGGCGAAGACCCCCTGTTTCACTTTCGCGCGAATTTTCGGGTCGGAAAAAACGCCCGCAATGATGGCGTCGGGGTCCCAGCGCAGCACCACGCCGCCGAGGTCGAACACCAGGTTCAAAGCTTCGCGACTTCCAGCTCGTCCGCGAGCTTGTTCAACTCCTCCCGCGCGGAGCCGAGCTCGATGCCCTCGCGCCGGCGTCGCTCGGCATTGAGGCGCTCGGGATCGCCCGGCGCGAGGCCGCCCTCGTCATGGGCTTCGCCGATGAACGCCGCAATCTGCGCGCGGAATGCCGCAGGGTCGGTGAAGCGCCCCACGTCGAGCGCGAGCAGGAAGTGGCCGAGGTTGCGCGGCTTGTTCAGCTCGCCGTACATCTTGGTGACGTGCAGGCCGAAGGGCACGCCGGCGAGCTGGGCGCACAGGATCTCGACCATCGCGGCGAGCGCGTAGCCCTTGTGGCCGCCGGTCGGCGCGAGGCCGACCACCTGTTGAGGATCGGTGGTCGGCTTGCCGACCTTGTCCACGCCCCAGTCGGGTGGAATCGATTTTCCTTCCTGGCGCGCGACCAGCACCTTGCCCCAGGCAACGTGCGTGGTCGACATGTCGATAATCACGGGCTCACGCGCACCGGGAGCGCCGAACGCGATGGGGTTCGAGCCAAGGAAGATGCGCTTCATGCCCGGCGGCACCATGATCGGGTCGGTGTGCGTGAGCGCGACGCCGATCATGCCCTCGCGCACCGCCATCTCGACGAACCAGGCGCACGCGCCGCAGTGCGAGCTGTTTCGCGCAATGACTGCGCCGACCCCGCTTTCCCTCGCGAGAGCGATGGCTTCCTGCATCGCGCGGGCCGCCACCAACTGGCCCATTCCGGCGTCGCCTTCCACCACGGCGGTCGACGCCCCGGTGCGCCGCGCGCTGATCTTCGGCCGCGCTTTCACCGTCCCATTG
This sequence comes from Burkholderiales bacterium, assembly GCA_035649875.1. Taxonomy (GTDB): domain Bacteria; phylum Pseudomonadota; class Gammaproteobacteria; order Burkholderiales; family SG8-39; genus SCGC-AG-212-J23. The sequence goes on along the minus strand of DASRIR010000150.1, from coordinate 35,666 downwards.
CGCAAGCGCGTCGCATAGTGTGGGAGCCGCACCACGCCGTGGCTGTCGACGCCGCGCAGGTTCGCCGCCACCAGCGTCTCGGCGACCAGTCTTGCGTCCGCCGGCTCGAGGCCGAGCTTTTCCAGGCATGCCGCGCAGAACGAAACCAGCTTCGCGAGGGGCACCAGCACCGAATAATTCTAGATAGAATCGTTCGCGCGAGGAGGCAGGATGGCGAAAAAGAAGGACGGCGCGCGCCCGGACGATGTCGATCCGAAGCATCGCTGGGACCGGCCGCTGCAAGCGCCCGGCCGCACGCAGGTGGATTTCGAGGAGCGCATCGATTTTCGCCGCCTGCACGACTATCGCCTCGCGCGCACGCGCGCGGCGCTCGCGCACTCGGGCCTCGGCGCGCTGCTTTCGTTCGACCAGCACAACATCCGCTACACCACGAGCACGGTGATCGGCGAGTGGGCGCGCGACAAGCTCACGCGCTATTCGCTCCTGACCGGCAACGGCGAGCCGTACATCTGGGACTTCGGCAGCGCCGCGCGCCACCACAAGCTCTATGCGCCGTGGCTGAAGACCGACCATTGCCGCGCCGGATTGCTCGGGTTGCGCGGAGCGACCGGGGCCGATCTGACGCTGTTTCGTGACGCGGCCCGTGAAATAAAGTCGATTCTGGAAGAGGAGGGCGTCGCCAAGATGCCCCTCGGCGTCGACGTGGTCGAGCCGCCGATGCTGTTCGCGCTGCAGAAGGAAGGCATCGAGGTGCGCGACGGCCAGCAGGTCATGCTGGAAGCGCGCGAGGTGAAGAACATCGACGAGCTCACGCTGCTCAACATGGCGGCGGCGATGGTCGACGGCGTCTACCAGGACATCGCCGAGGCGCTCAAGCCCGGCGTGCAGGAGTCGCAGATCGTGGCGCTCGCCACCAAGCGGCTCTACGAGATGGGCTCCGACTGCGTCGAGGCGATCAACTCGATCTCGGGCGAGCGCTGCAGCCCGCATCCGCACAATTTCACCGACCGGCTGATCCGCCCGGGCGACCAGGCTTTCTTCGACATCATCCAGTCGTTCATGGGCTATCGCACCTGCTACTACCGCACTTTCAACGTCGGCCGCGCGACGAACGCCCAGCGCACGGCGTACAAGAAGGCGCGTGAGTGGATGGACAACGCGATCGCGCTGCTCAAGCCCGGCATGTCGAGCGACCAGATCGCACGCGCGTTGCCCGAAGCGAAGGACATCGGCTTCGCGAGCGAGATGGACGCCTTCGGCCTCAACTTCTGCCACGGCCTGGGCCTCGGACTGCACGAGCGGCCGCTGATCTCGCGCGTGAACTCCCTGCGCGAGCCGATCGAGCTCAAGGCCGGCATGGTGTTCGCCGTGGAGACCTACTGTCCCGCGACCGATGGCATCTCCGCCGCGCGCATCGAGGAAGAAGTCATCCTCACGCCGCAGGGCGCAAAGATCATCTCCCTTTATCCCGCTGAGGAACTTCCGATTGCAAACCCCTACTAGGCTCGGCTGGATCGGCACCGGCCGCATGGGCTACGCCATGGCCGAGCGCCTTGCAAAGGGCGGCTGCGATCTCGCGGTCTGGAACCGCACCAAGGCCAAGGCCGAGCCGCTGACGAAGTACGGCGCAAAGGTCGTGAACCAGCTCGAGGAGCTGTCCACGAAGGACATCCTGTTCGTCATGGTATCCACCTATGACGACGTGAAGGAGGTCATCGCCAAGGCGCTGACCAGGGGCAAGCCGAAGATGGTCGTGGAGTGCTCTTCGATTTCGCTCGAAGGCTCCGCGGAGCTTCGCAAGATGCTGGCGGCGAAGGGGGTGGACTACCTCGCCGCACCGGTCAGTGGCAATGCGAAAGTCATCAAGGCCGGCAAGCTGACTTTCGTCGTTTCCGGGCCCAGGTCTGCGTACGACAAGGCCAAGCCCTATCTCGACATGATGGGCATCGGCTCGAGCTACGTCGGCGAGGGCGAGCTCGCGCGCATCGCCAAGATCTGCCACAACGTGATGCTCGGCGTAGTAATCCAGAACCTGTGCGAGATCACCATCCTCGCGCAGAAGGCGGGCATGCCGCGCCACGCATTCCTCGATTTCCTGAACAAGAGCGTGATGGGCTCGATGTTCACCCGCTATAAGACGCCGGCGCTCGTCAATCTCGATTTCCACGTCACATTCACGCCGAAGCTGCTGCGCAAGGACCTCGACCTCGGCCTCGACGCCGGGCGCAACCTCGAGGTGCCGATGCCGCTCACTTCGCTTACGCGCGACTTGCTGCAGCAGATGATCGGGCAGGGCATGACCGAAGAGGACTTCTCCACGCTGATCCTCATGCAGGCGAAGGCCTCCGGCATCGAGCTCAAGCCCGAGAACAAGGAGGTAGGGGATGGCCTCTCGTCGTGACTTTCTGAAAGGAAGCGCCGGTCTTGCAGCGCTTACCGGGTGCAGCACGCTGATGCCGGTCGAAGCGGCGGACACCCTCATCATCAACGCACGTGTCGCTACGCTCGATTCGAAGCAGCCGAATGCCGAGGCGATCGCGATTCGCGGCGACAAGATCCTCGCGGTGGGCAATCCGGGCGAGCTCGAGAAATACAAGGGCGCGAATACGCGCGTGATCGACGCCGGGCGGCGCATCGTGATTCCGGGCCTCAACGACGCGCATACGCACTTCATCCGCGGCGGCCTCACGTATACGAACGAAGTGCGCTGGGACGGCGTGCCCTCGCTCGCCGAAGGCATGCGCCGGGTGCGCGAGCAGGCGCGGCGCACGCCGCCGCCGCACTGGGTGCAGGTGATTGGCGGCTGGACCTGGGCGCAGTTCACCGAGAAGCGCTATCCGACGCTCGACGAAATCAACGCCGCGACCGGCGAGACGCCGTGCATGATCATGCACCTCTACGATCGCGCGTGGCTCAACCGCGCCGCGATCCGCGTGCTCGGCTGGGAAAAGGAGGTGCCGAAGCTCTTCGGCGGCTACGTGGAGCGCGACGCCGGCGGCACGACCACGGGCCTCGTGATGTCCACCACCAGCCTCGCGAGCCTGGTGGCGGTATGGCTGCGCGTGCCGCGGCTCTCGCCGGAAGAGCAGATCACGTCCACGCGCCACTTCATGCGCGAGCACAACCGCCTCGGCATCAGCAGCGTGATCGACGCCGGCGGCGGCGGGCAGAACTTCCCCGACAATTACGCGGCGATCGCCAAGCTCGCCGCCGAGCGGCAGCTCACGCTGCGCATCGGCTACCAGCTGTTCGCGCAGACGCCGGGCAAGGAGCTCGAGAACTACCAGGCGTGGTCGAAGCTCGTGAAGATGGGCCAGGGCGACGATTACTACCGCATGGTGGGCGCGGGCGAATACATCCTCTACGCCGCAGGCGATCCGGCCAACTTCGCCAAGGACTGGATCAAGCCGCCGGCGGGCGTGATGGAGAAGAGCTTCACCGAGGTGGTGAAGTACATCGCGGGGCTCGGCTGGCCGTTCCGCCAGCACGCCACGTTCGATGCGACCGCCGCGCGCCAGCTCGACGTGCTCGAGCAGGTGAATCGCGAGGTGCCGCTCAAGAACCTGCGTTGGGGCCTCGACCACTGCGAGACCCTCACGCCGCAAACCCTCGAGCGCCTCGCGAAGCTCGGCGGCTCGATCAGCATCCAGAACCGCATGTCCCTTGACGGGGAGGCGTTCGTCGCGAAGTACGGCGTTGCCGCCGCCGCGGACGCCCCGCCGATCGCGCGCATCCGGGAGATGGGCATCCCGCTCGCCTGCGGCACCGACGCCAACCGTGCGACGAGCTACAACCCCTGGATCGGCGTGCATTGGCTGCTCACCGGCAGGACGCTCGGCGGCGGCAAGCTGCAGGGCGACAAGAATCTGCTCGACCGCACGGAGGCGTTGCGCCTGTACACCGCGGGCGGCGCCTGGATCTCGTCGGAAGAGGCGAAGAAAGGCACGCTCGAAGCCGGCAAGCTCGCCGACCTCGTCATCTTGAGCGCAGACTACTTCTCGATGCCGGTCGACGAGGTCAAGGATCTCGAATCGCTTCTGACCATGGTCGGCGGCAGGGTGGTCTACGCCGCCGGTCCGTACGCGCAACTGGATGCACCGCCGCCGCCGTCGTTGCCGGACTGGCTGCCGGTGCGGCAGTACGGGGGTTACTATAAGAAATCGGCGTCGGCGCCCGCGCCGCTCGCGGCGCACCGTCATCCGACCATCATCAGCGATTCGGGCAACTGGTCGATCGAATGTCCCTGCGGAGGGATCTAATGGCCAAGCAACGCATCAGCTACTTCCCCGTCGACAAGATGGACGCGGACATGCAGAAGGAGATGGACCGCTGCCGCCGCGAGGGCACGCCACGGCCAGAGAGCTCGGCGGTGCGCGCGCACGTGCCGGCGGCGTTCTGGTCCTTCGCCAACTCGTGGCGCGATCTCTTCAGGAACGGCGTGTGCGAGCACGCGATCAAGGAGCTGTGCCGGCTGTACGTGTCGCGCTCGGTGCAGTGCGACTATTGCGGCAACCAGCGCTCGATCAAGGCGGCGGGCGCCGGCCTGATCGAGGCCGACGTCAAGGATCTGCTCAACTTCGAGAAATCGACGCGCTATTCCGACCGGCAGAAAGCCGCGCTCGCCTACGCCGAGGCGATCACCTGGCACCTCGACACCGACGACGCGTTCTGGGAGCGGCTGTCCACGCACTTCAGCGAGCCGGAGCTGGTCGAGCTCGGCTGCTTCATCGCGCTCACGATGGGGCAGCAGAGCTGGCTGCGACTCCTGAACATCGAGCATCACCAGGTGCTGGCGGGAACGTCGGCGTCCATGGCGCCGGGATATGAAGACCCGACTTCTCTGCAGAAGAACAAGTCTTCGCCCGAGTACTGGGCCAAACGGGGGCGCGCATGAAAAAGGTTCTGTTTTTTCTCGCCGCAGTGCTGTCGAGCGCCGCCTGGGCGCAAACGTATCCCTCCAAGCCGATCAAGATCATCGTGCCGTTTACGCCGGGCAGCGCGACCGATGTCATGGCGCGCATCGTGGGCGAGCGGCTCAACGCGGCGTGGGGCCAGCCCGTCGTGGTCGAGAACAAGGCGGGCGCGGGCGGCACGATCGGCATCCGCGATACCGCGCGCTCCGATCCGGACGGCTACACCCTCGCGGTGGTTTCGTCGGGTCATGCCGTGAACCACGTGCTCTACAAGGATCTCGGCTACGACACGCTGAAGGACCTTTCCAGCGTCGCGATGCTCGGCAGCCTGCCCAGCGTTCTCATCGTGCCGCCAACGTCGACCGTGAATTCGGTGAAGGAGCTGGTATCGATGCTGAAGGCGAAGCCCGGCCAGTACAACTACGCCACCGCGGGAGTCGGGAGCGGGGCGCACGTGGGCATCGAGAAATTCAACGTCGCCGCCGGAGTGAAGGCACAGCATGTGCCGCTCAAGGGCACGCCGCCGATCTTGACCGAGACCATGGCCGGGCGCGTGGATTATGCGTACGTCCCCGCGGTATCCGGCATGGGCCCGGTGAAGGACGGCAAGGTGAAGGCGCTCGCCGTCAGCACCAGCAAGCGCGTCGCGGCGCTGCCGAACGTGCCCACCCTCGGCGAGGCCGGCTTTCCGGACGGCGAGTCGACGTTCTGGCTCGCGCTCCTCGCGCCGGCCAAGACGCCACCCGACATCATCGCCAAGGTCAACGCCGAGGTCGCTCGCGCGTTGAAATCGCAGGACATGGTCGAGCGGCTGGCGAAGCTCGGCACCGAGCCGATGCTCATGAGCCCGGCCGAGTCCGACGCCTTCATCCGGCGCGAGTACAACGACCTCGGCGCGGTGATGCGCGCCGCCGGCCTGACGCCGCAATAACAAAGGAGGATTCGTGAAGAAGCTGTTGGCAGTACTGCTCGCTGCGCTCGCCACCCAGGCGGCGGCGCAGAACTATCCCACCAAGCCCGTGCGCCTGATCATCTCGTTCACGCCCGGCAGCTCGACCGACATCATCGGGCGCGCGGTGGCGGCGAAGCTGCAGGAGGTGTGGGGCCAGCCGGTCGTCGCCGAGAACCGTCCCGGCGCCGGCGGCACGGTGGGCTCGGAATTCGTGGTGCGCTCCGATCCGGACGGCTACACGCTGCTCGCCAACTCCTCCGCGCACGCGGCGAATCCGGGAATCTACAAGGACATGCGCTACGACACGATGCGCGACTTCGTGAACCTCGCGTTGCTCGGCGGCGGGCCCAACGTGCTCATCGTGAGCCCCGAGTCCGGCTGGAAATCGCTGAAGGACTTCATCGACGCGGCGAAGAAAAACCCCGGCAAGCTCAACTTCTCCTCCGCCGGCGTCGGCAGCGGCACGCACTTCAACCTCGAGAAGCTCAAGCTGGCAACCGGCATCGACGTGGTGCATGTACCGTACAAGGGCACGCCGGAAGCGATCGGCGACACGATCGCGAACCGCGTGTGCTGCTACTGGGCGCCCCTCAACGCCGCGCTGCCTCACGTGAATGGCGGCAAGGCGGTCGCGCTCGCGGTTTCGTCCGCGCAGCGCTCGCCGCTGCTGCAGAACGTGCCCTCGGTCGCCGAGCAGGGCTATGCGGGCTTCGACTACACGCTCTGGGTCGGGCTGTGGGGACCGGCAAAGATGCCCGCGGATCTCGCGGCCAAGATCAACAAGGACGTGAACGCGGCGCTCGCGAGCCCCGACCTGCGCGAGCGCCTCACCAAGCTCGGCACCGTGCCCGGCAACCTGACGATTCCCCAGTTCACGGATTTCGTGAAGAAGGAAGTCGAGGACACGAAGAAGATCCTCGAGGCCGCGGGGATCAAGCCGCAATGAGGAACGTCATCGGGTTTGTATTCGCGCTATTCGCCGCGCAGGTTTTCGCGCAGGCCTATCCGAGCAAGCCCGTGCACGTGATCATTTCGTTCACGCCGGCGAGCGCCACCGATATCGTCGGCCGCCTGGTCGGCGCCAAACTCGCCGAGTACTGGGGCCAGCCGGTGGTGGTCGAGAACCGCTCCGGCGCGGGCGGCTCGATCGGCTCGGCCGCCGTGGCGAAGGCGGCGCCCGACGGCTACACGCTGCTCATCAACTCGAACGCGCACTCGGTGAACCCGGCGATCTACGCCAAGCTGCCTTACGACACCACCAAGGACTTCGTCGACATCGTGCCGCTATCGCTGGCGCCGAACGTGCTGGTGGTCAATGCGGGCTCGCCGCACAAGTCGCTCGCCGACTTCGTCGCGTTCGCGCGCGGGAAGCCCGGCGCGATCAACTTCGGCCACGCCGGAGTCGGCAGCGGCACGCACCTCAGCACGGAGAAGCTGATCGCCGCGGCCAACCTCCAGGTGACGCAGGTGCCGTTCAAGGGCACGCCGGAGGTGGTGCAGGCCATCTTCGCCGGCTCGGTCGACTGCTACTGGGTGCCGATCTCGGCCGGCATGTCGCACATCAAGAACGGCAAGCTGCGCCCGCTCGCCGTGGGCAGCGCGAAGCGCAGCCCCGCGCTGCCGGACGTGCCGACCACCGGCGAAGGCGGCGTGCGCGGCGCGGAAGCGCCGCTCTGGTTCGGCGTATGGGGCCCGGCCGGAGTCCCGGCCGAGGTCGTGGCCAAGATCAACGCCGACACGCGCAAGGCGCTTGCCGATCCAGGCGTGAAGGAGAAGCTCGCGAACCTCGGCAACGACGCGATGGACATGTCGCCGCAGGACTTCGCGCGCTTCGTACGCAACGAGATCGACGACTACCAGCGCGTAGTGAGGGCTGCGGGAATCAAGCCGCAGTAGGCAGTGGGGAAGAGGAGGCAGCCATGATGCGCGTTCGTTTCGCGATCGGCCTTGCTCTCGCCGTCTTCACTTGCGCTGCGCTGGCGCAGGGGACGGAATATCCCTCACGGCCGGTGCGCCTGCTGGTCGGTTTCGCCCCCGGCGGGGCCACGGACATCATCGCGCGGCAGATCGCGCAAGGCCTGGCGGAAAGCCTGGCTCAGCCGGTGCTCGTGGAAAACCGCCCGGGCGCCAGCAGCCAGATCGCGGGAGATCTGGTCGCAAAGAGCGCGCCGGATGGCCATGTGCTGCTCATGACGACGCAGACATTGATGACGTCCCAGATCATCGAAAAACGGTCATACCCGGATCTGGTAAAGGATTTCGCGGCGGTGTCGCTCTGTGCCACGAGCCCCCTGATCCTCATCGCCCATCCGTCGCTGCCGGCGCGCTCGCTGCAGGACCTTATCGAGCTCGCCCGCTCCCGGCCCGGAACGCTCAACTACGGCTCCGGCGGCGTGGGCACGACGCCGCACCTGTCGGCCGAGCTGCTGGCCTATATGGCGAAGCTGAAACTCGTGCACGTGCCCTACAAAGGCGAGGCGCCGGCGATCGCCGATGTGCTCGCCGGCCACCTGCCGTTCATGTTCTCGAACGTGACCGCGTCGAACCCGCACGTCCAGGCCGGCAAGCTGCGCGCGCTCGCGGTAACCGGGCTGCAGCGCACGCCGGCCGTTCCCGGCGTGCCGACGCTGGACGAATCCGGCCTGCCCGGCTTCGAGGTGGTTGGTTTCTTTGGCGTCATGGCGCCCGCCGGCACACCGCGGGCGATCGTGGCGCGCCTGAACGGCGAGATCGCGAAGGTTCTGGCTCGCGCCGAAACCCGCGAGCGCTTTGTGGCGCAGGCGCTCCAGCCCGGCAGCATGAGCGCCGAGCAATACGGCGACTACCTAAAATCCGAGGCGGAAAAGTGGGGCAAGCTAATCCGGGAAACGGGAATTACGCCGCAATAAGGGGCTTTTTCAGCGGCACGCCGGTCAGCCGCTGCAGCTCTTCGAACGACAGCCCATCGATGGTCTCCACCACGTGGAGCCCGTCCGCCTTCACGTCGATCACCGCGAGGTCGGTGTAGATCCGGTCCACGCAGCGCGCGCCGGTGAGCGGGTAGGTGCAGCGCTCCACGATCTTGCTTTCGCCCTTCTTGGTGAGATGCTCCATCATCACGAGCACCTTCTTCGCGCCGACCGCGAGATCCATCGCGCCGCCCACCGCCGGGATGTCGTCGGCGCCGCCGGTGTGCCAGTTGGCGAGGTCGCCCGCCACCGAAACCTGAAACGCGCCGAGGATCGCGAAGTCGAGATGGCGGCCGCGGATCATGCCGAACGAGTCGGCATGGTGAAAGAACGAGCCGCCGGTCAGCAGCGTGACCGGCTCCTTGCCGGCGTTGATCAGGTCCCCGTCCTCCTCGCCGGGCGCGGGCTTCGGTCCGACGCCGAGGATGCCGTTCTCGCTGTGCAGGATGATCTCGCGCCCTTTTGGCAGGTAATCGGCCACCAGGGTCGGCAGGCCGATGCCGAGGTTGACGTACGCGCCCTCGGGAATGTCGCGCGCGACCCGTGCAGCGATTTGTTTGCGATCGAGCTTCTTCATCAGTGTTTGACGATCCTCTTCACGAAGATGCCTGGCGTCACGACATGCTCGGGGTCAAGTTCGCCCAATTCTACGGTCTCGCGCACCTGGGCCACCGTGCACTTCGCCGCCATCGCCATGATCGGGCCGAAGTTGCGCGCGCTCTTGCGAAAGGTGAGGTTGCCCCAGCGGTCGGCGCGGTCCGCCTTGATCAGCGCGTAGTCGGCATGAATCGGATACTCGAGCACGTAGTCGCGATCGCCGATGCGCCGCGTCTCCTTGCCCTCGGCGAGCTTCGTGCCGTACGCCGTCGGCGTGAAGAACGCGCCGATGCCCGCGCCTGCGGCGCGGATGCGTTCGGCGAGCGTGCCCTGCGGCACCAGCTCGAGCTCGATCTCCCCCGCGCGGTACAGCTTGTCGAAGTGCCATGAATCCGCCTGGCGCGGAAACGAGCACAGGATCTTGCGCACGCGGCGCGCGCCGATGAGCGCGGCGAGCCCGGTGTCGGCATTACCCGCGTTGTTGTTGACGATGGTCAGGTTGCGCGCACCCTGCGCGATCAGCGCGTCGATCAGCTCGGATGGCATGCCCGCGTTGCCGAAGCCGTGGATCAGGATCGTGGCCCCGTCGGGGACGTCGGCGAGCGCCGCTTCAGGGGAGGCGACGAATTTATTGATCATGGACCGTGAATTATGGCACTCGCGCTTTTTCGCCTTCTTCCAAGAATCGACTTTCAGTGTCATCTGTAAGACATTGATATAGCTAGTAGTTATTTCGTGAATTTCGTGTAGTCAAAAAACTACGTAAGTCCTTGTCGGGCTTGGAGATTCAGGCTTGACCGCGCACGCTTTTGTCCGTACAGTGGCAAAAGGTAGGAAAAAGTGGCACAAGAAGCCATATGGGGACAGCGTTTCACGGAGCCGCGGTCATCACGCTCGACGCGAAAGGACGCGTCGCTGTCCCTACGCGCCATCGCAGTGCGCTGCTCGACGGGGCCAAATCGGTGGTGCTCACCGCGCATCCGGAGGGCTGCGTGCTGATCTACCCCGAGGCCGCATGGGAGCCGGTGCGCGCGAAGGTCGAGAGCTTTCCCGCTTTTCATCCGCAAGCGAGCTGGTGGAAGCGCCTGCTGCTCGGCTTCGAAGAGCACGTGACCCCGGACGGCTCGGGGCGCATCCTGCTCGCGCCCGCGCTGCGCCAACACGCGAAGCTCGAGCGCGACGCGATGATGGTGGGCCAAGGCCACTACTTCGAGCTTTGGGACGCGGGCGTGTGGGCGGCGAAGCTCGGCCAGGCGCTCTCGGGCGCGGCGACGCCGCCCGCCGGGATCGAGGATTTCTCGCTGTGAGGGCCGCCGATGCACCAGCCCGTTCTTGCCCGCGAAGCGATCGATGCGCTGGCTGTGCAGCCCGGCGGCACCTACGTCGACGGCACCTTCGGCCGGGGCGGCCACAGCCGGCTGATTCTCGAGCGGCTGGGCCCCTCGGGCCGGCTGATCGCGCTCGACCGCGATCCGCAGGCCGCCGAGGCGGCGCGCGCGGTCGGCGACCCGCGCTTCACGTTCTTCAAGGCCAGGTTCTCGGACCTGTCGATGGTGCCCGCCGGGGTGCAGGGAATGCTCTTCGACCTGGGCGTGTCCTCTCCCCAGCTCGACGATCCGGCGCGCGGCTTCTCGTTTCGCCACGACGGCCCGCTCGACATGCGCATGGATCCGGAGGCCGGCATGAGCGCCGCTGAATGGCTCGCGACGGCGAAAGAACAAGAAATCAGGGGGGTGATCCGCGACTATGGCGAAGAACGGTTTGCTAAACAGGTTGCAGCGGCGATTGTTGATGCTCGCGCTCGTGCGCCAATCGTCCGGACCCGGCAACTGGCCGAAGTCGTGGCTCAGGCGGTCCCCGCACGCGAGCCGGGGCAGGATCCGGCGACGCGCACCTTTCAGGCTGTACGGATTCACGTCAATCGGGAGCTTGAGGAAGTGTCGCTGATGCTGCCGCAGGCGCTGGCGCGGCTCGCGCCGCAGGGGCGCCTGGCAGTGATCAGTTTCCATTCGCTGGAAGACCGCATCGTCAAGCGCTTCATGCAGCAGGCGGCGCGCCCGGATGTGCCCCGCCGGCTGCCGCTGAAAGCCAGCGAAATGCCACAACCGCTCCTCAGAATCGTGGGACGTGCGCAGCGCGCGTCCCCCCAGGAAACAACAAGAAATCCGCGGGCGCGAAGCGCCACGCTTCGCGTCGCCGAGCGCACCGCGGTCACCCCCCTCATTTCTCCAGTCAACCGAATCGAGCCCGGCGCGCGGTGGCGAAACTGAACCTCCTCCTCCTCGCGGTTCTCGTCGCCTGCGCGCTCGGGCTCGTCACTTCCCAGCACAAGGGCCGGCGCCTGTTCTCGCAGCTGGAGCGCGAGCAGGCGCACGCGCGCGAGCTCGAGGCCGATTTCGGCCGCCTGCAGCTCGAGGCCAGCACCTGGGGTCTGCACTCGCGGGTCGAGAGGCTCGCCACGCGCTCGCTCGGCCTGCGCCCGGCCGATCCGCGGCGCGTACGCTTCGTCGGGCGAGACGCCGGGCGGTGAGCCGCGCCGCGCAGGGCCTGGTGCGCCTGCCGGTATGGCGTGCCCGCGTAGTGCTCATCGCGCTGGTCGCCGGCTTCGGCGTGCTCGCCGCTCGCGCGCTCTACCTGCAGGCGGTGCGCACCGATTTCCTGCAGGAGAAGGGCGATGCGCGCTACTCGCGCGTAATCGAGATCGCCGCCACGCGCGGCCGCATTCTCGACCGCAACGGCGAGGCGCTCGCGGTGTCGACTCCGGTCAAGTCGGTGTGGGCGATTCCCGCTGACGTGGACGCGGCGGGTGCCGAGCGCCGCAAGCTTGCCGTGCTGCTCGGGGTATCCAGACCTGAATTGGAAAAGAAACTCTCGGACAGCTCGAAGGACTTCGTCTACCTCAAGCGCCAAGTGCCGCCGGAAACCGCGGCGGCCGCACAGGCGCTCGGTTTGAAGGGTATTCACGAACACCCGGAATATCGCCGGTATTACCCTGGCGGCGAAGTGACGGCTCACCTAATCGGCTTTACCGGCGTCGACGACGCCGGCCAGGAGGGCATGGAACTCGCCCACCAGGCCACGCTCGGCGGACGACCCGGGAGCCGGCGCGTGATCCGCGACCGGCTCGGGCGCATCGTCGAGGACGTGGAGTCGATCCGCTCCGGCCAGAACGGCGCCGACCTCACGCTGTCGATCGACAGCAAGATCCAGAGCCTCGCGTATGGCGCGCTAAAGGCCGCGGTCGAGCGCAACCGCGCCAAGGCGGGCGCGGTGATCGCGATCGACGTCCGTAGCGGCGAGGTCCTCGCCCTGGCGAACTTCCCTTCCTACAACCCGAACAATCGCGCGCGCCTGACCGGCGCGCAGCTGCGCAACCGCGTGATCACGGATCTTTTCGAGCCGGGCTCGACGCTGAAGCCGTTCACCGTCGCGCTCGCGCTCGAGACCGGCAAGGTGAGCCAGTCGACCATCGTGCACACCGCGCCGGGAAGGATGACGCTCGCGAAGTACACCATCCGCGACGTCCATCCGGCGCCCGCGCTCACCGTCGCCCAGGTGCTCGCGCGCTCGTCCAACGTCGGCTCGGCCAAGCTCGCCCTCGGCCTGCCGCGCGAGGCGATGTGGGACTTCTTCCGGCGCGTGGGCTTCGGCGCCGCGCCCGAGCTCGGGTTTCCCGGGGCCGCCGCGGGAAAGCTGCGCCACTACAAGAGCTGGCGCCCGGTCGAGCAGGCCACGCTCGGCTACGGCATGGGCATGTCGCTCAGCCTCGCGCAGCTCGCCCGCGCCTACACCGTGTTCGCGCGCGACGGGGAATTGGTGCCGCTCACGCTGGTCAAATCAGGCGCGGAGGTGAGCGGCGAGAAGGTGCTCTCGGCCCAGACCGCCCGCGCGGTGCGCGCGATGCTGGAGGCGTCGGTGCAGCCCAGCGCCACCGGGCCGCGAGCGCGCATCCTGGGATGGCGCGTCGCCGGCAAGACCGGCACCGCGCACAAGCAGGAGAACGGCGCCTACGCCGCGGACAAGTATCTCTCGTCCTTCGTCGGTCTTGCGCCGGCGAGCGCGCCGCGCCTGGTGGTGGCGGTGATGATCGACGAGCCCTCGGCCGGACAGCACTACGGCGGCGCGGTGGCCGCGCCGGTGTTCGCGCAGGTCATGCAGGGCGCGCTGCGCCTGCTCAACGTGCCGCACGACGCGCCGCTCGAGCTGCCGGGCGAAGGCGAGGAAGCAAAGGAGAGCACCTAAAGGTGAAATGCGCGTGGACTTCCTGCGGCAACTGGCGGCGCGCGGCGTGAAGGTCGAGCGGCTTTCCTCGGACAGCCGCCGCTGCGCGCCGGGCGTGGCGTTCTTCGCGTATCCCGGCGAGGTAGCGGACGGACGCAGGCACATCGGCGACGCGATCGCGCGCGGCGCGAGCGCGGTTTGCTGGGAAGAGAAGGACTTTTCCTGGCGCGCGGAATGGCAGGTGCCCAACGTCGCCATCGCCGGGCTCAAGCAGCGGGCGGGCGAGCTCGCACACGAGTTCTACGGCCGTGCGTCGGAGTCGCTGTGGGTCTGTGGCGTGACCGGGACCAACGGCAAGACCTCGTGCAGCCAGTGGCTGGCGGCGCTGCTCGAAAAAACCGCCGTCATCGGAACGCTCGGCGCCGGCTTCCCGGGAGCGCTCTCCGATGCGGTGAACACCACCCCCGATGCCCTGGAGCTGCAGTTTCTTCTGAAGAATTTCCTGGAGCGGGGGGCACGCGCGGTTTCGATGGAAGTTTCATCGCACGGCCTTGCGCAAGGACGCGTCAACGGCGTGCGCTTCGCGTGCGCGCTGTTCACCAACCTGTCGCACGATCACCTCGATTACCACGGCACCATGCCGCGCTACGCGGCGGCGAAGGCGAGCCTCTTCGAGATGCCCGGCCTGAAGGCCGCGGTGCTCAACCTGGACGACGCGCTCGGCGCCGAGCTCGCGCGGCGCCTGGCAGGGCGCGTGCGCACCATCGGCTACAGCCTTTCGCCGCAGCAGCCCGTGGGGGTGGACGAATATCTCTTCGCGCGCGCAGCGAACGAGATCGAGTCCTCCTGGGGACGCGCAGCCGTGCGCATCCCGGTGCTCGGGCGCTTCAATGTGTCGAATGCCCTTGGCGTGCTCGGCTGCCTGGTGGCAAATGGAGTTCCTTTCGAAGAAGGTGCAAGGCTGCTGGCGAAATTGCCGCCCGTCCCCGGGCGCATGCAGGCCGTCGGCGACGAGCCGCTGGTGGTGATCGACTACGCGCATACGCCCGATGCGCTGGAAAACGTGCTGCAGGCGCTGCGCCCGGTCGCGGTCGCGCGGGGCGGGCGCCTCGCGGTGGTGTTCGGCGCCGGCGGCGACCGCGACCGCAGCAAGCGTCCGCTGATGGGCGCGGTGGCCGCGCGCCTCGCCGACCGGGTGCTGATTACTTCCGACAATCCGCGCAGCGAAGAACCGCTGTCCATCATCGAAGCCATCCGCGGTGGCGCACCGAGCGCCGAGCTCGAGGCCGATCGCGCGCGGGCGATCGAGAAGGTCATCGCGAGCGCGCAGCCGAACGACGTGGTGCTGATCGCCGGCAAGGGCCACGAGACCTACCAGGAGATCGCTGGCCGGCGCACGCACTTCTCGGACGAGGAGCAGGCGCGTGCCGCGATGGCCCGGAGGAGCGCATGATGCGCCTCGCCGAGGCCGCCGGCGCGCTCGGCGCGCGCACGAGCGGGGGCGATACGGTCTTCACCGGCGTCTCCACCGACAGCCGAAGCCTCCGCGAAGGCGATCTCTTCGTCGCCCTGCGCGGCGAGCGCTTCGACGGTCACGATTTCCTGAAGAGTGTGGCGGCGGCCAAGGCCGCGGCGGCCATGGTCGACAGCAAGTACCGGGGCGAGTACCCGTTGCCGGCAGTCGTGGTGGACGACACGCGCCGCGCGCTCGGCGATCTCGCACGCTACTGGCGCGCGCGCTTCTCGCCCGCGCTGGCGGCGATCACCGGCTCGAACGGCAAGACCACCGTGAAGGAAATGCTCGCGGCCATTCTGAAGAGCCATGCCGACGAAAGCGCGGTGCTTGCCACGCGCGGCAACCTCAACAACGACATCGGGCTGCCGCTCACGCTGCTCGGCCTGCGCCACGCGCACCGCTGGTGCGCGATCGAGCTCGGCATGAACCACAAGGGTGAGATCGCCTACCTCTCGGACATCGCGCGCCCGACGGTGGCGCTCGTCAACAACGCGCAGCGCGAGCATCTCGAGTTCATGCGCTCGGTCGAGGAGGTCGCGGCCGAGAACGCCTCGGTCTACGACGCGCTCGGCGATGACGGCGTGGCGGTGATCAATGCCGACGACCCGCACGCGGCTTTTTTCCGCAGCCGCGCCGGCAAGCGGCGCACGATCGAGTTCGGGCTCGAGCAGGGAAGCGTGACGGGCCGGTACCGGCTGGAGCGCCTCTCGAGCGAGCTCGATCTCCAGACCCCGGCCGGCTCCGCGGATGCGCCGCTCGCAATCCCCGGCCTGCACAACGTGCGCAACGCGCTCGCGGCCGCCGCTTGCGCGGTTGCGCTGGGTATTCCGGTGAAGACCATCGCGCAAGGCCTGAGCGCGTTCCGTCCGTATACCGGCCGGCTGCAGGTGAAGACCGCCAAGAGCGGGGGTACGGTGATCGACGACAGCTACAACGCCAATCCCGACTCGGTGCGCGCGGCGATCGACGTATTGGCGACTTGCCCGGCGCCCACGGCGCTCGTGCTGGGCGACATGGGCGAGGTCGGCGAGCACGGCGCCGAGTTCCATCGCGAGGTCGGCGCGTATGCGCGCAAGCAGGGCGTGTCGCGGCTTCTCGCGCTGGGCGACGCGACGCGGCACGCGGTGGAAGCCTTCGGCGACGGCGCCGAGCATTTCGACAGCGTGGACGACCTGGTGGCGAAACTGAGAGGCAACACCATCCTCGTGAAGGGCTCGCGCTTCATGAGGATGGAACGCGTGGTGGCGGCGCTGACCGGAACCGCCGAGGGAGGGCACTGATGCTGCTCGAGCTGGCGCAGTGGCTGGCGAAGGACGTGCGGCTCTTCAACGTCTTCAACTACATCACGCTGCGCGCAGTGCTCGCCTGCCTCACCGCGCTCGCCGTGTCGCTGATCCTCGGCCCGTACGTGATCCGCAAGCTCACCGCGTACAAGATTGGCCAGGCGGTGCGCGACGACGGACCGCGCTCGCACCTGACAAAGGCCGGAACGCCCACCATGGGCGGCGCGCTGATCCTGGTGTCGATGTGCCTGACCGTGCTGCTGTGGGGCGACCTCTCGAACCGCCTGGTGTGGGTGGTGCTGCTCGTCACGCTCGCCTTCGGCACGGTGGGCTGGATCGACGACTACCGCAAAGTTGTGCATCGCAACCCGCGCGGCCTGCCCGCGCGCTGGAAGTTCTTCTGGCAGACGCTGATCGGGCTCTCGGCCGCGCTCTATCTGGGCTCGCTCACCCAAAGCATGCCGGCGTTGAACGAGCTGATCGTGCCCTTCTTCAAGCACATCGCGTATCCGCTCGGCGCGGTCGGCTTCGTCCTGCTCACGTTCTTCGTGATCGTCGGCACGTCGAACGCGGTGAACCTGACGGACGGCCTGGACGGCCTCGCGATCATGCCGACGGTGATGGTCGGCAGCGCGCTCGGCATCTTCGCCTACGTCGCCGGGCATGCGGTGTTCTCGAAGTACCTCGGTCTGCCGCACATCCCGGGCGCGGGCGAGCTCGCGGTGATCTGCGGCGCGATCGCCGGCGCGGGGCTCGGCTTCCTCTGGTTCAACGCCTACCCGGCGGAGGTCTTCATGGGCGACGTCGGCGCGCTCGCGCTCGGCGCGGCGCTCGGCACGATCGCGGTGATCGTGCGCCAGGAGATCGTGCTGTTCATCATGGGCGGCGTGTTCGTCGCCGAGACGCTCTCGGTGATGCTGCAGGTGCTGTACTTCAAGTGGACCGGCGGCAAGCGCATCTTCCGCATGGCGCCGCTGCACCATCACTACGAGCTCGAGGGCTGGAAGGAAAGCCAGGTCGTGGTGCGCTTCTGGATCATCACCATGATGCTGGTGCTTTTCGGCCTCTCGACGCTGAAGCTCCGATGATGCGCGAACCGCCCTTCCAGTCGCTGCCCGCTCCGACGCCGACGCCTCTCGTGGGCCGGCGCGTGCTGGTCCTCGGGCTCGGCGACACCGGCCTCTCGCTCGCGCGCTGGATCGAGCGCGAAGGCGGTCGCGTGCGCATGGCCGACAGCCGGCGCGCCCCGCCGCGCAGGAAGGACTTCTCCGGCGAGCTCCATACCGGCCGCTTCTCGCAGCAGCTGCTCGACAATGTGGACGTGGTCTGCGTCAGCCCGGGCGTTTCGCTCGAGGAGGAGATCGTCCGCGACGCGTTGGTCAGGGGCCTGCCGATCCTCGGTGACATCGAGCTCTTCGCTTGGCACGCGCGCCAGCCGGTGCTCGCCGTTACCGGAACGAACGGCAAGACCACCGTGACGGCGCTCGCCGGCCACCTGCTGAAGAGCGTGGGCGTGGACTGCGAAGTCGCGGGAAACATTGGTCCGCCAGTATTGGAAGCCATGCTCAAGCGCCTCGGCGAAGGCAGGCTCCCAAGGACCTGGGTGCTCGAGCTTTCCAGCTACCAGCTCGAAACCACCTGGTCGCTTGCGCCGGCCGCGGCGGCAATGCTCAACCTGACCGAAGACCATCTTGACCGTTACGCGAGCCTCGACGACTACGGCGCCGCCAAGGCGCGCATCTTCATCGGCGCCGGCGTGCAGGTGCTGAACCGCGACGACCCGCGCTCGGCGGCGATGGCGCAGCCGGGCAAGACCGTGCTCACCTTCGGGCTCGATGCGCCGCGCAAGCCGCAGGACTTCGGCGTGTCCGGAGGTCGGTTGGTGCAGGGCGCGGCGCAAATCCTGCCGATCGACGCGCTCGCGATCCGCGGCTCGCATAACGTCGCGAACGCGCTCGCCGCCTGCGCGCTCGCTTCCGCGCTGGGCATCGCGCCGGCGGCGCTCGGCGAGGGCTTGCGAACCTTCCGCGGCCTGCCGCACCGGCTGCAGCTCGTCGCGACGCGGCGCGGCGTGGAGTGGTACGACGACTCCAAGGGCACCAACGTGGGCGCCACCGTCGCCGCGCTGCGCGGCCTCGGGCGAACGTGCGTGCTGATCCTCGGCGGCGACGGCAAGGGCCAGGATTTTTCGCCGCTCAAGGAACCCGTCGCGCGGCACGCATCGAAGGTGCTTCTCATTGGTCGCGACGCACCGCTTATCGAGCAAGCGGTGGGTGGCGAACGCTGCGGCTCGCTCGACGAGGCAGTGCAAAAAGCAGCCGGGATCGCGCAGCCCGGCGAAGCGGTCCTGCTGTCTCCCGCGTGCGCGAGCTTCGACATGTTCCGCGACTATCGCCACCGCGGCGACGTGTTCGCGCAAGCCGTGAAGAGCCTCGCGCCGTGAGCCAGACCTATGTTTTCGCGCGAAGCGCGCCGAGCGCGGAGTACGATCGCTCGGCCACGTGGGCGGCGCTGCTGCTCGCCGCGATCGGCCTGGTGATGGTTTACTCGGCATCGATCGCGACCGCGGAGGCGAGCCGTTTCACCGGCAACAATCCCGCTTGGTTCCTGGCGCGCCACGGCGCCTATCTCGCCATCGCGCTCGCCGCGGCGATCACGGTGTTCCTCGCCCCGGCGCGACTCTGGCAAAAGGCGGCGCCGTGGCTCTTCGTCGCCGGCGTCGCCGCGCTCGCGCTCGTGCTGGTTCCCGGGTTCGGGCGCGAAGTGAACGGCGCGCGGCGCTGGCTCGACCTGCCGGGCTTCGGCTTCCAGCCCTCCGAGGCGATGAAGCTCGCGGTGGTGCTTTACGCGGCGGACTACACCGCGCGCAAGCACGCGGTGCTGAAGAGCTTCCGGCGCGGCCTGTTGCCCATGCTGGCCGTGATGCTGCTGGTTTCCTGGCTTCTCCTGCGCGAGCCCGACTTCGGCGCGCTGGTGGTGATCGCGGTGATCGCGTTCTCGATCCTGTTTCTCGGCGGCATGAACGGCCGCCATTTCGCGGCGCTCCTCGGCATGCTCGCCGTGGGCTTCGCGCTGCTCGTCGTGTTCTCGCCCTACCGCCTGCAGCGGATCTTCGGCTTCATGGATCCCTGGTCCGATCCGTTCGGCAAGGGCTACCAGCTTTCGCACGCGCTGATCGCTTTCGGCCGCGGCGAATGGCTCGGCGTCGGCCTGGGCGCGAGCGTCGAGAAACTGCACTACCTTCCCGAGGCGCACACCGATTTCCTGCTCGCGGTGATCGCCGAGGAGCTCGGGCTGCTCGGCGTCGCGCTGGTGATCGCGCTCTTCGCCTGGCTGGTGGTGCGCGCCTTCGCCATCGGGCGGCAGGCCTCCCTGCACGAGCGCCACTTTGCCGCGCTCGCCGCGCAGGGGATCGGCATCTGGTTCGGCTTCCAGGCGCTCATCAACATGGGCGTGAACATGGGCCTGCTTCCCACCAAGGGGCTCACGCTGCCGCTCATGAGCTACGGCGGCTCGGGCATGCTCGCGAACTTCGTCGCGCTCGCGATCCTCTTGCGCATCGATTGGGAGAGCCGGCAGCTCTCGCGCGGGCTCAACGCATGAAGAGCATCCTCATCATGGCGGGCGGCACCGGCGGCCACATCTTTCCCGGCCTCGCGGTCGCCGAGCAGATGCGCGCTGCGGGCTGGGACGTGGTGTGGATGGGCGCGCGCGGCGGCATGGAAGAGCGCCTGGTCCCGCGCCACGGTCACCGCACGGCGTGGATCCGCGCCAAAGCCGCGCGCGGCAAGGGCCTGGTCCAGAAGGTCCTGCTGCCGGCCAACCTGCTCTATTCCTTCTGGGAGAGCGCGCGCACCATCCGACGGCTCAGGCCCGACGTGGTGCTCGGGCTGGGCGGCTACGTCGCGTTTCCCGGCGGCATGATGGCCTCGCTCCTCAACCGGCCGCTTGCGCTGCACGAGCAGAACGCGATCGCCGGCCTGACGAACCGCGTGCTCGCGCAGGTGAGCGACAAGGTGATGGTCGCGTTTCCCGACGCGCTGAAAGGCGCCGAGTGGACCGGCAACCCGGTGCGTGCCGAAATTGCCGCGATTGCGCCGCCGGAAGTTCGCTTTCAGGGCAGGGCGGGGCCATTGCGCATCCTCGTCGTCGGCGGAAGCCTCGGCGCCCAGGCGCTCAACGAGGCGCTGCCAAAGGCGATCGCCCTGCTCAGGCACAAGCCGGTAGTGGTGCATCAGTCGGGAGAGAAGCACGTGGACGCGCTTCAGCAGCACTACCGGGAAGCGGGTGCCCAAGGCGAACTGGTGGCCTTCATCGACGACATGGCGCAGCGCTACGCTGAAGCGGACCTCGTGATCTGCCGCGCGGGGGCGGTGACGGTGGCCGAGCTCTCCGCCGGCGGCATGGCGAGCATCCTGGTGCCGTTTCCCCACGCGGTGGACGACCACCAGAGCGCGAACGCGAGGTTCCTCTCCGGGCGCGGCGCGGCCATCCTGATCCAGCAGCGCGACCTCACGCCGCAAAGGCTCGCCGAGCTGATCGGCTCCATGGACCGGGCAAAGCTGCTCGAGATGGCGCGCAAGGCGCGAGCGCTCGGCAAGCCGGATGCTGCGCGCATCGTGGCGCAACGTTGCATGGAGATCGCCCGTTGAAGCACAAGGTGCGCCACATCCATTTCGTCGGCATCGGCGGCGCCGGCATGTCCGGCATCGCCGAAGTGCTGTCGAACCTCGGCTACCAGGTGAGCGGCTCGGATCTGTCCGAGAACAGCGCGACCCGCCGGCTCAAGACCCTGGGCGCAAAGATCTCGCTCACGCACAACTCTCAGAACATCAACGGCGCGGACGCGGTGGTGGTCTCGTCCGCGGTGCAAGCCGACAATCCTGAAGTGCTCGCGGCGCGCGACAGCCGCATCCCGGTGGTGCCGCGCGCGCTCATGCTCGCCGAGCTGATGCGCCTCAAGCAGGGCGTGGCGATCGCCGGCACGCACGGCAAGACCACGACCACCAGCCTGGTGGCGAGCGTGCTCGCCGAGGGCGGGCTCGATCCGACGTTCGTGATCGGCGGGCGGCTCAACGCCGCGGGGTCCAACGCGCGCCTGGGCGCGGGCGACTTCATCGTGGTCGAGGCCGACGAATCCGATGCGTCGTTTCTCCACCTGCAGCCGGTGATCGCGGTGGTGACCAACATCGACGCCGACCACATGGATACCTACCAGCAGGATTTCGGGCGCCTTAAGCAGGCGTTTCTTCAGTTCCTGCAGAACCTGCCTTTCTACGGTGCCGCAGTGCTCTGCACCGACGACGCCAACCTGCGCGAGATCCTGCCGGAGGTCACCAAGCCGGTTCTGACCTACGGCACCGGCGACGACGCCATGGTGCGCGCCCAATCGATCGCGCACGACGGCGGCCGCATGCGCTTTCGCGCGCTGCGCAAGGACGCGAAGCCGCTCGACGTGGTGCTGAACCTTCCGGGGCGTCACAACGTGCTCAACGCGCTGGCGGCGGTCGCGGTGGGCACCGAGATCCAGGTGCCGGACGCCGCCATCCTGAAGGCATTGCGCGAGTTCCATGGGGTGGGCCGACGCTTCCAGAACTATGGCGAGATCGGCGGCGGGTTCACGCTGATCGACGACTACGGTCACCATCCCGCCGAGATGGCGGCCACGCTCGAGGCCGCGCGCGGCGCCTTTCCCGGCCGGCGCCTAGTGCTCGCTTTCCAGCCGCATCGCTATACCCGCACGCGCGACTTGTTCGAGGACTTCGTGCGCGTGCTGTCCAGCGTCGACGTGCTGCTGCTCGCCGAGGTGTACGCGGCGGGCGAGGCGCCGATCGTCGCCGCCGACGGCCGCTCGCTCACGCGCGCGCTGCGGCTCGCGGGGAAGGTGGAGCCGCTCTTCGTCGAGGACATCGCCGAAATGCCTGACGCGATCCGGCGTGCGGCGCAGGAGGGCGACGTCGTCATCACGATGGGGGCGGGCTCGATCGGCGCCGTTCCTGCACAGTTGATATGAATATGGGTGAGCCGCTTCGCTTTCAGAAACTGCGCGGGCAGCTGCGGCACGACGAGCCGATGGGGCGCCATGTGAGCTGGCGCGCCGGCGGCTGCGCCGACCGTTTTTATGCGCCCGCCGACCTGCACGACCTCGCCGCATTTCTGCGCCAGGTGCCGCCGACGGAGCCGCTGCTTTTCGTCGGCCTCGGCTCGAACCTGCTGGTGCGCGACGGTGGCTGGCGCGGCACCGCGGTGCTGATGCACCGCGCTTCGCACCGTCCCGAGCTGCGCGACGGCCGCATCTATGCCGAAGCCGGCGTCGCGAGCCCCAAGGTGGCGCGCTTCGCCGCCATGCACAACCTGGAGGGCGTCGAGTTCCTGGCGGGCGTGCCGGGCACCGTGGGCGGCGCGCTGGCGATGAACGCCGGCTGCTACGGCGGCGAGACCTGGGACGTGGTCGACCACGTCGCGACCATCGACCGCAGCGGCAAGCTGATCGTGCGCTCGCGCGACGAGTACGACATCGGCTACCGGCACTGCGCGCCGAAGAACCCGGTCGAGGAGTGGTTCGCGGGCGCCTGGTTCCGCCTCAAGGCGGGCGACGGCAACATCTCGCGCGCGGTGATGAAGGAACTGCTCGCGCGGCGCATCGCGACCCAGCCGCTCTCGCTCCCCAACGCCGGCAGCGTGTTCCGCAACCCGCCGAAGCACCACGCCGCGCGCCTGATCGAATCCTGCGGCCTGAAGGGGTTCGAGCGCGGCGGCGTGCGCGTCTCCGAGAAGCACGCCAACTTCATCGTCAACCCGAAGGGCGCGGGGAGCGCGGCGGATATCGAGTGGCTGATCCGCCACATCCAGCGCATGGTCTACCAGATGAAGGGCGTCTACCTCGCGACCGAGGTCCGCATCGTGGGAGAAGAAGCTTGAACTTCGGGAAAGTTGCCGTGCTCATGGGCGGCAAGTCGGCCGAGCGCGAGGTATCGCTCAAAAGCGGCAGCATGGTGCTCGCGGCGCTCAAGAAGAAGGGCGTCGACGCCCATTCCTTCGATCCGCAGGAGCGCGATCTGCTGGATCTGGTCAAAGAGCGATTCCAGCGGGTCTTCATTGCGCTCCACGGCCGCTTCGGCGAGGACGGCACGGTGCAGGGCGTGCTCGAGTGGCTCGGCATCCCGTATACCGGTAGCGGCGTGCTCGCTTCCGCCCTAGCCATGGACAAGTTGCGCACGAAGCGCATGTGGGCGGCGGAGGGGCTGCCCACCGCGTCGTATGCGGTTCTGGAAAAAGATACCGATCTGAAGGCGGTCGCGAAGCGCCTGGGCGTACCGATGTTCGTCAAACCGGCGAGCGAAGGCTCATCGGTGGGCATGACCAAGGTACGCAAGGCGAGCGCACTCGATGAGGCCTTCGCGCTCGCAGTGAACTACGACCCGGTGGTGATCGCGGAGAAGTTCATCGACGGCCCCGAACTGACGGTGGCGATCCTCGGCGATCGGGTGCTGCCGATCATCCGCATTGTCACGCCGCGCGAGTTCTACGACTACGAGGCGAAGTACATCGCGAACGACACGCAATACCTCATTCCCTGCGGTGTGACGGAAAAGAAGGAGAAGGCGCTGCAGGCGCTATGCCTCAAGGCTTTTCGCGCGCTGGGTTGCCGCGGCTGGGGGCGCGTGGACCTGATGCTCGACAAGCGCGGCAAGCCTTATCTGCTGGAGGTCAACACGTCACCCGGGATGACGGACCACTCGCTCGTGCCGATGGCCGCACGCGCGGTCGGCATCTCCTACGAGGACCTGTGCGTGACGGTGCTGGAGATGGCCCGTGTCGGTTAAGGCCCGCGTGCAGATGGCGCTCGGCGCGTGCGCCGGTCTCGTGATGCTCGGCGCCTGCTTCGGCGCGCTGTACTGGCTGCTGATGCCCGAGCGCTTCCCGGTGAGCCAGGTGGCGCTCAAGGGCGAGCTCAAGAACACCACCCGCGCCGAGATCGAGGCGGTGCTGCCGCGCGCCGCGGGAAACTTTTTCGCGGTCGAGCTCGCCGCGGTGCGCGCGAGCGTCGAGCGCCTGCCCTGGGTGCGCCGCGTCTCGGTGCGCCGGGTATGGCCGGACCGCCTGGAAGTCTTCGTCGAGGAGCACGTGGCGCTCGCGCGCTGGGGCGACGACGCGCTCGTCAACCTCCACGGAGAAAGGTTCGTTGCCAAGACGAAGGAGGCCCTGCCACTTTTCATCGGCCCCGGCGGCACGGCGGCGGAGGTGACGCGGCGCTACCGGCGCTTCGCCGAGATCGTGGCGCCGCTCGGCACCGGCGTCGAGCGTGTCGTGCTCACGCCGCGCCATGCCTGGCAGGTCCGGCTCGGCAATGGCCTTCATCTCATGCTCGGGCGCGACGCGGACCTTGCCGAGGCGCGCCTGAAGAAGTTCGTGGAAGCCCATCCGGCCACGCTCGCGCGAAGCGGAAAAAAGTACGAGTACGTCGACCTTCGCTATCCGAACGGCTTCGCGTTGCGCGTGCCCGACTGGAACGGCTGAGCGAGATGCCCAAAGACAACAAGAACCTGATCGTGGCCCTGGATATCGGAACTTCGAAGGTCGCGTGTCTGGTGGGAGAGCTCGCGCCGGACGGCACGCTCGCCATGCTCGGCATGGGGAGCCACGAGTCGCGCGGCCTGAAGAAGGGCGTGGTGGTCAACATCGAGGCCACGGTGGCCGCGATCCAGCGCGCGCTGGAGGAGGCGGAGCTGATGGCCGACTGCAAGATCGCCTCGGCCTTCGTCGGCATCGCCGGCAACCACATCCGCAGCTTCAATTCGACCGGCATGGTGGCGGTCAAGGACCGCGAGGTGAGCGCGCTCGACGTCAACCGCGCGCTCGACACCGCGCGCGCGGTCAACATCCCGACCGACCAGCAGATCCTGCATGTGCTGCGCCAGGAATTCATCATCGACGGCCAGGAGGACGTGCGCGAGCCGATCGGCATGTCGGGCGTGCGCCTGGAGGTGAAGGTGCACATCGTCACCGGCGCGGTGTCGGCAGCGCAGAACATCGTCAAGTGCGTGCGCCGCTGCGGCCTGGAGGTGTCCGACCTCATCCTGCAGCCGCTCGCGTCCTCGCGCGCGGTGCTGTCCGAGGACGAGAAGGACCTCGGCGTGTGCCTACTCGACATCGGCGGCGGCACGACCGACATCGCCGTGTTCACGCACGGCGCGATCCGCCATACCGCGGTCATCCCGATCGCCGGCGACCAGATCACCAACGACATCGCGATGGCGCTGCGCACGCCGACCGCGGACGCCGAGAACATCAAGATCCGCCACGGCGTCGCGCTGCGCAGCCTGGCCGATCCGAACACGATGATCGAGGTGCCGGGCATCGGCGACCGCGGCTCGCGCTCGATGTCGCGCCAGACGCTCGCCGAGGTGATCGAGCCGCGCGTCGAGGAGCTCTATTCCCTGGTGCAGCAGGTGCTGCGTGAATCGGGATTCGAGGAGCTGCTGTCGAGCGGCGTGGTGCTCACCGGCGGCTCCGCCGTGATGCAGGGCATGGTCGAGCTCGGCGAAGAGATCTTCCACATGCCGGTGCGCGTGGGCATCCCGCGCTACGCCGGCGCGCTGGCGGAGGTGTTGCGCACCCCGCGCCATGCCACGGGCGTCGGGTTGCTGTACGAGGGCGTGGCGCAGATGGAGCAAGGGAAGCTTTCGCGCCAGAGCGGTTCAGTCAAGGCTGTGCTGGGGCGCATGCGGGAGTGGTTCCAACGCAATTTCTAAATGGCAAGGAGAACAACAAATGTTCGAAATCGTAGACAGTCAAGCAACGGGCCCGGTGATAAAAGTGATCGGGGTTGGCGGCGCGGGCGGCAACGCCATCAACCACATGATCGACCAGGAGGTGCAGGGCGTCGAGTTCATCGCCGTCAACACCGACGCCCAGGTGCTCTCGCGCAACAAGGCGCGCAACCAGATCCAGCTCGGCTCGAGCGGCCTGGGCGCGGGCGCCAAGCCGGAGGAGGCGCGCGCGGTGGCGCTCGCCGAGCGCGAGCGCATCGAGGAAGCCGTCGCCGGCTCGCACATGGTGTTCATCACCGCGGGCATGGGCGGCGGCACCGGCACGGGTGCGGCACCGGTCATCGCCGAAGTGGCCAGAGGTTTGGGAATTCTGACGGTGGCGGTGGTCACCAAGCCCTTCACCTTCGAGGGATCGAAGCGGATGAAGATCGCCGAGGCCGGCATCGAGGCGCTGCAGTCGCACGTCGACTCGCTGATCGTGATCCTCAACGACAAGCTGGAGGAAGTGCTGGGCGAGGACGTGACGCAGGAGGACGCGTTCAAGGCGGCCGACGACGTGCTGAACAACGCAGTGGCCGGCATCGCCGAGATCATCAACCTGCCGGGACTGGTGAACGTCGACTTCCAGGACGTGAAGACCGTGATGTCGGAGCAGGGCATGGCGATGATGGGCTCGGCGCAGGCGAGCGGCATCGACCGCGCGCGCATCGCGGCCGAGCAGGCGATCGCCTGCCCGCTGCTCGAGGGCGTGAACCTCGCCGGCGCGCGCGGCGTGCTGGTGAACATCACCGCCTCGCGCCCGAGCCTGAAGCTGCGCGAGACCAAAGAGGTGATGAACATCATCCGCACCTTCGCCGCGGAGGACGCCACCATCATCTACGGCGGCGTCTATGACGATGCCCTCGCCGACAGCCTGCGGGTCACCGTCGTGGCCACCGGCCTCGGCCTCGCGCAGCAGGTGCGGCAGCAGCCCAAGCCGCAGCTGGTGGTTTCTCAAAAAACCGGGACCGACAATGCGCCCGGCCCGGTCGACTACCAGCAGCTCGAGCAGGTTCCGGCGGTGATCCGCCGCAACCGCGCTTCGACGGTCGAGGCGCTGCAGCAGAGCGGCGTCGACAAGTACGACATCCCGGCTTTCCTGCGCAAGCAGGCGGACTAGGCCGGAGCGCAGCGCCGGGCCACTCCACCTTGCCGGGGTGGCCCGGGTTTATCATGCCCGCATGGCGGAATCTCCAGCTTCGCCCGAGGCGCTGTTCGGCGCCCTGTTCGAGCAAGCGGCGGTCGCGATCGCCGTGTTCTCGGTCGGCGGGCGCTTCCTGCGCGCCAACCCGGCCATGTGCCGCCTGCTCGGCTACACCGAGCAGGAGCTGCAGCAGAAGACGCACCTCGACGTGATCCATGTCGACGATCTCGAGGCGGCCGCGGTAGCGCGCGCGCAGGTGATCTCCGGAAAGGCGAAGCCGCGCGTTTCCGAGCGGCGCTACATCCACAAGGACGGCTCGACGGTCTGGGCGCAGATGAGCGGCACGGTGGTGCGCGACGAGTCCGGCGCGCCGCAGTGCACCGTGCTCATCGCCGCGGACATCTCGGCGCTCAAGCGCGCCGTGCGCACGAGCAAGCAGCGCTTCCGCCGCATGGTCGAGATGAGCTCCGACTGGTACTGGATGCAGGACGACCAGTTCCGCTTCGTCGAGGTCGCGGGACTGGAAGAGCAGGACACCGACGTGGTGATCGGGAGGACGCGCTGGGAGATCCCGGGCCTCGGCGCGCTGCCGGAGAAGGCGTGGGAGCAGCACCGCGCGCGGCTCGAGCGCCACGAATCGTTCTCCGACTTCGTGTTCCTGCGCTACAACCGCGCCGGCGAGTTGCGCTACCTCTCGGTGAGCGGGGAGCCGCTGTTCGACGAGAAGGGCAAGTTCATCGGCTATCACGGCGTAGGCAAGGACATCACCGAGCGCGCGCGCGACCAGAAGGCGCTCGAGGACAGCGAGCGGCGCTATCGCACGCTGTTCGATGTGCATCCGCAGCCGATGTGGGTGGTGGATGCGAACACGCTGGCGTTCCTCGCGGTGAACGGCGCCGCGGTACGCCTCTACGGCTATTCGAAGGAGGAGTTCCTCGCGCTGACCGCGGACCAGATCCGGCCCGAGGAGGACGTCGACGACCTGCGCCGCGCGTTCGCCGATTGGAGCCACAACTACAGCCAGCGCATCTGGCGCCACCGCAAGAAGTCGGGCGAGGTGATCGCGGTCAAGGTGACCTCGTTCAACCTCGAGTTCGCGGGGCGCAAAGCGCGCCTGGGCGTGATCGAGGATCTCAGTGAACGCCTGATGGCGGAGGAGCGCGCCAAGCAGAGCGAACAGCGCTATCTCGAGCTCCTGAAGAGCCGGGCAGGCGGCTCCGGGGAGTAGAATGCGCGCCTCGGTCGTGCCTTAGATGCTCAAGCAGAGAACCCTCAAGTCCCTGATCCGCGCCTCCGGCGTGGGTCTGCACACCGGGCAGAAAGTGCGCATGACGCTGCGCCCGGCGCCGCCCGACACCGGCATCGTGTTCCGTCGCGTCGACCTCGCCTCGCCCGTCGACATCCCGGCGCGCGCCGACCTGGTGGGCGAGACCAAGCTGTGCTCGGGCCTCGTGCACGGCGACGCCAAGGTGTATACCGTCGAGCACCTGATGTCCGCGCTGAGCGGCCTGGGCGTCGACAACGTCTACGTCGATCTCGACGCGCCCGAGCTGCCGATCATGGACGGCAGCGCCTCGCCCTTCGCGCTGCTCCTGCAGCAGGCCGGGCTGGAAGAGCAAGCAGCCGCGAAGCGGTTTCTGAAGGTCAAGAAGGTCGTCGAAGTGCGCGACGGCGACAAGTGGGCGCGGCTCGAGCCCTACCAGGGCTTCCGGCTGTCGTTCTCGATCGATTTCCGCCACCCGGTGATCGAGCGCAGCACGCAGGCGGTCACCGTGGACTTCGCCGAGACTTCCTACCTCAAGGAAATCGCGCGCGCGCGCACCTTCGGCTTCATGCACGAAGTCGAGGACCTGAAGGATAGCGGGCTCGCGCTCGGCGGCGGGCTCGACAACGCGGTGCTGCTCGACGAGCACGACGTGCTGAACAGCGAAGGGTTGCGCTTCGCCGACGAGTTCATCCGTCACAAGCTGCTCGACGCGATCGGCGATCTCTACCTCCTCGGAGGTCCGCTGCTCGGCGCCTTCACCGCGCACAAGTCGGGCCACGCGCTCAACAACCGGCTGGCGCGCGCCGCGCTCGCCGAAGCCGGCGCGCTCGAGACCGTGGTGTTCGAGCGCCTCGAGGAAGCGCCGGCGGGCATCGCCCGCCTCTCCACCCAGCTCGGCTAAGTGTTCGCGGTCCTGCGGATCGCGGTCCTCGCGGTCGCGATCGTCCTGGGGGTATGCGTGCTCGCCTGGCTCCTGACCGGCGATCCGCGCTGGCGGCGGATCGCCTGGACGGTCTTCAGGTACGCCGTTTTCGTGGTGCTCGGGATCCTGATTCTTTTCGCGGGTGAGGCTCTTCTGTCCTGACGCCCCGCCGGCGCAGAAGCGTCCCCAAAGCGTCGCGCGCCGGGCAGTTACGCATCGTTTTGTAAAGGCTACTCAGCCGATCTAGCGCAGGTGTGGAGAAATAAACACTTTTCTGCGGCGCAGCATCGAGGCTCCGTGATGCGTTTGGTTGCACCCGTATGGAAACTGAACTAACCTGCAAGCGCTGTTTTAAAAAGAAATTTGCCAGGGACGGGGCGAGCAGCCGGAGCTTCGCCGCCGCGGCCGGAGAGGCCGCCAACAATACCAACTCAGCGTCCCGGTAATTGACAACTCGGGTCTGGCGCCCAAGGTCGGGCGGCAGAAGCCCGTCAAGCAGCCCGGCGAGCGCACGCAGCTCGTGCGCCTTCGCGAGGACCGGCTGCAGCGTGGCCTCGGCCGCAAGAATCCGGTCGAGCTTTAACGGACGCATAAGCGCAGGGAGGGCGGTAGCTGTGCAGATTATCCTGATCTCGGACCGGCTGGCGAGGGCGAGATCAGTCCACATGTCGCTCGCGCACCTGGTGGGCAGCGCGTTTTTCGCGCTGGTCGTGCTCTTTGTCGCGACCTTCACCCTCTACTGGCTCACGCTGCGCTACGCCGCGGAGGTCAAGTTGCCCGCGCTGCAGCGGCTCGTCGCCGCGGCGCAGGAGGCCGAGGCCGAGCGCGAGCGCGTGTTCCTGAAGCAGAACCTGAACTCGATGGCGATCAAGATGGGCGAGATGCAGGCCCAGCTCACGCGCATGGACGCGCTCGGCGAGCGCCTCTCGGCGCTCGCCGGCATCAAGCCGCAGGAGTTTCGCGCCGCCCAGGCGCCCGGGCTGGGCGGCGCCGCGCCGGCGCAGCTGCCGCAGCAGAACCTGTCGCTCGGCGAGTTCAGCGAGAAGCTGCTCACGCTCGCGCGGCAGGTCGAGAGCCGCAACGACATGCTCGGCGTGCTCGAGGCGCAGCTCTTCGAGCAGGCGGTCAAGAAGAAGATGATCCCGACCATGATGCCGGTCAAGGCGTCGTACAACCCGTCGGGCTTCGGCAAGCGCGTCGACCCGTTCAACGGCCAGTGGGCGATGCACGAGGGCATCGATTTCATCTCCGACTACGGCTCGCCGATCGTCGCCGCGGCCGGCGGCGTCGTGACCTTCGCCGGCTTCCACCCGCAGTACGGCTACATGGTCGACATCGACCACGGCAACGACCTCGTCACGCGCTACGCGCACTGCTCGAAGCTGATGGTGCGCGAGGGCGATCTCGTGCAGCGCGGCCGCAAGATCGGCGAGGTCGGCTCCACCGGCCGCTCGACCGGGCCGCACCTGCACTTCGAGGTGCGCTTCCGGGGTTCGGCGCAGAATCCCGCCAAGTTCCTGGTCACTTCGACCACGGTCGCCGCCCGGGCCAAGTAAGGCGAGGCTTTTCCAGTAAAATTGACGGTTTCGCACCGTCATTCAGTGGAAATCCTGCGTTCGATTCTTGAGGCCCTCTGGCGCCTGCCGGCGCGCATCTTCGGCAGTCGCAACCAGCGCTTGCTCAAGCAGTACGCGCACGTGGTGGAGAAGATCAACGCGCTCGAGCCCGCGTTGGAAAAGCTCTCCGACACCGAGCTGCGCGGGAAGACCGCGGAGCTGAAAAAGCGGCTCGCCGACGGCGCGACGCTCGACGAGCTCCTGCCCGAGGCCTTCGCCGTGGTGCGCGAGGCCTCCAAGCGCACGTTGCGCATGCGCCACTTCGACGTGCAGCTCCTGGGCGGCATGGTGCTGCACAACGGCAAGATCTCGGAGATGAAGACGGGCGAGGGCAAGACGCTGGTCGCTACCTTGCCGGCCTATCTCAACGCGCTCACCGGCAGGGGCGTGCACATCGTCACGGTCAACGACTACCTCGCCAACCGCGACGCCGAATGGATGGGCAAGATCTTCCACTTCCTCGGCCTCACGGTGGGCGTCAACCTGCCGCACATGGAGCCGGAGAAGAAGCGCGCCGCCTACGCCGCCGACATCACCTACGGCACCAACAACGAGTTCGGCTTCGACTATCTGCGCGACAACATGGCGATGCACGTCGAGGAGCGCTTCCAGCGCGGCCTGCATTACGCCATCGTCGACGAGGTCGATTCCATCCTGATCGACGAGGCGCGCACGCCGCTCATCATCTCGGGCCAGGCCGAGGACCGCACCGAGATCTACCTGCGCATGAACGAGGTCGCGCCGCTCCTCACTCGCCAGAAGGAGGAGAAGAAGCCCGACCAGCCCGAGCCGCCGGGCGATTTCTACGTCGACGAGAAGAACCACCAGATCCTGCTCTCGGAGGCGGGACACCAGAAGGGCGAGGAGATCCTGGTGCGCAAGGGCCTGCTGCCCGAGGGCGCGAGCCTGTACGAGCCGGCCTACATCAACCTGGTGCACCAGCTCTACGCCGCCCTGCGCGCGCACCACCTCTTCCACCGCGACCAGCACTACGTGGTGCAGAACGACGAGGTGATCATCGTCGACGAGTTCACCGGCCGGCTCATGGTCGGCCGGCGCTGGTCCGACGGCCTGCACCAGGCAGTCGAGGCGAAGGAGAAGGTCTCGATCCAGAACGAGAACCAGACGCTCGCCTCGATTACGTTCCAGAACTACTTCCGCATGTACGGCAAGCTCGCCGGCATGACCGGCACCGCCGACACCGAGGCCTACGAATTCCAGCAGATCTACGGCCTGGAGACCGTGGTGGTGCCCACGCACATGCCGATGGTCCGCACCGACCGGCAGGACCAGGTGTACCGCACCGCCAAGGAGAAGTATGCGGCGGTGATCAAGGACATCCGCGACTGCCACGACCGCGGCCAGCCGGTGCTGGTCGGCACCACCTCGATCGAGAACTCGGAGCTGATCTCCGGGCTGCTGCAGAAGGAGAAGCTCGCGCACCAGGTGCTGAACGCGAAGCAGCACGCGCGCGAGGCCGAGATCGTGGCGCAGGCCGGGCGCCCGAAGATGGTCACCATCGCGACCAACATGGCGGGGCGCGGGACCGATATCGTGCTCGGCGGCAACGTCGAGAAGCAGTGCGATTTCGTGGAGGCGGACGCGAACCTGGCGGTCGAGGAGAAGCAGCAACGCGTCCAGAAACTGCGCGGCGAATGGCAGTCCCTGCACGACCAGGTGGTGAAGGCCGGCGGCCTCCACATCATCGGCACCGAGCGCCACGAGTCGCGCCGCATCGACAACCAGCTGCGCGGCCGCTCCGGGCGCCAGGGCGACCCGGGCAGCTCGCGCTTTTACATGGCGCTCGAGGACCCGCTGCTGCGCATCTTCGCCGGCGAGCGCATCAACCGCATCATGGTGATGCTCAAGATGCCCGAGGGCGAGGCGATCGAGCACACGATGGTGACGCGCTCGATCGAGAGCGCCCAGCGCAAGGTCGAGGCGCGCAACTTCGACATCCGCAAGCAGCTGCTCGAGTACGACGACGTAGCCAACGACCAGCGCAAGACGATCTACGCGCTGCGCAACGAGCTGCTCGAGTCGCAGGACGTCTCGCCGCGCATCGCCGACCTGCGCAGCGGGGTGATCGCGGATCTGTTCCGCACCTACGTGCCCGACGAGAGCGTCGAGGAGCAGTGGGATATCGCGGGGCTCGAAGGCGCGCTGCGGTCAGAGCTGCAGCTCGACCTGCCGCTGCGCCGCTGGCTGGAGAAGGAGTCGGACCTGCAGCCCGAAGTGCTGCTCGAGCGCATCGTGGCCAGCGCGGAGGAGGCCTACCGCACCAAGGTGCCGGCGGGGGCCGAGGCTTCGTTCCACCAGTACGAGCGTTACGTGATGCTGCAGATCCTCGACGGGCACTGGCGCGAGCACCTCGCGGCGCTCGACCACCTGCGCCAGGGCATCCACCTGCGCGGCTACGCGCAGAAGAACCCGAAGCAGGAATACAAGCGCGAGGCCTTCGAGCTTTTCGGCGCGCTGGTCGAGTCGGTCAAGCTGGAGGTGATCAAGACGCTGACCGCGGTACAGATCCGCACGCAGGAAGACATCAAGCCCGACGATGAAGCGCACGTGGAAAACGTCAGACCGATTCATGCCAGTTCTGGCGGCACCGCGGTTGAAGCCGAACCGGAGTACAACGGCGATGTCGCAGTCGCCGAGGCGCCGAAGAAGCGGCCGGTGCGCGTCGGCCAAAAGGTCGGCCGCAACGATCCCTGTCCCTGCGGCTCGGGCAAGAAATACAAGCACTGCCACGGCAAGCTAAGCTAATTCGTAGTTCACCGGAAAATCGCGCGTTATGAGTGCCAGCGCACTGTGCCGCGGGTAGTGGTGTGGGAGCGTACGCTGTTCTAGGAGATTCCCATGAACAGACTTCCCCTTCTTCTTTCATCGGTTGCGCTCGCCACCCTCGCAGGATGCGCCACTGAAAGCGCCATCACATCAGCAGCCGCGCCCATGCAGTTAGCTCCGGCGCCCCCCTACGCGGTCGGCGCGGCCGGTATGGCCCCGGCGCCGCAGGCCAGCGCCGGCTCGACCGTTGGCGCGGCGCCCGCGGCGGCGGGCGCGTTGCGCGCGG
Organism: Burkholderiales bacterium; assembly: GCA_035649875.1. Taxonomy (GTDB): domain Bacteria; phylum Pseudomonadota; class Gammaproteobacteria; order Burkholderiales; family SG8-39; genus SCGC-AG-212-J23. The sequence goes on along the minus strand of DASRIR010000150.1, from coordinate 1,402 downwards.
GCCTCGGCCGCATCGAGTCGATCATGGTCGTTCCGCCCGCAGTTGCCGGCCGGGCGGCGTCGAAGACCAACAAACACATCGCCATGCGGATGGAGGACGGCGCCATGCAGTACTTCGACACGAAGGCGCGGGTAGCGGTGGGCGACCGCATCGAGATCACGAGCAACGGCACCATGCGTCGCCAGCTATAGACGCCAAGGTTTAGCGCCTATCCAGCACAGCTCTAGTCGATGCTGCAGGCGGGTTAGGTTAGTCAGACGATAGATCGGTTGGTATTTCGCAATGTCGCTGCGATTTGCCGACCTTCGCAGTGGCTGCTACACCTTTTCAACGGTAGTGCCGGTAACTCGGTAAGCCGGGGCAATCGCGCTTAAAATGCGCCGCTCTTGCATCCCTTGGAAAGCTAGGGGCAGTCAATGTTCGGCAGTTCTTCGGCACCGTCTTTCAGGGGGCAAAAAACCGCTGTAGTTCAAGCGCCTACGCTGCCCAGCAGGCAGTACAAGCACTGCCACGGCAAGCTTTCCTAGTGGCAGTAAACCTCGAAGCGCCCAGGGCGGACTCCCTGCTTGCCATCCCCGGCGTTGAGCTCGGGGTGGCGATGGCTGGCGTGAAAAAACCGGGCCGCAAGGACCTGCTGGTGATACGCCTTGCGCCCGGCACCGCGGTCGCGGGCTTGTTCACCCAGAACCGCTTTTGTGCCGCGCCGGTCATCCTCGCCAAGAAGAACCTGAAGAAGGCCGTGCAGGCCCTGGTCATCAACACCGGCAACGCCAACGCCGGCACCGGCGAAGACGGCGTGAAGCGCGCGCTGCAGGTCTGCGACGCGCTCGCCGGCCATCTTGGCTGCGAGGTGGACGAGATCCTGCCGTTCTCGACCGGCGTGATCATGGAGCCGCTCCCGGCCGAGCGCATCATCGCCGCGCTGCCGAAGGCGCTGCTCTCCAAGAGCGACTGGCTGTCGGCCGCCGAGGCGATCATGACCACGGATACGATCCCCAAGGCCGCCTCGAAAAAAGTCAGACTGTCAAAGGGCCAGGTCTGCGTGACCGGCATCGCCAAGGGCGCGGGCATGATCCGGCCGGATATGGCGACGATGCTCGGCTTCATCACCACCGACGCGCGCCTGTCGCGCGCGAATCTGCAGGACCTGCTCGAGCGGGTCGCCGGCCGCTCGTTCAACTGCATTAGCGTCGACGGCGACACTTCGACCAACGATTCGCTGATCCTCGCCGCGACCGGCAAGGGCGCCGCGCCCGCGTCGGCGCGCGACCGCCTCAAGCTGGAGGCCGCCATCACCGACGTCGCGCGCCACCTCGCGCAGGCGATCGTGCGCGACGGGGAAGGCGCGACCAAGTTCGTCACCGTGCGCGTCGAGCGCGGGCGCAGCGTGGACGAATGCCGG
>DASRIR010000149.1:0-16899 GCA_035649875.1 Burkholderiales bacterium | reverse complement strand
CGAGGCCGAGCTCAACCAGATCGCCGGCGTAGTCACGAACGGCATCTTCGCCCGCCGCTCGGCGGACGTGCTCCTGCTCGCCGAATCCGGCGCGGTCAGAACCATCACCAAGAAGCGCTGATTGGGCCGCGCGGTCTTTCTGCTGTCGCTGGCCGCGTTTGCCAGCGCGGCGAGCCTGCGCGCCACCGATCCGCTGCTGCCGTTGATCGCGGACGAATATGGCGTCACCGCCGGTGCGGCGTCGGGTGCCGTCACCGCATTTGCGCTGTCCTACGGGCTGTTGCAGGTGGTGTGCGGCCCTCTCGGCGATCGTTACGGGCGCTACCGCACGATCGCCGCGGCGGCCTTCGTTTCCGCCTTCGGCTCGGCCGCGTGCGCGATCGCGCCCTCGCTCGACGCGCTGATTGCGGCGCGGTTCGTGTCGGGCGCGACGATCGGTGCCTTCATTCCGCTCGCGCTCGCCTGGATCGGAGACACCGTCGCGTACGAGCGGCGCCAGCCGCTGCTCGCGCGCTTTCTCGTCGGCCAGATGGCCGGCGTCGCGTTCGGCAACGCCGCCGCGGGCTGGCTGGGCGAGCACTTCGGCTGGCGCGCGATCTTTTTCGCGCTTGCCGCGCTGCTGCTCGCCATTGCGATGCTGCTTTTCATCGAGCTGCGAAATCCGCTGGTGCGCGGTGCGCGCCGCGGCTCGATCCGGGAAAGCATGCAGCGGATGCCCGAGATGCTGCGCCAGCGCAGGCTCCGCATCCTGCTCGCCACCGGCTTCACCGAGGGCTTGTTCATCTTCGGCGCGCTCGCGTTCGTCGCGGTGTACCTGCAACGCCACTTCGCCGTCGGCCCGGGCCTCGCCGGCACGGTCACCGCGGCCTACGCCGCGGGTGGCGTGGTCTACGCGCTGCTCGCGCGCCGCGCGGTGCGCCGGCTTGGCGAGCGCGGCCTGGTGGCGCTGGGCGGCGTCGCGCTCGCGCTCGGCTATGCCGGCCTCGCGTTCTCGGACTTGCTGGTGTTAAGCACGCTGTACATCGCCTTCGTCGGCGCGGGCTTCTACATGCTGCATACCACCGTGCAGATTCATGTCACGCACGTGGCGCCGGAAGAGCGCGGCGCCGCGGTGGCGCTCTTCGCCACTTTTCTTTTCCTGGGACAGGCGGCGGGAGTCTGGCTCGCCGCGCGGATCGTGGACACGGCCGGCATGGCGCCAGTGTTCCTTGCGGCCGCGGTCGGGCTCGCCGCGCTCGCGGCGCTGTTTCGCTACTTCTTGTCCGAGGGCGGGACGTAGCCCGACGCGACGTCGGCGCCGGCGCCGAAGAAGTGGCGCTCGGTCTGCTCCATGAGGTACTTGCGCGCGCGCTGGTCGGCGAGGTTCAGGCGGTTCTCATTCACCAGCATGGTCTGCTGCTTGAGCCACTGCTGCCAGGCTTCCTTGGAGACGTTTTCCCAGATGCGCTTGCCGAGCGCGCCGGGGTACGGGGGAAACTCGAGGCCCTCGGCGTCGCGGCCGAGCTTCACGCACTTCACCATTCTTGCCATGGCGAAATTATATTCGCTTGAGGAACACCTTCGAGCCGCGACGCCAGTTGTAGAGCGCTTTACGCTTCTCCGGCAACGCGTCGACCGCGGCGGCGCGGAAGCCCTGCTCGAGGAACCAGTGCGCGGCGTGCGTAGTGAGGGCGAAGAGTTTGCGCAGGCGCAGGCCCTTGGCGCGCTCCTCGCACGCTTTTAGCAGCCGCTCGCCGTAACCCGCGTCGCGATAACCGTTTGCGACCGCGAGGCAGGCGAATTCCGCGCTCTTGTCGTCGGGAAAGGGATAGAGCGCCGCGCAGCCCACGATGCGCGCGTCATGCTCGACCACGAGGAAGTTGCCGATCTCGCCTTCGAGCAGCTCGCGGCTGCGCTTCACCAGCGTGCCTTCGGCCTCGAGCGGCTCGATCAGCGCCAGCATGCCGCGCACGTCCTCGATGCGCGCCGGGCGCAACTTCTCGACCGTGTCCGCGGTGATCATGGTGCCCACCCCGGCGTGGGTGAAAAGCTCGAGCAGGAGCGAACCCGGCGCGCGCCGCGTCACCAGGTGGCCGCGCGCGACGCCGGCGTCGACCGCGCGCGCAACGTGCTCGAGAGCGCGCGCGGCGGCGGGCGTCAGGTTGGATTTCTTGCCGGCGAGCGCGGCGGCCTCGTCCGCCGTCAGCTCGGACACCACCTCGTCCTTGCGATTGACCGGCAGGCGGTCGGTGTACATGAGGAGCTTGTCGGCGCGCAGCGCGACCGCGACGCTCTCGGCGACATCCTCCCATGCGAGATTGAAGATTTCGCCGGTCGACGAATATCCCAGGTGCGGAACCAGCACGACGTCGACCACGTCGAGCTGGGCGGAGAGCGCGGCCGCGTCCACCTTGCGCACTGCGCCGGTGAACTGGAAATCGACGCCGTTACGCACGCCGATGGGCCGCGCGGTGATGTAGTTGCCCGAGGCGACGCGGATCTGCGCGCGCGCCATCGGCGAGTCCGGCAGCCCCTGCGAGAGCAGCGCCTCGATCTCTACGCGCAGCACGCCGGCGGCGTGCTTCACCACAGTGAGCGCCTGCTCATCGGTGACGCGCAAGCCCTGTGCGTAGCGCGAGCGCAAGCCTTTGGCCTTCATCTCGGCCTCGATCTGCGGCCGCGCCCCGTGCACCAGCACCAGCCGGATCTCGAGCGAGGCGAGCACGTTGACGTCGTGGATGAAGCTCTCGAAGCGCGCGCGCTCGGCGACCATCTCGCCGCCGAAACCGATCACGAACGTACGCCCGCCGAAGTCGTGCACGTAAGGCGCGACCTGGCGGAACCAGCGGACGAAGCTCTCGGAGCTCTGCATGGCGTGTAATTTTTTCAAATTCTACTGGGTGAAACCAAAACAGGCGCGGCGCGTTATGCTCTCGATCCACCGAGGGAGCGTCGCCATGAAACTGATTCGCATCCTGTCCGTCGCCGTCCTGCTGGTCCCCGCGCTGCCCGCGCAAGCCGCCGAGGACCCGTCCTCGACCACGCTCAGCCACGCGCTGACCCTGGTGCACATGTTCGTGCGGATGGCCGCCGAGTCCGACTCGTCGCAGGTGAGCCTGCGCGCGATCGACGAGGTGCTGAGCGGGCGCAACGCCGCCGCCAACGAGGCGGTCGCGGGCCTGATGAAGGACGTGCTGGCTGACGTCTCGCCGGAGAACCGCGCCACCATCGCCGCGATCGGACGCGACTTGGTGGGCGTCGCGCGCAAGAACCTGCTCGGCACGAGGCCCGGGGAGACGCTATTTCCCGACCGCTCGCTCGACGCGCGCAAGGAGCTCACGGCGATGGGGCTCACGTACCACGACTCGAAGCAGTTCCTCGACGCGGTCAAGCGCAACGACACCATCGCGGCCGAGCTGTTCATCGCCGGGCGCGGCGTGGACCTTTCCGCGACCGATTTCTGGGGTCGCGACGCGGTCGATTTCGCGCGCCGCAACAACAATGAGCGGCTCGCCCAGCTGATCCTCAAGAGTCGCCCCGCAACGCGTTCAGCGCAGCCAGCGCCGAAACCGCTGCCGTATCCGTCCTGAGCACCCGCGGCCCGAGCGACGCCGGCACGAAACCGGCGGCCACGAAGGCCGCTTCTTCCTCGGCGGTGAAGCCCGCTTCCGGGCCCGCGGCGAGAACGAAGCTCGCGCCTTCCAGACTCTGTTTCGAGAACGACAGCTGAGCGAGCGGGGACAACAGAACTTTCGTCCCCGTACCGCTCGAGCGGTATTCCGTGACGGAAATTAACGGCATGACCTCGGGGATGCGGTTGCGACCGCACTGCTCGCACGCCGCGATCACCACCTTCTGCCAGTGCGCGCGGCGGCTGTCGGCCCGATCCCCCTTCGGCCGCGCGACCGAGCGTGCCGCGAGCACCGGCTGCACTTCGGCCACGCCGAGCTCCACCGCCTTGCGCACCGTGGCGTCCATCTTCTCGCCGGCCGACACGCCCTGCACCAGCGTGACGCGAAGCGGCGACTCGCGCTCGACCGGCCGGTGCTGCAGGAGGTCGATCGCGATTCTCAGCCGCTGGATCGAGGCGATGCGCGCGGCAAACTCGCCGCCGCGTCCGTTGAAAAGCGTGACCTCGTCGCCCTCGCGCAGCCGCAGCACGTGGATCGCGTGATGCGCCGAGTCCTCCGGCAGTGTGCAAACGCTGCCGGCGCGCAGTGGTGCGTCGAGGTAGAAGCGCGGCGCCATGCTAGGATTTTTGCATGAAGGCACCGCAATTCGATCTGTTGGGCGTCGACGGCAGGCGCCACTCGCCGGCGAGCGCGCGCGGCGACAAGGGCCTGATGGTGATGTTCATCTGCAACCACTGTCCCTACGTGAAGCGCTCGATCGACCGCATCGTACGCGACTGCCGCGAGCTTGCCGGGCGCGGCATCGGCTCGATCGCCGTCATGCCCAACGACCCCGCGTACAACGGCGAGGACTCGTTCGACAACATGAAGCGCGTCGCGCGCGAGAAGGACTTTCCGTTTCCCTACGTGATCGACGAGACCCAGGACGTGGCGCGCGTCTACGACGCACAGTGCACGCCGGACTTCTACGGCTTCGACGCCAATCTCGAGCTCAGGTACCACGGCCGGCTCGACGAGCTAGTGCAGGCGATGACAGGGACGCCGCCGCAGAAGCCAATGAATTCGATCGGCTGCTCCGTCAAGTGGCGTAAGTAGCTACATCGTTGCGCCGATGGTCCACGGCGCGAACTCGTCGTCGCCGTAGCCGAACTCCTCGCTTTTCGACTTCTTCCCCGAGGCGGTTTCCAGGATCAGCCGGAAGAAGCGCTCGCCCGCCTGTGCGATGGTCTCGGTGCCGTCGATGATGGTGCCGCAGTTGAAGTCCATGTCTTCTTCCTGGTGCACGAAGAGCGGCGTATTGGTGGCGAGCTTGAGCGAGGGCGCGGGCTTGCAGCCGTAGGCCGAGCCGCGGCCGGTGGTGAAGCAGATCATGTTGGCGCCGCCCGCCACCTGCCCGGTGGCCGAGACCGGGTCGAAGCCCGGCGTGTCCATGTAGACGAAGCCCTTGGCGGTCACCGGCATCGCGTACTCGTAGACGTCCACCAGGTTCGTGGTGCCGCCTTTCGCCACCGCGCCGAGCGATTTCTCCAGGATGGTGGTGAGCCCGCCGGCCTTGTTGCCCGGCGAGGGGTTGTTGTTCATCTCCATCCGATTGCGCGCGGTGTATTCCTCCCACCAGCGGATGCGCGCGATGAGCTTTTCGCCGACTTCCTTCGAGACCGCACGGCGCGTGAGCAGGTGCTCGGCGCCGTAGTTCTCGGGTGTCTCCGAGAGAATGGCGGTACCCCCATTTCGGACCAGCAAGTCCACAGCCGCCCCAAGCGCGGGATTGGCGCTGATGCCGGAATAGCCGTCGGAGCCGCCGCATTGCAGCCCGAGCGTGAGATGGCTTGCCGGCACGGCCTCGCGCTTCACCCTGTTCGCCTCCGGCAGGATCGCCTCGATGCGCGCGATGCCTTCGCGAACCGCCTTCATCGTGCCGCCTTTCTCCTGGATGGTGTAGGCGTGCAGTCGCTCGTGGCGCTTCAGCGCCTGCGTCGAGAGCAGGTTGTTGATCTGGTTCGCCTCGCAGCCCAGGCCGATCACCTGGGTGGCGAAAAAGTTCGGATGGCGCGCGTAACCCGCCATCGTTCGGCGGAGCACGTCCATGCCTTCGCCCTCCGAGGCCATGCCGCAGCCGGTCTTGTGCGTGAGCGCGACGACGCCGTCCACATTGGGGTATTTCTCCAGGCGGTTCTTGAAATGGTCGGCCACCATCTTCGCCACCGTCGCCGAGCAGTTCACGCTCGTCAGAATGCCGATGAAGTTGCGTGTCGCGACGCGCCCGTCGGCGCGCACGATTCCCTGGAAGCTGGCGCGCGGCGAAACGTACTCAGTTGGCTTTTCTAAGGAACAGAAAGCGTAGTCGCGCTGGAAGTCCCCCATGCCGAGGTTGTGCACGTGCACGTGCTCGCCGGCTTTGATGTCGCGCGTCGCGAAGCCGATGATTTGGTTGTAGCGGCGCACCGGCGCGCCTTTGGCGATGTCGCGCACCGCGAGCTTGTGCCCGGCGGGAATGGTGACGACGGCGCTCACGTTCTCGCGCGTCACGCGCGTGCCGGTCGCGAGCTCCATGCGGGCGATGACGACGTCGTCTTCGGAATGGAGGCGGATCGTGAGTTCGACGGCTTGGAGCATGCGCTACCTCTTCAGCGGATGGCCGGGCATCAGCGCGTAAGGATGCACCCAGCCCGGCAGGGCCTTGATGCGCTCGAGCCAGGCGCCGATGACCGGAAACTCCGCCCAGCTTACGCCGAACTCCTCGGGCCAGAACAGGTAGCCGCACAAGGAAAAATCGGCGATCGACGGCTCGTTGCCGGCTACGAAGCGGCTGTCCTTCAGATGTCGGTCGAGGATCACCAGCGCGGTCCGGACCCGGCTGCGCAGGAATTCGTGCACCGGCGGCTCGCCGACCTTGGCGAGCGTGACCATGAAGCGCAGCGTGGCGATGTAGCTGGTGAGCTTGTGGTTGTCCCACAAGATCCAGCGCAGCACCTCGAGGGGGTCTTCGCCCCGAAACTTTCCAAAGTGATCGGCGAGGTAGTGCAGGATCACGCCGGACTGGCTGAGCCGCTTGCCGGCGTGCTCGAGCACCGGGACTTCGCCCATCTCGTTGATGCCCGCGCGATACTCCGGCGTACGGGTCTCGCCGTTGAAGAAATCCACGAAGCGCGGCTCCCATTTCGCGCCGCAGAGCTGCAGCATGAGGGCGGCCTTGTACGCATTGCCCGACTGGGCAAAGCAGTAGAGCTTGAATTGCGCGGGGTCAGTGGTTGTCACGGGGTACGAACGGGCCGCTCTTGCCGACGAGGAAGTCGAGGTCGGCGCCGTCGCTCGCCTGTTGCACGTGGTCGTGGTAGAGCTTCCAGTAGCCGCGGTCGAGATGCGGCTGCGGCGCTTTCCAGGCCTTTCTGCGCGCCGAAAGCGTTTTCTCGTCCACCAGGAGCTCGAGACGGCCCTTGGCGACGTCGAGCTCGATCTCATCGCCATTTTCGACCAGGGCGAGCGTGCCGCCGGCGGCGGCTTCCGGGGAGACGTGCAGCACCACGGTGCCATACGCGGTGCCGCTCATGCGCGCATCCGAGATGCGCACCATGTCGGTGATGCCCTTCTTCAGGACCTTGGGCGGCAGTGGCATGTTGCCGACCTCGGCCATACCCGGGTAGCCCTTCGGTCCGCAGTACTTGAGCACCATCACGCAGCGCTCGTCGATGTCGAGCTTCGGGTCGTCGATGCGCGTGTGGAAGTCTTCGATGCTCTCGAACACCACCGCGCGCCCGCGGTGCTTCATCAGCTTGGGCGTCGCCGCCGAGGGCTTGATGATCGCGCCGTCGGGGCAAAGATTGCCGCGCAACACGGCGATACCCGTGTTTTCCTTGAACGGCCTGTCAAAGCCGAAAATCACGTCGCGGTTCCAGCACGGCGCGTCCTTCACGTTCTCCCACATGGTCCTGCCATTCACGGTGAGCGCGTCCCGGTGGAGCAGCTTGTTCTCTGCCAGCTCCCTCAGGACGACGGGCAGGCCGCCGGCATAGTAGAAGTCCTCCATCAGGTACTTGCCCGACGGCATGAGGTTCACGAGCGTATGTACGCCGCGCCCGAGCCGCGCGAAGTCGTCGAGATCGAGCTCGACGCCGATGCGGCGCGCGATCGCGGTCAGGTGGATCACCGCATTGGTCGAGCCGCCGATCGCGGCCAGGGCGCGGATGGCATTCTCGAAAGCTTCCTTCTTCAGGACTTTCGACAGGACCAGGTTCTCCTTAACCATCTCGACGATGCGCCGGCCCGCCATGCGCGCGAGCACGTTCCGCCGCGCATCGACCGCCGGAATCGCGGCGTTGCCCGGCATGCCGACGCCGAGCGCCTCGATCATCGACGCCATGGTGGAGGCGGTGCCCATCGTCATGCAGTGGCCGTGCGAGCGGTGCATGCACGACTCGGCCTCGTGGAACTCCTCGAGCGTGATCTTGCCCGCGCGCAGGTCCTCGGACATCGACCAGGTGTTGGTGCCCGAGCCGATATCGCCGCCGCGGTACTTGCCCGAGAGCATCGGGCCGCCGGAGACGAGGATCGTGGGCAGGTCGACGCTCGCCGCGCCCATCAGCGTCGCGGGCGTGGTCTTGTCGCAGCCGGCGAGCAGCACCACCGCGTCGAGCGGGTTGGCGCGGATCGACTCTTCGACGCTCATCGAGGCGAGGTTGCGATAAAGCATCGCCGTGGGCCGCATCAGGGTCTCGCCGAGCGACATGACCGGGAACTCGAGCGGGAAGCCGCCGGCCTCGAGGATGCCGTTGCGCACGTGCTCGGCGAGCACGCGGAAGTGCGTGTTGCACGGAGTGAGCTCGGACCAGGTGTTGCAGATGCCGATCACCGGGCGGCCGTCGAACTGGTCCTGCGGCACGCCGCGGTTCTTGACCCAGCTCCGGTAGATGAAGCCGTAGATGTCCTGCCGGCCGAACCACTGGATCGACCTTGGTTTCGGCTTCTTAATAAGTCGCTCTCCCCCCGGAAATGTCGAAGACGCCCGCGGTGGTGAAGCTGCAGTCCGCGCTCGCGAGCCAGCACGCGAGCGCGGCGATCTCCTCCACCTTCACGAAGCGGCCCATCGGGATCTTCGACAGCATGAATTTCGCGAACTCGGGCGTGACCTGCTCGAGGATCGCGGTCTGCGCCGCTGCCGGCGTCACGCAGTTGACGAGCACGCCGGTCTGCGCGAGCTCCTTGCCGAGCGACTTGGTGAAGGTGATCAGGCCGCCCTTGGCCGCGCCGTAGGCGGCGGCGTTCGGGTTGCCTTCCTTGCCGGCGACCGACGCGATATTGACGATGCGCCCGTAGCCGGCCTTCGTCATGTGCGGCACGACCGCGCGGCAGCAGAGGAAGGGCCCGGTGAGGTCGATGTCGATCACGCGGCGCCATTCGTCGACCGGATAGTCCACCACCGGCATGCTCGGGCCGGCGATGCCGGCGTTGTTGACGAGCACATCGATCCTGCCGAATGCATCGAGCGCGCTCCGGGCGCCGCGCACGACGGACTCGGCGTCGGTCACGTCGATCGCGTCGCCGCTGGCGGACTTGCCGAGCGCGCCCAGCGTCCGGGCGAGCAGCTGATGGTCGCGATCCCAGATGCGAACGCGCGCGCCGGAATCGAGCAGACGTTGCACGATGGCGAGGCCGATGCCTTGCGCGCCGCCGGTCACGATCGCGTTCCGGCCCGCGAAATCGAGTTTATTCATGGGAACGCGAAGTATAATCGCCGCCTTCCCATGGCAGGACGCCTAGCAGGAAAAAGCGCTTTCATCACCGCCGCCGGGCAGGGCATGGGCCGCGCCGCCGCCATCGCGTTCGCGCGCGAGGGCGCCCGGGTCTGGGCCACGGACATGAACGCCAAGACGGTCAGGGACCTCGAAGGCCAGCACGGCATTCGCACCAGCGTTCTCGACGTGACGGACGAGAATGCCATCGCGCGAGTCGCCGGCGAAGCCGGCGAGATCGACGTTCTCTTCAACTGCGCGGGCATCGTGCACCACGGGTCGATCCTCGACGCTACGCCGAAGGACTGGGACCAGGCCTTCGCGGTGAACGTGAAATCGATGTACCTCGTCACGCGCGCCTTCCTTCCGGGAATGCTGAAGAACGGCCGCGGCTCGGTCATCAACATGGCCTCGGTCGCCTCTTCGATCCGCGGCCTGCCCAACCGTTTCGTCTACGGCGCGAGCAAGGCCGCGGTCATCGGGCTGACGAAAGCGATCGCGGCCGACTACGTGGGCAAGGGGATCCGCTGCAACGCAATCTGCCCCGGCACGGTGGACACGCCGTCGCTTCAGGGACGCATCAACGCGTTTGCCGATCCGGTACAGGCGCGCAAGGATTTCGTCGCGCGCCAGCCGATGGGGCGGCTCGGCACGGTGGACGACATCATGGGGATACTCGTGTTCCTGGCCTCGGACGAATCGCTGTTCGCGACCGGGAACGCCTATTCGATCGACGGGGGGATGACGATATGAAACTGTGCCGCTACGGCAAAGCCGGCTACGAGAAGCCCGGCGTGATCGACAGCGAAGGGCGCCTGCGGGATCTTTCCAAGGTGGTCGAGAACATCGGACCGAACGAGATTTCGCCGCGCGGCCTGAAGATGCTCACGCGCGTGAAGCCGGAGACGCTGCCGCCGGTCAACGGCAACCCGCGCTTCGGCGTGCCGTACGTCGGCATCGGCAAGTTCGTCGCAATCGGTCTCAACTACTCCGACCATGCGAAGGAAGCCGGCCTGCCGATTCCCTCGGAGCCGATCGTCTTCATGAAGGCGACCACCTGCATCAGCGGACCGACCGACGACGTGGTCCAGCCCAAGAACTCGACCAAGCTCGACTGGGAGGTCGAGCTCGGCGTGGTCATCGGCACCCAGGCGAAGTACGTGGAGGAAGCCGACGCGCTGAACCACGTCGCCGGCTACTGCGTGATCAACGACGTTTCCGAGCGCGCGTTCCAGATGGCGACCACGCAGTGGGACAAGGGCAAGGGCTTCGACACTGCGGGGCCGATCGGGCCCTGGCTCGTGACCACCGACGAGATCCGCGATCCGCAGACGCTCGACATGTGGCTCGACGTGAACGGCAAGCGCATGCAGACGGGCAACACGCGCACCATGGTCTTCAGCGTGGCCAAGATCATTTCGCATGTCAGCCAGTACATGACGCTGCTTCCGGGCGACGTCATCGCCACCGGCACGCCGCCCGGCGTCGGTCTGGGCATCAAGCCGAACCCGGTATTCCTGAAGCCCGGCGATCTCGTGAGCCTCGGCATCAAGGGCCTCGGCGAGCAGCGCCAGCGGGTCGTCGGTTACGCCGGCTAGTAGCTCATACAAGCCGCGTTGAGGATCCCGGCGGCGAGCGATACCGTGCCGAGGACCACGCCCGCGGCCACGCGCCCCTCGGGGATGTGGCGCACGATGCCCGGCATCAGCGCGCGCACCACCAGGTAGACCACGATCTGTACTACGAGCGCGACGGCGGCCCATACCGCCATGTCGAGCGCGTTCACGCTCTGGATCACCGCGCTCGCGAGCGGCAGCACGAAGCCGAGCAGGCTGCCCGAGACGCTCGCTGCGGCGGCGGCATTGCCTTCGCGGATGAGGGCGAACTCGCGGTACGGCGTTACCCGCACGTAGATCGCGAGGTAGACGACCACGAAGAGCACCGCGAGCACGAAGTAGAGCAGGAATGAGCCGAACCCGGCGAGAGAGAACTTCAGGAATTCCACGGTTTGCTCCTCACGTGAAGTAATGGGGCAGGAAACGGCTGGAGTTGCGCGTGATCGGCGAGTCGTCCTCGCGGATGCCGATGCCGGCGGGCTCGTCGCCGACGATCCAGGAGCCGATCACGGCGTGGCGTCCGTCGAACTCGGGCAGCGGCGCAAGGCCCTGGTAGACGAACCCTTCGTCGCCATACTCGCCCGGTTGCTCGATGACGGCGGAGCGGCGCTTGAGCGTGACGTTCGAACCTTCGCGCGCGAGCAGCGGCTTTTTCGCGTATTCGCCGGCGAAGCGGCTCTCGTCGAAGTACGCGGGCAGCAGGTTCGGGTGCGCGTAGTTGAGCTCCCATAGCACGACGAGGAGCGCCTTGTTGGAAAGGAGCATCTTCCACGCCGGCTCGATGAGGCGCGCGGGCCGCGCGAGCAGGTGCCGGCCGAACTCCTCGCGCACCAGCCACTCCCAGGGGTAGAGCTTGAACAGCGTCTGCACTGCCTCGTCGTCCAGGTCGACGAACCGCTCGCCGTCCCAGCCCACGTCCTCGATGTAGAGCCGGCGCGCGTCCCAGCCCGCCTGCAGCGCGCAGTCGCGCAGGTATTCGACGTTGCCCAGTTCTTCGGGGCTTTCCTTCACACAGGACAAGTGCAGGACGTTGTCTCGAGACGGACGCATCATCGCTTTCCAGCGGTCGATGAGCTTCTCGTGCAGCGAGTTGAACTGGTCGGCGTCGGGCTTCAAGTCTTCCAGCCAGTGCCACTGCACGACCGACGCCTCCAATAGCGCAGTGGGCGTGTCGGCGTTGTACTCGAGCAGCTTCGGCTCGCCCTCGCCGTCCCAGCTGAGATCGAAGCGGCCGAAGAGCGTCGGCTCGCGCGCGTGCCACGAATCGGCCACGAGGGTGTGGAAAGCCTCGGGAATTGCGAAGGCGGCGAAGCGACGCTCTCGCACCACGTGCTCGACGGCGGCGAGGCACAGTTGGTGCAGCTCGGCGGTGGCCGCCTCGAGCCGATCGACTTGCTCGGCGCTGAAGGCGTAGCACGCCGACTCGTCCCAGTACGTGCCGCCCATCGAGTGGTAGTGGAAGCCGGCCTCCTCGCAACGGGCGATCCAGTTCGCACGGGGCCTGGAGCTTTCGCGCCGCACTAGCTGACGGACGAGCGCCCAGAGCTGCCAAAGCCGCCGCGGCTGGTGCTCGATGACGAGCGGCTGCCGGACCAGGAGCGCGACGAGGAGGAGGTTCTGGTGGCGGCCGTGCCCGGGGTCCTCACCGCCTCCACGGCGCTCGGGCTCGCTTTCGGCTGTCCGCTCGGCCAGAGCGCGCCGTAGTAGCGCGGGCCGTAGTACCAGCTGCTGCCGTAGCGCCCGTCGCGCACCGGCTCGCACTGCTGCCCCTGGGGCGCCCAATCACGCTGGCAGTCGGCAAGGGAGGTATAGACGTCGCGCTGCGGCACGGGCTCGCTGCAACCCCCGAGTGAGCCGGCGAGCACGAGCGTGATCGCGGCGCTGCGTTTTCTGCGCTGCGGCATGAACCCCTCCCCAGGAAAGTGTAATGTGTCCCGCATGAACAAACGTGCCGATTCGAGAGAAGTCAGCCTGGAGCAGGCGGCGTTCTGGATGCCGTTTACGGCCAACCGCCAGTTCAAGAAGGCGCCGCGACTGCTTGCCCGCGCCGAGGGGATGTACTACTGGACTCCGGAAGGACGCCAGGTGCTCGATGGCACTTCCGGCCTCTGGTGCGTCAACGCCGGCCATTGCCGGCCTAAAATCGTCGAGGCGGTCAAGCGCCAGGTGGCGGAGATGGATTTCGCGCCCACGTTCCAGATGGGGCACCCGATCGCCTTCGAGTTCGCCGAGCGCCTCGCGCGCGTCGCGCCGCCGGGCTTCTCGCGCGTTTTCTTCACCAACTCGGGCTCCGAATCCGCCGACACCGCGCTCAAGATCGCGCTCGCCTACCATCGCGCGCGCGGCGAAGCCGGGCGCTATCGCCTGATCGGCCGCGAGCGCGGCTACCACGGTGTGAATTTCGGCGGCATGGCGGTCGGCGGCATCACCGCCAACAAGAAGGTGTTCGGGCCGGGCGTCGCGGGCGTCGACCATATCCGCCACACGCATGACCCGGCGCGCAACGCTTTTTCAAGGGGCCAGCCGAAGCACGGCGCGGAATTCGCCGACGAGCTCGAGCGGCTCTGCGTGCTGCACGATCCCTCCACCATCGCCGCGGTGATCGTCGAGCCGGTGGCCGGCTCGGCCGGCGTGCTCGTGCCGCCGGTCGGCTACCTGGAGCGGCTGCGCGAGATCTGCACGCGCCACGGCATCCTCCTCATCTTCGACGAGGTGATCACCGGCTTCGGCCGCCTCGGCACGCCGTTCGGCTCGCAGCACTTTGGCGTCATGCCCGACCTCTTCACCACCGCAAAGGGCATCACCAACGCCACGGTTCCGATGGGCGCGGTGTTCGTCAAGGATTCGATCTTCGAGGCGTTCATGCAGGGCGGGGAGGGGATCGAGCTGTTTCACGGTTATACCTATTCCGGTCATCCGCTCGCCTGCGCCGCCGGGGTTGCGACGCTCGACGTTTACGAAGAAGAGGGGCTCCTTACCCGCGCCGCAGGCCTCGCCCAGTACTGGGAAGACGCGCTGCACGCCCTCAAGGAGATGCCTCAGGTGGTTGACATCCGCAATTGCGGGCTGATGGCCGCGATCGAGCTCGCGCCGCGCGCCGGCCAGCCCGGCAAGCGCGCCTACGAGGTGTTCGTGAAGGCTTTCGAAGCCGGGGTGCTGATCCGCGTCACCGGCGACACGATCGCGCTGTCGCCGCCGCTGATCGTGCAAAAGTCTCAGATCGACCAGATTTTCGATTGCGTGCGCAAGGGGGTTGCGGGCACCCTCTAGGGGTTGGCATTACGCAGGGAGGGACAACAATGACATTGAACGACCGCACCAAGGTGCTCCTGCTGGCTGTCGTGCTTGCCGGCGCGGGCGCCGCCGCGTGGTTCCTGTACCTCGAAGAATGGGTCACCGGCGCGCCGGCGCCCGTGGCGACCCCGGCGAAGGCGAAGCCCGCGCCCGTCGTCGCGAAGGCCCCCGCCTCGCCGCTGGCGAAGCCCGCCGCGGAAGCGCCAAAGCCTGCTGCGGAGCCGGTCGCACCGAAACTCGCAGTCGCGGAAACGCCGAAGCCGGCCGTCGCAGAGGCGCCAAAGCCTGAGCCGAAAGCCGTGCCGGCGGTGACAACGCCCGCAACGAAGGCCGCGATGGTCCCCGTCGCTGCCCCGGCACCGGCCGCCGCGCCGCCGAAACTCGAGAAGCCGAAGCCGGTTGCCGAAGCGCCTGCGCCCGCGGCCGCGCCGCGCGAGGAAACGCCGCCCGCGACGGCGGAGGCCCCGCGAGACATGGCACCGCCGCCAGTCGTTGTCCCGATCCGGGCCGGCCCGGCCGTGCCGGGCCCGAGGTTCAACGATCTCACCACCGCGGTGCTCTACCGCGATGGCAAGGCGGTGGACGAGCTGCTCGCGTTCGGCAAGTGGCCCGAAAAGGCCGACGGCCGCGGGATCACCCCGCTCATGCTCGCCACGCTGCTGGGCGAAGCCGGCATGGTCGAGTCGCTGCTCAAGGCGGGGGCCGACCCCAACCGCCCGGGCCCGGGCGGCAGCACGGCGACCTCCATCGCGCGCGAGCGCAGCGATTCCGCGATGCTGAAGGTGCTACAGAGCCACGGCGGACGATAAAGAAAAGGGGGCCCCCGGCCCCCTTCCTTTATCTTATTTTGCTGCGGCCCTTACGACGCCCAGCCGGCGGCCGCGGGCCGGCTGCTTCAGGCGCGTCGGGATAACCAGATCGCGCACGAAGTTGGGCAGCGCGAACACGCCCTCGTGGGTCTCGCCGTTGTAGTACCGGAGATCCCCGAGCTTGCGCGCCTCGATCCGCCGGTCGATCTCGTCGGCGGTAAACGCCTTCGGGTCGAGCTTGTCCGAGCAGACCGCCATCGCCCACAGCGAGCCGTAGAGCGGGATGTACATGGTGTAGGGCCGCACGATGCGGAACACCGCGTTCAGCCGCTGGGCGAGCTGCGCCACGCGCTCCGGCCGCGCCACCGGCGAGCCGATGTGCAGCGTCAGCGCGCCGCCCGGCGCCAGGGCCTGGCGCAGCTGCTGGAAGAACTCGGTGGAGTAGAGCGCCTCGGCGGGGCCCATGGGATCGTTCAGGTCGAGCGCGATGAGGTCGAACTTCTCCTGCGTCTCGCGCACGAATTTCATGCCATCGTCGACGAGTATCCGCAGCTTCGGGTTGTCGAACACGCCCTGGTGCACGGCGTGGAAGTGGGTCTTCGCGACCTCGATCACGTCGCCGTCGATCTCGACCATGGTCACCTGCTCGACCGAGGGGTGCTTGAGCGCCTCCTCCGACGAGCCGCCGTCGCCGCCGCCGATGATCAGCACCTTCTTAGGTGCGGCATGGGCCGTCAACGCGGGGTGGATCAGGTTCTCGTGATAGACGAACTCCTCCTTCTCGGAGGTCATGTTGAACCCGTCGAGACGGAAGATCTTCCCGTAGTGCGGCGTGTCGTAGATCGCCAGCTTCTGGAAGCGCGTCTGCCACTCGCCGAGCTGCTTGCCGGCCTTGATGTAGAAGCCGGTCGACTCGTTGAGCGGCTCCATCAGCAGGTGCTCGCCGCGATCGACCTCGTGGCGCGCGGCCTCGGTGGGCTGGAAGTAGTCCACCAGCTGGTCGAACAGCTTCCTCGCCTTGCCGGAGTTGTCGGCGCTGTAGTTGCAGACGTAGACGTCGAGCGTCAGCCCCTGGCGCTCGGGCCAGGTGTGGATCGCCAGGTGGGATTCCGCGAGCACCACCGTGCCGGTGAAGCCGCCGCCGTCGAAGGTGTGGAAGGTCGCGTCCATGGTCGTAAGACCGGACGCGGCCACCATCTCGAGGCACTTGGCGCGAAAGCTCTCGCCGTCGAGGAGTAGCTGCGGATCGCAGCGGCAGCCGGTGAGGTCACCGATGAGATGCAGACCGTTCATTTCCGTACCCTCCAAAATGCGAAGGCGCAGCCTGCCGCGTATCGGGATTCCAGGCCACGCCTTCCATTCGCGCCTTTCGGCGCACAGCGCTCGTCAATATTCGCGCTCAACTCGTTCAAAACCTCCTAGTGAATCAGTTTTGCTCCTCGCTCGATCGACTCAGCTCTTGACAAACCGCGTCGATCAATCTCCGAGCGATCGAGATTTTGCTCGGAAGTTTCGGCAAATGCAATAGATCGAACCAATTTGCTTCCTCGATTTCTCCGGCTTGCGGACGAATCTCGCCGCTTTGCCACTCGCAGACGAACGCGATCATGAGCGAATGCGGGAACGGCCACGGCTGGCTGGCGAAGTAGCGGCAGCCGGCGATCGTCACGCCGACTTCCTCCGCGACTTCGCGCGCCACGCACTGCTCGAGCGACTCGCCGGGCTCGACGAAGCCGGCGAGCGCGCTGAACATGCCGGCCGGAAAGTGCGGGCTGCGCGCCAGCAGGAGCTGATTTCCCCTATGAACGAGCGCCATCACCGCCGGCGCCACCCGCGGGTA
>DASRIR010000148.1:0-2469 GCA_035649875.1 Burkholderiales bacterium | reverse complement strand
CGCGGACTTCGTCATCTTCACCGCGTCGTAGGACTGCTTCTCGAGCGCCGAGTCGACGTCGAGGCTGCTCACCCCCGGATACGGTTCGAGCAACTCGTAGATCGCGTCCCACTGCTGGGCCCACATGTTGCCGAGCAGATGGGCCGGGATCGGCTTGCCCGACGGCACCTTCTCCGCGCCGTACTTCTGCTGCAGCTTGTTGCGCGTGTAGCAGTGCAGCTCCTTGTAGAGAGGCTGCACCTGTCCATAGAGACGCGCCGCTTCGCGCTGGAACTCCGCCGCGGACATGTCGTAGTTCGACCGCCACATGGCGCCCAGGTCCTCGAACCCGAACCCGCGCGCGCCGTCGTTCGCAAGCTCGACGTAGCGGGCGTAGTCGGCGCGCAACGGCCGCGCGGTGGAGTGCCAGCCGGTCCAGGCATCGAGCAGCTCGTCATAGTTGCGGCTCGACTCGAGCACCGCCTTGAGCTTGGTCTCGTCACGGCAGGACTCGGGACCCTGCGGGCAGTACTTGCCCGAGCCATACTTGGCCTCCATCGCAGCGAGGAGCTTGGAGAACTCCGCGCGCTTGGCCGGGTCGTCCGGCGCCGGCGTCGCGATGAACTTGAGCAGCACCAGCGCCCGCTTCGAAGCCGCGCTCATCGGCTGCCCTTCGAACTGCTTCGCGTCCTCGACCGCCTTGCCGACGTAAGCGAAAAAGCGCTCGTTCGCCTTGGCATTGATGAGCTGTGTGTCGACGTTGATGTAGGTAGCCTGCGTCCAGCCCGCCGCGTTTAGCTCGAGCCCGAGCTCGGCGAGCTCGCGGTTGGTCCGTGCGACGAACTCATCCGCCGTTTCGGCTTGCGCAATGCCGGCGGGCAGCGTGGTGAAGATGAGTGCGCACACAACGGCACGCCGCAGGGTTCTGCTCATGAACGACACTCCAGAATCGAAAAAGAGGGAAGGCCGCGTCAGTGCGTGACTTTCTCGGCACCGTGCATCCAGCGGACGAGCGTGCCGGAGAAGAGCCAGAGTACGACCGAGAACACGAACAGGGTGGCGGCGATGCCACCGAAGATCGTGAGCTCGCCCAGCTGCTCGGCGAAGGAGCCGATGATCCCCGACAGCCAGTTGGCGACGAAATTGATCAGGAACCACACTCCCATCATCAGCGACGCGAGCCGCAGTGGCAACAGCTTGGTCACCATCGAAAGGCCGACCGGGGAAATGCAGAGCTCGCCGGTGGTATGGAAGAAGTACGCGATCACGAGCCAGATCATGCTGGCCTTGCCGTTCGCGGCCTGGTCGTAGACGGCTGCCACCATCGCGAGGAAGCCGATGCCGGTCAGGATCAGGCCGTACACCATCTTGTTCGGCGTCGGCGGATTGCGACCCTGCGTCCCGAGCCGCGCCCAGGCCATGGAGAAAAGCGGGGCGAGCAGCACGATGAAGAGCGGGTTCAGGGACTGGAACCAGCCGGCCGGTACCTCGAACGCGCCGAGCATCCGGTCGGTCTTCTCGGCGGCATAGAGGTTCATCAATCCACCGGCCTGCTCGAAAGCCGCCCAGAACAGCACGATGAACACGAAAAGCATGAAAATCACGCGCAGGCGATCGACCTCCTCGGCCGTGAGCGCTTCCTTCCTGCCGCCCGACTTCGCGAGCGCGCGGTGCGCGGCCGGCACGACGCCGATCTCATCCAGGTAACGGCGCGAGAAGGCGAGCTGAATGATCACTGAGAGGATCATGCCGATGCCTGCCGACATGTAGCCGTAACGCCAGCCGAGCGCGGGGTTTTCCCCCAGCGTCGAGCACACGAGCGGCGCCAGGAAGGCGCCGGCGTTGATACCCATGTAGAAGATCGTGAACGCGGCGTCGCGACGGGCGTCACCCTCGGCGTAGAGATCGCCCACCATGGTCGAGATGTTCGGCTTGAAGAAGCCGTTACCGATCACCAGCAGCACAAGCCCGATATAGAACAGGCTCAGGTTGCCGGGGATGGCAGAGGCGAGTGTGAATTGCCCGGCCGCCATCACCAAGCCGCCGATGATCACGGACTTGCGCTGTCCCAGATAGTTGTCCGCCAGCCAGCCACCGATCAGTGGGGTGAAGTACACGAAGCCGGTGAACAGACCGTAGAGCTTTAGCGCCTCGGCCTGCGAAAAGCCAAACCCCGGGTTCGCAGTCTGGACGCCGGCCACCAGGGACAGCACGAGGAGCGCCCGCATGCCGTAATAACTGAAGCGTTCCCACATCTCGGTGGCGAACAGCAGGTACAACGCCTTCGGGTGGCCGAGCCAGGTTTCCCGCGTCACGGCGGGCATCGATGCAGTGGTCGTGACCATGATTTGTGCTTTTCCGTCAAACGGTTGCGCGAGCGCGCTTGTGGCCGGCGAGTGTCGGCCATGTTGCAGTGCACACGCAAGGCAAAAACGACTAGCGCACGCCGCCCATCAGGCGCGTCACCGGCCGGCTGATGAGCAGCAGCAA
>DASRIR010000147.1:0-2656 GCA_035649875.1 Burkholderiales bacterium | reverse complement strand
GCGAGCACGGTCGCGGTGGTGGTGCCGTCGCCGGCGACGTCGGAGGTCTTGGAGGCGACTTCCTTCACCATCTGCGCGCCCATGTTCTCGAACTTGTCCTTCAGCTCGATCTCCTTCGCGACCGAGACGCCGTCCTTGGTGACGGTCGGGGCGCCGAACGAGCGCTCGAGCACGACGTTGCGACCTTTGGGCCCCAGCGTCACTTTCACGGCGTCGGCCAGGATGTTCAGGCCGTGGACCATCTTGGCGCGGGCGCCTTCGTGGAATCTGACTTCTTTGGCTGGCATTGCGTTTCTCTCCTGTTTCGATTCGTTGACTTATGCGCCTTCGATGACGCCCATAATGTCTTCCTCGCGCATCACGAGGAGCTCCTCGCCCTTGACCTTCACGGTCTGGCCGGAGTACTTGCCGAACAGCACCTTGTCGCCGGGCTTGACGTCGAGCGCGATCAGCTTGCCCGCCTCGTCCTTCTTGCCCTTGCCGACGGCGACGATTTCGCCTTGGTCCGGCTTCTCGGCCGCGGTATCGGGGATCACGATGCCCCCGGCGGACTTGCGCTCTTCTTCGATGCGCTTGACGATGACGCGGTCATGCAGCGGACGGATCTTCATGCGTAGCTCCCGAATTGGAAATTTCGATGTATTACAATGGGTTGGACAAAATCCAAGCCCCGGAATCTGGACCTGCCTGCCACTTGGAGTAACCCTGAAGTTAACCCTTTAGCACTCAGTCCAAGCGAGTGCTAATAATAAAGGCCGTGCCTCCCCTTTTCAAGAGTTTCTTGCTTTTGTTGGTGCTTACTTCGATAAGCGCCGGACATGCCGCGCTCCCCGGCACGGTGGCAAAAGCATTGCGCGAGGCGAAGGTGCCGCAGGCGCAGGTGAGCGTGCTGGTGCAGGAAGTGGGCGCGCGGCGCCCCTCGGTATCGCACCATCCGGAGGTCCCCCGTAACCCCGGCTCGGTGATCAAGTTGGTGACCACCTACGCGGCGCTCGAACTGCTCGGCCCCGCGTACCGCTGGAAGACCGAGGTTTACCGAGACGGCGAGGACCTCGCGCTCAAGGGGTACGGCGACCCCAAGCTGAACCACGAGAGCTTCTGGATGCTGCTCCGAAACCTGCGCGGTCGAGGCGTACGCGAGATCCGCGGCGACATCGTGCTCGACCGCGGCTACTTTGCGCCGCTCGCGCCCGAGCTCATCGACAACGAGGTGTTCCGGCCTTACAACGTCGCGCCGGACGCGCTGCTCGTCAACTTCAAGTCGCTGCGCTTCGTGTTCTTCGTCGACGGCGCCAAGCCGCGGCTGTTCTTCGAGCCGGCGCTGGCCGGCGTGGAGATCGTGAACGGCCTCAAGCTGGCCGATGGCGCGTGCCCCGAGGGCCGGGCGTTCCGCGACCTGATCGGCGCGAGCTTCCAGTCGCGCCCGCCGCGCGCCGCGTTCACCGGCTTCTACCCGGTCGCGTGCGGCGAGCGCGAGCTCAACGTGGCGCTGCACCACCCGGACGATTACGTCGCGGCGATGATCCGCGGGCTGTGGGCCGAGATGGGCGGCAGCTGGAGCGGGCGCGTGCGCGAGGGAACGGTTTCGCCGGCCGCGACGCTGCTGTACCGGCACGAGTCGGAGCCGCTCGGCGAGGCGGTGCGCGACATCAACAAGTTCTCCAACAACGTGATGGCGCGCCAGCTCTACCTTACCCTCGCGGGGGAGCTCGACGGCGTGCCGGCGACCCCGCAAGGCGCCGCGCGAGCGCTCGAGCAGTGGCTGGTGTTCAAAGGCATCGGCGCGCCGGAGCTCAGGCTGGAGAACGGGTCGGGGCTCTCGCGCCATGAGCGCTCGAGCGCGGCCACGCTGATGGCGCTGCTGCAGTCCGCCTGGCACAGCGCGGTGATGCCGGAGTTCTCGGCCTCGCTGCCGGTCGTGGCGGCCGACGGCACGATGCGCAAGCGGCTGCACGGCGAGGGCGTCTCGGGGAACGCGCACATCAAGACGGGCCTCTTGTCCGACACGCGCGCGATGGCGGGCTACGTGCTCGACCGCGGCGGGCGGCGCCACGCGGTGGTCATGATCGCGAACCACCCGAACGCGCCGCAGGCCGAAGCCGCGTTCGATGCGCTGCTGCAGTGGATCCGCGCTAGAGGCCCAGATCCCGCCACAGGCCGTCGACGCGACGCTTCACCGCTTCGTCCATGACGATCGGCCGGCCCCAGCGCCGGGCGGTCTCGGCGGGCCACTTGTTCGTGGCGTCGATGCCCATCTTCGAGCCGAGGCCCGATACCGGGCTCGCGAAATCGAGGTAGTCGATCGGCGTGTTCTCCACCACCGCGGTGTCGCGCGCGGCGTCCACGCGCGTGGTCAGCGCCCATACCACTTCCTTCCAGTCGCGCGCGTTCACGTCGTCGTCGCACACTACGATCAGCTTCGTATACATGAACTGACGCAGGTAGCTCCAGACGCCGAACATCACCCGCTTGGCGTGCCCCGGGTACTGCTTTTTCATGCTCACTACCGCCATGCGGTAGGAGCACCCTTCGGGAGGCAGATAGAAGTCCACGATTTCCGGGAATTGCTTTTGCAGTAGAGGAACAAACAATTCGTTGAGCGCCACGCCGAGCATCGCCGGCTCGTCCGGCGGCTTGCCGGTGTAGGTGCTGTGAT
>DASRIR010000146.1:0-7863 GCA_035649875.1 Burkholderiales bacterium | reverse complement strand
TCCTACCGCCAGTCGATCGGCGTGATCAAGGAGCTGATGAACGGCCGCATGTACCCGACGACGCTCAATGGCCTCGAGCGCGCGATGAAACTGCTGGCGAAGTAGATGGAGCGCCGCAAATTCATCGGCAAGAGCCTGCTGCTATCGCATCGAGCGCGTGCTGAAGATCCCGTTGCTCGGCATCAACGAGCTGATGCGCAAGCATTGGAACGGGCCGCCCAATCTGCTTTCCATCGATACGGAGGGCTTCGACTTGCCGATCCTGCGATCGCTCGACTTCAAGCGATTGCGTCCCGACGTGGTGTGCGCCGAGACCGTGGAGATCAGCGGCCGCCGCCTGCTGCCCGAAATCATGCAGCTCATGGCGGACAACGGCTACGAGGTGCGCGGCGGCTCGTTCGTCAACAGCATTTTCGTCGACCGGCGCCACATCGTTTGAAAGCGATCGCCAGCGCTGCGGCTCTTGCTCTTGCCTGTGGCGCGGCGTTCGCGCAGTCGTATCCCGACCGGCCGGTAAAGGTGATCGTGCCGTTCACGCCCGGCAGCGCGACCGACATCCTCGGCCGGCTCACCGCCGAGCAGCTCGGAAAATCACTCGGCCGGCCGTTCGTGGTGGAGAACCGCCCCGGCGCGGGCGGCATTCCCGGCACCGAAGCGGCGAAGAACGCGCCCCCCGACGGCTACACGCTGATCATGTGCACCAGCGGGCCGTTCGGCATCAACCCGGCGATCTATTCGAAGCTGCCTTACGACCCGGTGCGCGATTTCGAGCCGATCGCCAACCTCGGCCTCACCCCGCAGGCGATCGTGGCCGGCGCGCAACAGCCGTACCGCACGCTCGCCGATCTGGTCGCCGCGGCGAAAGCGAAGCCCGGCGAGATCGCGTATGCCTCGCTCGGCGTCGGCACCACCAGCCACCTGACGATGGAAGCTTTCCAGAGCGCCGCCGGGATCAAGCTCAACCACGTGCCGTTCAAGGGCACGAGCGATGCGCAGGCGCAGATCCTGGGCGGCAACGTGCCGATGATGTCCGACACCATCTCCGGCGTGCTGGCGCAGGTGAAGGGAGGCAAGCTGCGCGCGCTCGGCGTCGCGGTCCCGCAGCGCTCGCGCCACCTGCCCGAGGTGCCGACGATCGCCGAGCAGGGCTTCCCCGGCTTCGAGTCGGTCGGCTGGATCGGCCTGTGCGCGCCCGCCAGGACCCCTGCCCCGGTGCTCGATCGCCTCGACGCCGCCGTGCGCGCGATGCTCGCGGATGCCGCGGTGAAGGAAAGGCTCGATGCTCTCGCGTTCGAGCCCGCGGGACAGACGCGCGCGGCGTTTGCAGATTTCATGAAAGCGGAGATCGCGAAGTGGACCAAAGTGGCCAAGGCGGCAGGCGCGAAGGCGGACTAGCTTGAACGCGCCGCATCCCGAGGAGTTCCTCACCCTCACCGAGATCGTCGCCGCGGCGCGGCGCAACGTCGCGCCCGGCCCGTGGAGTTACCTGGTGGGCGGCGCCGAGACCGAGACCACCGTGCGCCGCAACCGCATGGCGCTCGATGCGCTCGCCTTTCGTCCGCGGGTGTTACGCGACGTCAGCCGGATCGATTCTTCAAGTGTGTTCCTGGGCCAAAAGACGCGGCTGCCGGTCATGCTCGCGCCGATCGGCGGCCTCGAGTCGATCGTCGAGGGCGGCGCGGCGTCCGCGGCGCGCGCCTCGGCGCAGTTCGGCGTGCCGCAGATGCTCTCCTCCGTGTGCCAGCCGGGCCTCGAGCAGACGGCGGCGGCGGCCGACAACCTGCGCGTGTTCCAGCTCTACGTGCGCGGCGACGACGCCTGGACCGACGACTTCGTGCGCCGCGCGCAGGACAACGGCTACGAGGCGTTCTGCTTCACCGTGGACGTCGCGGCGTACAGCCGGCGCGAGCGCGACCTCGTCGGGCGTTTCATCAAGCCGTGGCGCGCGCGCGCCATCGAGGGCGCTGCGTTCCAGGCCGGGCTGTCCTGGGACCAGGTGAAGCGCTACAAGGACAAGCACGATCTTCCGCTCATCATCAAGGGCATCGCCACGGTCGAAGACGCGGAGATCGCCGTGCAGCACGGCGTCGAGGTGATCTACGTCTCGAACCACGGCGGTCGCCAGCTCGACCACGGTCTCGGCAGCACTGCCGTGCTCCCGGAAATCATCAAGGCGGTGAATGGAAAGGCCGAGGTCTGGGTCGATGGCGGCTACCTGCGCGGGACCGACGTGGTGAAAGCCATGGCGCTCGGCGCCAAGGCGGTCGGCATCGGCCGTCTCGCCTGCCTTGGCCTCGGCGCGGCGGGCGTGCCGGGCCTGGTGCGCACGCTCGAGCTGCTCGAGGACGAGATCCGCATCTGCCTCGGGCTGCTGGGCGTGACTTCGTACGCGGAGCTGACGCCGCAGCATCTGGCGCCGGCGCCGCCGGCGAACCCGCCGGATACGTTCAGCGCGTTTCCGCTGCTGCCGTGACGGCGCGGTCGGGCGCCGACGGCTCCTTGATGCGGAAATCCGCGCTGCCGTAGAAGATGTAGTCGGCCCAGTCGGGAGACTTGATAGCGTCGACCGCCGTGCGGCCCTTGTGGATGGCGTCGGCCAGGGTCTCGCCCGCGAGCAGCTGCTGATAGAACGCCTGCGCAAAGCTCTCGGCCGCGGCGTCGCCGACCGGCCAGTAGGTGCCGATGTAGTTGGCCACCCCGCCTCGCAGAAACGCTTCGGCGACGCCGACGTTGCGCTCCATCCGCTGCTCCAGGCTCCTGGTGGCGAGCTTGCTCTTGTCGACCATGCGCTTGCGCACCCGGGCCGATTCGCAGGCGTTGAAGAACACCAGGCTCGGCAGGTTACCGATCTCGGCCAGCTCGGCGCCGGTCAGGTTGCCATCGGCGCAGACGATGCCGCTGCGCGAGACGTGGGCCGGATCGAAGTAGGCGTGGCCGGCGTAATGCAGGATGTCGTACCTGCCCGAGGCGAATTCGCTGCGCAGCCGGGCCACCGTGGCCGCGGCGCCCTCGATGCACTTGAGGCGCACGCGCTGGCGGTCGCCGAACAGCTTTTTCAGCCGCTTGCCCTCCACGTCGGCGCCGGGCAGATCCTGCGTCGGGTTGACCACCAGCAGGACGTCCAGCCATTCGTCGGCGCGCCGCTGCTCGAGCCATTTGGCCACCGACAGATTGCCGGCGAGGTAGCGCCGCGTCATGCCGCCCTCGAGCGCCGGGAAGCGTCCCTGCAGGCACAGCGTTTCCCAAGGCAGGCGCGAAGCTTCCGCGTCATGCACCACGACCAGGTGGTTGCCCGCGCAGCCCTCCAGCCCGGCGGCGACGGAATCGTCCAGCACCATGGCGGCGAGCTTGCTGCCGAAGGCGGCAATGGCGCCGTGCTTGAACTGCTCGGTTTCGATGAACTCGAGGTGCTTGCGCAGCTCGCTCTCCGCGACTTCCGTCACTCCGCTCATCACGGTGGCCTTCGCCCCGGTGGTGAGCAGCGAGCTGTCGACCTTCAGCTTGCCGCGCTCGGCGGTGACGCGCACGTTCAGGTAGATGGACGGCGGCAGCCCGGCTGGCACGCCGCCGCGCCGCGCCACCGGGGCGGGCGGCAGCCGCATCTCGCTCAGCGTCACCTCGACGTCGGCAAACAGCGGCGTGCTGGACAGCCGGTACAGCGCCCACTTGAGCATCTCGTAGCGCGTCTCGTCGATCTCGGCGAAGGTCACCGAGCGGAAGCCCTGCCCGCGGTCCGCGTCGTCCAGGCCGCGGAAGAAACCGCGCAGCAGCGCTTCCATGGCCTGCTCCATGCCAAGGCCGGTGCCGGCGCCGATCGGCACGGTCACGAATTCCTCGATGTCGGTGCGCGCCAGCGTGCGCGCGATGTTCTCCGCCACGGTCTCGAGCACATTGAGGTTGAACGAGTCGAACTGCCCGAGGCCCGCGAACACGATGTAGTCGGCGTACACGTCGTTCCGCCCGCCGGGCACCATGAACACCTCGCCCACCCCGCTCGAGAACATGCGCCGCTGGCGAAACTCGCTGATCGCGCCGCCCATCAGGGCATCGATGGCGGAGGCCGCGCCCGCCGGCGCGACGCCGTCGAACAACCCGAGCACGTAGGCGCGGCTCTTGATCTGCGTGAGGCTGCCGCGCGCCAGGCGCACGTCGATGCGGCGCTGGCGGCGGCGGCCCACCACCAGGGACTCGAACAGGCTCGCCGCCGTCGCGGGCGCGACGCCCGGCGGCGCCTGCATCGTCGGCGCTTCCATCGGCATCGACGGCGTCGCCGGGGCGACCAGCTCGGCCATGAAGTTGCGCAGGTCGGAGGCGCTCAACTGCTCGCGCGAGCGCTTGGTGGCTGCCCGGAAGCGCTCGCGCAGCTCGGTCTCGGAGACTTCGCTCGCGGTATCGGCGCGGGTACCCTCCCGCCGGTCGGAGATCTGCGAAGTCGAGCCGGTGCGCAGGATGTCGACCACCGCCTTGTGCAGCGTGGCATTCTTCGGCAGGGAGCCGTGCTCCTCGGCGTGGTAGTACGTCAGCACGTCCGGCAGCTCTGCGAGCTCGAGCGGTACCGTGCCGTCGCCGGCGCGAGAGCGCTGGAAGACGAACTCGCCGTCCTCGACCCGCAGCCCGACGGTGGTTTCCCGGTCGACGCCGGCGATCATCACGTACTTGTCCGGCGCGATCGCGAGCTTGCTCTGCGCGTCCGGCGCTTCCCGCAGCAGCCGCGCCAGCGGGCGCGCGCCGCGGGTCGGCCATTTCTGCAGGTCGTACAGATCCAGCTCGGCATACTTGGCGCGTTGCGGCAGCATCTGCGTCAGGCCGGGATGGGTGTTGAAAATCTCGCCCGCCAGCTTCTCGGCGTTGTGCTTGAGGTCGAGCAGCGCGATCTTGTTGAGGAACGGATACACGCCGCGGAACACCATCGCCGGCGCGAACGAGCCGTAGTTGGGGGTGCCGAGCATCACCAGGCGTTTCAGCTTGTCCATGCCGTGATGCACCGCCGCGCGCGCCACCAGCCCGCCCATGCTGTGCGCGACCAGGTACACCTCTTCCGCCTCTTCCTTGCGCACCCGCGCCGCGAGCTCGCGTCCCAGCTCCGGGATCGGCTGGCGCCAGTCGAAGGGATGGAAATCCGCGTCGAAGCCCTGCTCCTGCAGGTAAAGCTTGAGCTTCAGGTAGGTCGCCTGGTGGGCGTCGACGGCGCGGATTTCGGCGCCGGGCAGCGTCAGGTCCCGCAGGCGTCCGGCCACGATATCGAGGAAGTCGACCCAGATCAGGTCCTCCGAGCCGCCCTTCACGCGCGCCAGCATCGACCCGAGGATCCCGGGCAGGATGAGCACGCGCGGCCCGCTCCGCGTACTGCGCCGCGTGGCGCGCGGCGCAAGCTGCCGCAGCTCGGCGTATTCCGCCTCGCCGAAGTACGCCTCGAGCGTGCGCGCATGCTCGCCCGACAGCAGCGCGCGTTCGATCTCCGGGCCGGTCAGGCGCCGGTGGCCGCCGCGCGTCGGCACGCGCAGCGACAGCGCGTTGAGCAGGACCTCGTCGACTGCGACCGCCGGCGTGGCAGAAGAAGCGCGCCGCGCCGGGCGCGAACGGCGTGCGGATTTGCGGACCATGTTTCCCCCCTCCGTGCCAACGATAAATCCGTCCGAGGCTACGACGTCCGGGGACGACCCGACCAGCGGCAAAATCCGGCTCGAGCTTGTGCGTTATCGCACAAGATCCGCTATTGCCCGGCTCCTTACAACGCTGCAGCATGCCCCTCGCGGAGGGGCAATGGACACGGTCTATTTTCTGGGAGCCGGTGCGTCGGCCGCCGAAGGATTGCCGACCACGACTCAGCTGAACTACGGGGTAGCGCAGTGGCTGCGCGATTGCGGCGAACGCGGCAGCCACCTGCGCGCGTACTACAAGGATCTTTACGGGCTCGGCGTCAATAGCATCCGCGCCGCGGCCGCTCAGTGGGACGCCTTTCTAAAACCGGGGCGAAACCACACCTTTCCGGAGCGCTCGAAGCTGCCGGACCTGATCGAGACCTTGTCGCTGCTCGACGCCTGCATCGGCGAAGATCAGAGCCTCGGCGTGTCCTCTCTGCGGAACGGCAGCGGCCGAGCGGACATGAATCCCGGCTTCCTGAGGCGTGTGCGCCAGCAGCTTGCATTCGCGCTTGGCATCGCGGTCCAGGAAGCCAGCTTCCGGGTACGGGCGCGCCATACGCGCCTGCTGACCGACTCCCTCGGGCCGGAAGACACCATCATTTCCACCAACTGGGACATCCTGGTCGATCGGTGTTTCGTCTCGGCGTGGAAGAAGCGCAATCCCGGCCGCAAGCTGGCCGAATCGCCCATCCATTACCACTGCGTCGGCGAGCGCCCGGTCAACTACAAAGGTGATGACATCGGCCTGGCGCGCAACCCGCGCTCGGTGCTGCGGCTGCACGGCGGGCTCAACTGGTTCGGCTGTGCATGCTGCGGCACTGTGTACGTCAACCTCGAAGGCAGCTACATCATGGACGAGAACGACCGTCGTCCGGATTACGACGACTGCCACTGCGGCGCCGGCCTGCTGACCATCATGGTGGCGCCGTCGTACGTCAAGGACTATCGCGCGGTCAGCCTGCGCAGCGTGTGGCGGGAAGCGCAGAAGCGGCTGGAAAAGGCGCGCCGCTGGGTATTCATTGGCTACAGCCTGCCGAGCGACGACTTCCATATCCGCGCGATGTTGATGCGCGCCTTGCGCTCGCAGGCATGGCGCGGCGCGCGCCACCGGGCGCAGGTACGGGTCTTCCTCGGCGCGGGCGATACCGCATCCGAGAAAAGGTACGAGGATTTCTTCCGCCTCAACCCGCTCGAGGTCAGGTTGTCCGGATTCTCGGGCTGGGCGGAAAAACACGCCCGTCACTAGCGCTCATCGAGGCACGCCGCCATGCGGATTCCCGTTTTCGTCTCCTGCCCTACCCTCCTGAGCAAGCAGCAGGAGCGATGTCGCCACCGCGTGGTCGGCGAGCTCGACCGGCTGCAGCTCGAGGCGCGCGCGCTCGGCAAGAGCGACTATCCCTCGGACTGCCCGCTGCGTGAGGTCTACGTCATCGCCAAGCACTGCTCCGGCGGCATCATCCTGGGCTTCCAGCAGTTCAAGGCGACGCGCGGGACGTGGAAGCCGGGTACCAAGAAGCCGGTGCATCTGCGCCCGGGAAAGCCGGCAAGCTTCCCCAGCCCCTGGAATCACCTAGAGGCCGGAATCCTGTTCGGCATGCAGCTGCCGCTGCTGATCTTCCGCGAAGAATCGATCCGCGGCGGCGTGTTCGACGACGGCGTCACCGACGTGTTCATCCACGAAATGCCCCCGCCGAATCTCGACCGCACCGACCTGGAGGCATTCCGCGAAGTGCTTCTGAAGTGGTCGGCCAGGGTCCGCGCGCACTACTACAGCAACGGCTGAGCCTTACTCGACCTTGATGTTGGCGGCCTTGATCACCGGCCACCACTTGTCGGTCTCGGCCTTGTGGAACGCGGCGAAGCCTTCGGGCGTTTGCTGCTCGCGCGAGGCGAGATCGAGCCCCAGCTCCGAGAGGCGCGCCTGCACCTTCGGATCGGCGAGCGCCTGCACCATGGCGCCGTTCAGCCTGGCGACGACTTCCTTCGGCAGGCCGCGCGGGCCGAACAGGCCGAACCAGCCGGCGGCGTAGAGGCCCGGGATGCCGCTTTCGTCGGAGGTCGGCAGGTCGGGAATCACGCGCGAGCGCTGCGGCGAGAGGTTGGCGAGGATCTTGACGTTGCCGGAGCGCGCCTGCGGCAGCGCCGCCGCCGCCTGCAGGATCATCAGGTCGACCTGGCCGCCGAGCATCGCCTGCATCGCCGGCCCGGCGCCCTTGAA
>DASRIR010000145.1:0-4931 GCA_035649875.1 Burkholderiales bacterium | reverse complement strand
GCCAATACCGGCGATGACCGCGTGCTCAAGGTCAACAAGAGCTCAGGCGCGGTGAGCGTGTTCGCCGAAAGCATCAACGGCGCGGACGGCGTGGCGTTCGACAGTCAGGGCCGGCTCTGGGTCGCTGCCAACCAGGCGGACGAGCTCGTGGCGCTCGACGCGCAGGGCAAGGTGGTCGCGAAGCGCGGTGACTTCGAGGGCATCCGCAGGGACGGATCGCCGCGCGGGCTTCTGTTTCCGGCGAGCCTCGTGATTCTGGGCGATGAGATCTTCGTCACGAACCTGGCTTTGCCGCTGAACGGGACGACGGGCGACGAGCCGGAGGAGCAGGTCACGCGCTACACCGTGTCGCGCATCCGCATCTCCGGTCCCCGAAACTAGCGCGGCAGCGCGAGCTCGGCGACAAGGCCCGGCGCGCAGTTGCTCAGCCTTACGTCGCCGCCGTGCCAGCGGGCGATGTTGCGGGCGATGCTTAGCCCGAGGCCGGTGCCCCCACTCGCCATGTTGCGCGAATCGTCCAGCCGGTAGAACGGCTCGAAGACGCGCTCGAGCTCGGGCTCTGGAATGCCCGGACCGCGGTCGCGGATCTGGATCGTAAGCCGAGCGGCGGAATCTTCGATGCGTATATCGGCGCACGCGCCGTAGCGCACGGCGTTTTCGATGAGGTTTTCCAGGCAGCGGCGCAGCGCTTGCGGGTCGGCCGGGTACGGCGCAAGCGCCGCGCCCTGCACGCTTAGCGCCTGCCCGACTTCGCGCCGGTCCTCGCAAAGGCTGTCGATAAGTGCGCCGATATCGACCGGCTGGCGCGTGCGTTCCTTGCGGATCGCGGAGAAGAAATCGAGCGTGCCGCTGACCATGGCCCGCATCTCGTGCAGATCGCGCAACATCCTCGAGCGCAGCTCTGCGTCGGGCAGCATCTCCGCGCGCAGGCGCAGCCGCGTGATCGGCGTCTTCAGGTCATGGGAGATCGCGCTAAGTAGCAGGCCCCGCTCGATCAGGTAGCGTCGCACGCGCTCCTGCATGCGGTTGAACGCCGCCACCACGCGACGTACCTCGCTCGGACCGCGCTCGACGAGCGGCGCCCCCGAAGGATCCTGGCCGATGGCGTCCGCCGCTCTCGCGAGATCGCTTAACGAACGGTTCATCATGCGCACGAGAAGCGCGGCAACGGAAAAGCACACGAGCAAGAGGAGCATGAGCAGTGGCAGGAGCGACTCGAGGCGGCTCAGCGGCTCCTGCGGCACGTTGACGTAGAACACCGCGAGCGTGCCATCCTCGAGCCGGATCTGCACCACGATGCCGAACGGCTCGGGAAGCAGGAAGTAAAAGTGACGAGCCATCCACAGCGAAAGCGCCGATGGAGCAGCGCCGGGCGAGCGCGTACGCGGATTAATGTCGACGCGGATCGGCCAGGGCGCGCCGATGCGGCGCTGCACCGCCTCGGTGAACTGCGCTTCGTAGGGATCGTGCTCGACGAAGCCGCTCTCCACCGCGACCGGCCGCTCGCTCAGCGCGACGCGCAGATGGGGACCGCTGATCTCTTCGACCACGGTGTGCCGCTCGCTCGCCGGCAGCCGGTTCAGGATGCGCGCCGCCTGGCCGACGCGCGCGGCAATCTGAAGCGAAGCAAGACGGTAGACCGAGCTGCCTCGGTCAAAGAGATGAATCAACGCGCTGCCGAGCTGCGCGAGGACGAGCCCGGCGGCCAGCACGAGCAGCGTGCGGCCGAAAAGCGAGCGCGGCAGCAGCGTCACCGATTCAACCGCTCCACGCTCGCCGCGAGCACATAGCCCTCGCTGCGCACCGTCTTGATGATGCGCGGCTCGCGCGCGTCGTCGCGCAGCCGCACCCGCAGTCGGCTCACCTGCACGTCGATCGAGCGGTCAATCGGGGTGCCGTCGCGTCCGACCGTCAGGTCCATGAGCTGGTTGCGATCGAGCACGCGGTTCGGATGCTCGACGAACACCGTGAGCAGTCGAAACTCGGCACCCGAGAGCGGGATGATGACACCGTCCGGTGCAACGAGCTGACGCGCGGCAAGATCAAGCGTCCACCCCGCGAAGCGCAGGCGATGCGTATCGCCGCGCGCAAACGGCAGGCCGCGCGTGCGGCGCAGGATGCTCTTGATGCGCGCCAGGAGCTCTCGCGGACTGAACGGCTTCGCCAGATAATCGTCGGCGCCCATCTCGAGGCCGAGCACACGGTCTACTTCCTCGTTACGTGCGGTCAGCATGATTACCGGCAGGGTGGAGTCGGCGCGCAGATCCCGGCACAGCGTAAGGCCGCTTTCGCCGGGCAGCATGAGGTCGAGCACCACGATATCGGGACGGTTCAGCTCAAGCCGGCGCCGCATCTCCTTGCCGTCATTGGCAAGTGACACCCGGAAACCATTGCGCTCGAGATACTCGCCGAGAAGCTTGCGGATCTCCCCGTCGTCATCGACGACGAGGACGTGGTCGGGCCGCTCCATCGGCGGGTATATCTGCACCTGGCGGCGCCGCGCGTCAAGCATGTAACACAGTGTGACAAGAGACAGAGGCTGCAATGTCGCTGTTACATGCGGCGGCTCTAATCGGGTTCCCGCAACCTTTCCCCAAGGAGATGCAATGAAACGGTTATCCGCAGCCCTTCTCGCCGCGCTGCTCGCCGGTCTCGCCGTGGCCGCCTATGCTGCGCCGCTGCCCGCCTCCGCGGACAGCCAATCCACGCCGCTGCCGAGCGACGACAAGGACAAGGATAAGGACAAGGACAAAGACAAGAAAGACGGATAGGCACTGGACGCGGAGCCGCGTGATGACGCGCAAATTCGCTGACATGACGCTGCGCAAGAAGGTCGCCTACGTCTTCAAAGTGAGCTTTTGCCTGATCTCTTTCGGCTTCATCTATCCGCATATTTTTCACGACTGACTCCTCCGATGTGGCAGCTTGGAGCCCCGCTTCGCCGGGGCTTTTTTTTGCCCAGTAGTGCCTTGGGGGTGCGCGGACAAGTCGCTACGCTCGGCGCCATGCCTGCACTCATGCCTCGTCTCATTTGGGTAGGCGCCGTTATTTCCGTATGCCTCATCGGCGCGATCGCGCTGTTCGCGGGCGCGAAGCTGGCCGCGCATCTGGATCCCGCTTCGCACGAATCCCACCTGCCTGGCTTCATCGTCGTGATCAGCAGCCTCGCCGTGGCGGTGGCGTCGGCATTTCCCATCTTTGGCCGCGCGGTGCCGTGGGCGAGCGCGCGTCTTAAGACCGCTGCGCTGGAAGCGTCGGGCAGCTTCCCGAGCAGCCGAATTCGCACCTTGACCCCGAATTAGGCGCGAGCGACTGCCCGGTTTTCCAGGCGGCTCAGCAGGCGCACGAGCGGCCAGAGCATCACGAAGTAGACGAGCGCCGCGAGGACGATCGGCGTGGGGTTGTAGGTGACGCTCTGCGCCTGGCGCGCCTGAAAGAGAAGCTCGGGCATCGCCACCACGCTGCCGAGCGAGGTCAGCTTGATCACCTCGAGCGTGTTGGAGAGAAGATCGGGCAGGACGTTGCGCACCGCCTGCGGCAGGACGACGTAGCCCATGGTCTGCAGGCGCCCGAGGCCGGTGCTGCGCGCCGCGTCGATCTGGCCGCTCGGCACCGATTCGATTCCCGCGCGCAGGATCTCGCCGTAATAGGCACCGGTATTCAGGAAAAAAGCGATGCAGACGCAGAGAAAGCCGGAAAGCTCCACGCCGACGAACGGTGACCCGGCGTACAGAAAGATGAGGAGCACGAGCGGCGGAAAGGCGCGGAAGAAGTCGACCCACGCCATGAGCGGCCAGCGCACCCACGGATTGCGCACGCCGGCAAGCACGCTGAGGATCAGTCCGCCGAAGAGGCCGAGCGGCACCACGACGAGCGAGAGCAGCACCGTGTTGCCGAGCCCGGCGAGCAGGATCGGCCACGCCGCCTTGATGATGTCCCAGTTGAAGAAGGTCTGGAGCACTTCAGCGCTTCCAGCGCATGCGCGTCTCGAGCCAGCGGCCGAGCACGACCATGGGGAAGAAGAGGATGACGTACGCCGCGGCGCCGAGCGTAAGCGGCGACGGGTTGTAACTGTTCGACACTGCCGAGGACGCCATGCCGAGGATCTCGGAGAGCGCGACCACCGAGCCGAGCGCCGTGCCTTTGGTAATCGCGATCGTCCGATTGGTGAGCGGCGGAATCGTGAGACGCAGCGCCTGCGGCAGCACGACGTTCAGCAGCGCCTGCCCGTAGGAGAGCCCCGTGGAGCGCGCCGCCTCCCATTGCCCCTTCGGGATCGAGATGATCCCGGCCCAGAAAATCTCCTCCGAGAACGCCATCAGCACGAGGGTGAGCGAAAGCCACGTCGACACGAAGCTCGAGGGCGATATTCCCGCGGTCGGCAGGCCGAAATAGATGAACACGATGATGACGAGCGGCGGCAGCGCCCGGAAAAGATCCACGGTGAACACGATGAGCAGATTCACCGGCCGCAAGCTCAGGCTGCGCAGAAGCGCAAGCGCCAGCCCGGCGACCAGGCCGCTCGCGATGACGAGCGCGGCGAGCTGAATGGTGATGAGTGTGCCGTAGAGGATGTCCGGCAGGTAACGCGCCATCACCTGCGCGTTGAAGAACGTGTCGATGAAGCGCTCCCAGTTGGACATCAGTGCCGCTGAATCTGGCTGATGAACGCCTGGGTGCGTTGCTGGGTCGGTTTCTCGAAGATCGCGGCCGGAGTGCCCTCCTCCACCACGCTGCCGTGGTCCATGAAGAGCACGCGGTCGGCCGCATTGCGCGCGAACCCCATCTCGTGGCTCACCACAACCATCGCCATGCCGCTTTCGCGCAGGTCGCGCATCACGCCGAGCACCGAGCCGACGAGCTCGGGATCGAGCGCGCTGGTCGGCTCGTCGAAGAGCATCACGCGCGGCTCGAGCGCGATGGCGCGCGCG
>DASRIR010000144.1:0-17244 GCA_035649875.1 Burkholderiales bacterium | reverse complement strand
ACTCTGTCCGCGGTGCGCGGCACGGTGCAGGCCGACATCCTGAAGGAGGACCAGGGGCAGAACACCTGCATCTTCTCCACCGAGTTCTCGCTCAAGGTGATGGGCGACATCCAGGCGTACTTCATCGAGAACCAGGTGCGCAACTTCTACTCGGTGTCGATCTCGGGCTACCACATCGCCGAGGCCGGCGCGAACCCGATCTCGCAGCTCGCCTTCACGCTCGCGAACGGCTTCACCTTCGTCGAGGCCTACCTCGCGCGCGGTATGAAGATCGACGACTTTGCGCCGAACCTCTCGTTCTTCTTCTCCTACGGCATGGACCCGGAATACGCGGTGCTCGGCCGCGTGGCGCGGCGCATCTGGGCGGTGGCGATGAAGGAGCGCTACGGCGCGAACGAGCGCAGCCAGAAGCTCAAGTTCCACTCGCAGACCTCTGGCCGCTCGCTGCACGCGCAGGAGATCGCGTTCAACGACATCCGCACCACGCTGCAGGCCCTGATCTCGAGCTACGACAACACCAACTCGCTGCACACCAACGCCTACGACGAGGCGATCACCACGCCGACCGAGGACTCGGTGCGCCGCGCGATGGCGATCCAGCTGATCATCAACAAGGAATGGGGGTTGGCGAAGAACGAGAACCCGAACCAGGGCTCGTTCGTGGTCGAGGCGCTCACCGACCTCGTCGAGGAGGCGGTGCTGAAGGAGTTCGAGGCGATCTCGAGCCGCGGCGGCGTGCTCGGCGCGATGGAGACCGGCTACCAGCGCGGCAAGATCCAGGAAGAATCGCTCTACTACGAGCACAAGAAGCACGACGGCTCCTACGAGATCGTGGGCGTGAACACGTTCCGCAACCCGCACGCCGAGCCCACGCCGCAAAAGCTCGAGCTGATCCGCTCGACCGAGGAAGAGAAGCAGTCGCAGCTCAAGCGCCTGAGGGAGTTTCACCGCCAGAATGCGCAGGGCTGCCCCCCGATGCTGGAACGGCTCAAGCAGGCGGTGATCAAGGACGAGAACGTGTTTGCGGTGCTGATGGACGCGGTGCGCGTGTGCTCGCTCGGCCAAATCACGCACGCGCTGTTCGAGGTCGGCGGCCAGTACCGCCGCAGCATGTAGCGTTAGAAGGCGACTTTCGTCTTCACCAAGAACTGCACCGAGTCGATGCTCGGATCGGTATCGAGGGGGAACGCGACGTCGGCGTGCAGCACGTTGCCCTTGGAGGTGCGGGCGCTGAGCAGGCGCAGGCCGAAGCCCACGTCGCGCAGCCAGCCCGAATTGACCGTGTTCGGGTTCTCGCCCTTCCACGCCCGCCCGGTGTCGTAGAACACGGCGCCGCCGACGCGAAACAGGCGAAACGGGTACCAGTCGGTGTACGCGCGCGCTTCCAGCGTCGCGAGCACCCGGCGCTCGCCGGCCTGGTAGCGCAGCGGGTAGCCGCGCAGCCCGTTGTCGCCGCCGATCTGCAGCGGGCCCGGAACATCGGGGTTGTCGATCGCATCGGCGGAAACCGAGGCGTAGTACACGAGGTGCCGGCCGCGGCGGTGGTAATAGCGTGCGCCCGCGCTCAGCGCCTGGTTCTCGCCTTCCTCGGCGTAGCGCCCGCTTGCGCCGACATTGGCGAGCAGGAAGCTGTTGCTCGTGACGTCGAAGCCGTTGCTCAAGTTCGCGTTGTAGAGCCACGCATCGCGCGTCGAGCCGAACTTCTCCAGCGCGCGACCGACCTGGAGCGACGCCTGCACGCCCATCGCGAAGTCCTCGACGCGCCCGATCAGGTTCAGGTTGACGTCGGTGCGGTAGGCGTCCTGGAGCGCTTCGAAGCGCACGAACGGGCCGGCGAGGTCGAGATCCGACGGCAGCCGCACCGGCGGCGGCTTGCCCGGCTCGAGTTCGTAATCGCTTTCCTCGCGTAGCACGCCAACGGAATAGCGCTGAACCCAGCCCCGGATCAGGCCGGGCGACCAGCCGGCGAAGGCTTCCGCCGCATGCCGGCGGACACGGTATTCGGCGACGCTGTTGCCGGCGTTGTACAGCGAATCGAGCATGTCGCTCTGCGACGCCCGCACGCCGGCCGCCCAGCGCGTATCCAGGGCGTAGAAAGGCCGCTGCAGGGAAAACGACTGGCTGTTGCCGTCGTCATAGTCCGCGTACGAATACGCGATCGCGCCGTGGGTGCCGAAGAGGTTGGTGTCGCCGATCTCGAACGTGGTCCCGCTGCGATCGACGTCGGACGTGTAGGAGAGCCCGAGCAGGATGCCGGTGCCGAGCAGGTTCTCCTCCTTGAGCGACAGCCTGCCCTTGTTCTCGCCGCCGGCCCGGCTTACGCCGATGCCGATGTCGAGCGACCAGGTATCGCGCGTCTGCACCTCGACGTCCACCACGCCGTCGCGGTAGGCGATCGGCCGGATCTCCGCGTCGTAGAGGTAGTGCTTCGTGCGCAGCACCCGTTCGGTTTCCTCGATCAGGCGCACCGACAAGGGCTCGCCGGTGTTGAACAGCAGCAGGCGCCGGATCACTTCCGGGCGCGTATTGATGTGCAGCTTGTTGACCAGGCGATAGAGGAAGTTGTTCTCCTTCGGGTCGCGCAGGTCGAAAACGTCGTGCGTGACTACGCGGATCTCGCCGATCCGCGCGCCGGCCGCTTCCAGCTCGGCAAACGTGGGGACGCCATCCCCCGGCGGGGATTCCTGCGCCATCGCAAGCCCGCCCGCGCCGGCCAAGGCGGCAAGGCAGGCGAGAAGGCAACGCCGGAGCAGGCGGCCCTTAATTGACGGTGGCGCCGGTCTCGCGCACCACGCGCCCCCACTTCTCATACTCGGCGCGCATGAACGCGTTCAGCTCCTGCGGGCCCATCCAGGTCGCCTCGACCCCGCCGGTGCGGAAGTTGCTCTGCACCTCGGGGTCGCGCAGCGCTTTGGCGATTTCCGCGTTCAGCCGCTGCACGATCTCGACCGGCATGCCGGCGGGGCCGGAGATGTTGAGCCACAGGGTCGCCTCGTAGCCGGGCACGCCGGCTTCGGCAAGCGTCGGGACATCGGGCAGCTCGCTCCAGCGCTTCGCCGTGGTGACGCCGAGCGCGCGCAGTCGTCCGGACTTCACGTGACCGAGCACGTTCGGCACGCCCGCAAAGGACACGCCCACTTGTCCCGCGATCAGGTCTTGCATTGCCGGGCCGCTGCCCTTGTACGGCACATGGTTCAGGTCGATGCCGGCCATCGAGTTGAAGAGGGCGCCGACGAGGTGCTGCGCGCTGCCGTTGCCCGAGCTCGCGTAATCGATCTTGCCCGGCTGCGCTTTCGCGGCCGCGATCAGCTCGCGCACCGAGGCGGCAGCGACCTTCTGCGGGTTCACGACCAGCGCGTAAGGCCCGGAAGCGATGAGCGCGATGTGGGTGAAATCCTTGAGCGCGTCGTACGGCAGCTTCTTGTAGAGGTGCGCGCTGATAACGTGCGGCGTGCCGGTCACGAGCAGCGTATGGCCGTCGGGGGCGGACTTCGCCACGAAGTCCGCTCCGATGGTGCCGCCGGCGCCGGGCTTGTTCTCGACGAAGAATTGGCGCCCGAGCTGGTCGGAGAGCTTCGGCGCGAGCATGCGCGTCGGGGTGTCGGCGAAGCCGCCCGGGGAGAGCGGCACCACGAGGCGCACCGGACGCGAAGGATAGGTTTGCGCCTGCGATGGAAGCGCAAGCCCGGCGAGCAGCGACAGCAAGAGGACGCGAATCATCCGCGGTACACCGGGTCGGGCGTGGTGAAGAAGCTGTGCAGGATGTGATAGGCGGTGAGGTAATTTTTCTGCTGGAAGCTCGCGTGCGAGATGCCCGCCATGACCGCGAACTGCTTGTCGGGGTTGGGCAGCCGCGTGAAGAACTCGACCAGGTCCTCGAAGCCCGCGATGCCGTCGAATTCGCCCCGCATCACGATCGCCGGCACGTCGATCTTGCGCGGGTCGACGACCGGCAGCCTGGAGCACATGTCGACATAGGTTCCGGTGGGCACCGAGTCGTCGAGCGCGAGGATCGCGCTCGCAAAAGCCTCGATCGTCGCCTCGTCGGCGGTGCCGGGGTGGTCGCGCGTGAAGATGCTGCGCACGAAGGCCCGGTCGATCGGCCGTCGGTTCTTCGACTGGAACTCGGGCAGCTTCTTCGTGCGCTCGGCGAGCGTCGGGCTGCCCTTGCCGGTCCACACGAACGCGTCGAGCGCAAGCCGCGCCACGCGCTCCGGGTGGCGCTGGGCGAAAAGCGCCGCGCGCAGCGCGCCGGATGAGATGCCGTAGACCAGGAGCTTCTTCGCCTGCGTTTTCTCGAGGATGTACTTCGACCCGGCGTCGAGGTCGTCGGCACCGTTGGCAATATCGCAGTTGATGGGCCGCGACTTGTCGGAGCGGCCATAGCCCTCGTGGTCCATGCACCAGGTGTCGAAGCCGCGCGCCGCGAACCAGTCCATCGCCGACGAATCCGGCCGGCCGGGCACCTGGAGGTCGAAGGTCGGCTGCGAGGCCATCGACGAGCCGTGCACGAACAGGATCGTGCCCTTCGGCGCTTCGCCCGAGGGCGGCGACTTGCGCCACAGGAAGAGCTTGATCTCGCCCTTGCGGGTCCAGTGCTCGGTGCCGCTGATCCGGGTCCGGGTTTCCATGCGGGCTACTGTACCTATTTTTTATGCAAGAATCCGCCGGCTCAGGCGACAGGAGGCGCCCATGACGGTCGGCACGCTCGACACGTTTCCCAAACTGCTCATGCACCACGCGCAGCTGCGCGGCGCGCGGCCGGCGATCCGCGAGAAGGACCTCGGCATCTGGCAGACGTGGACCTGGAAGCGATTCGCCGACGAGGTGCGCGCGCTCGCCTGCGGCCTGCACGCGGACGGCTTGCGCCGCGGCGGCCATGTCGCGCTGGTGAGCGACAACCGGCCGCGCCTCTATGCCGCGATGTGCGCGATCCAGTGCCTGGGCGGCATCCCGGTGCCGCTCTACCAGGACGCGGTGGCCGAAGAGATGGTGTTCCCGATCCAGAATGCCGAGATCACGCTCGCGTTCGCCGAGGACCAGGAGCAGGTCGACAAGCTGCTCGAGATC
Source organism: Burkholderiales bacterium (assembly GCA_035649875.1). Taxonomy (GTDB): domain Bacteria; phylum Pseudomonadota; class Gammaproteobacteria; order Burkholderiales; family SG8-39; genus SCGC-AG-212-J23. Next base: position 12,174 of record DASRIR010000144.1, on the reverse strand, counting down.
CTGCCGCGCTGCCCGACGCTGGCGCGCATCTACTACGACGATCCGCGCGGCCTGCGCCAGTACCAGCAGCCGCAGCTGCGCAGCTATGACGAGCTGCTGAAGGCAGGAAGCGAAGCGCTCGCGCGTAATCCCGGCTTCGTCGATGCCGAGATCGACCAGGGCAGCGGCAGCGACGTCGCCGGCATGTTCTTCACGTCGGGCACGACCGCCGCGCCCAAGGGCGTGGTGCATACGCACGCCAGCCTGCTCGGGCCCGCGCGTACTGCGGCGGAAATGGAGCGCCTCGGCGAAGCCGACGTGATCCTCGCGTATCTGCCGCCCGCGTGGATAGGCCAGAACATCTTTTCGTGCGCGCAGGCGTTCGTCACCGGCTACTGCATCTGCTGTCCGGAGGCGCCGGAGACGCTGATGAACGACATGCGCGAGATTGGCCCGACCTACTACTTCGCGCCGCCCCGCGTGCTGGAAGCGCTGCTCACGCAGGTCTCGATCCGCATGGACGACGCGGCCGCGCCGAAACGCTGGCTCTACCGAAAGTTCATGGGCATCGCGAACCGGGTGGGTGGCGCGCTGCTCGACGGGAAACCGGTCGGTTTTCTCGATCGAGTGGCTTACGCCATCGGCGATCTGCTGGTCTACGGGCCCCTGCGCAACGTCCTGGGCATGAGCCGGGTGCGCATCGGCTACACCGCGGGTGAGGCGATCGGCCCCGACCTCTTCAAGTTCTACCGCTCGATCGGCATCAACCTGAAGCAGCTCTACGGCTCGACCGAGACCGCGGTGTTCGTGTGCATCCAGCCCGATGGCGAGGTGCGCGCCGACACGGTCGGACCGGCGGTGAAGGGGGTCGAGCTGCGCTTCAGCCCGCAGCGCGAGCTCCTGATCCGCTCCGAGGGGCTGTTCCGCGAGTACTACAAGAACCCCGAGGCCACGCGCGCGGCGAAGGACGCCGAGGGCTGGTTCCACACCGGCGACGCCGGCTTCTTCGACGCCGGCGGCCACGTCAAGATCATCGACCGGGTGAAGGATGTCGGCAAGCTCGCCGACGGCACGCTGTTCGCGCCGAAGTATCTCGAGAACAAGCTCAAGTTCTTTCCCTATATCAAGGAAACGGTCTGCTTCGGCCACGCGCGCGACCAGGTTTGCGCTTTCATCAACATCGATCCCGATGCGATCGGCAACTGGGCCGAGAAGCGCAACATGCCCTACTCGGGCTACACCGACCTCGCGTCGCGCGACGAGGTGTACGACCTGGTGCGCGAGTGCGTGGAGCGCGTGAACGCCGACCTCGCCGCCGAGCCCGAGATCGCCAACTCGCAGATCCACCGTTTCCTCATCCTGCACAAGGAGCTCGACGCCGACGATGGCGAGCTCACGCGCACGCGCAAGGTGCGGCGCGGCTTCATCGGCGAGAAATACGACGCGCTGGTGAGCGCGCTCTATAGCGGGCAAACCTCGGTCCACGTCGAAGCGCAGGTGCGCTACGAGGACGGGCGCACCGGCACGTTCTCGGCCGACCTCAAGATCCGGGACGCCAAAACGTTCGCGCCCGGCGCGGCCACGCGGGCGGCATGATCCTTTCGGTCGAGAACGTCTCCCTGGCGTTCGGCGGGGTGCGCGCGCTGCAGGACGTTTCCTTCGACGTCGGCGAGCACGAGATCCGCGCGATCATCGGCCCGAACGGGGCCGGCAAGAGCTCGATGCTGAACGTGCTGAACGGCGTTTACCACCCGCAGAAGGGCACCATCCGGTTCAAGGAAAAAATCTTCAAGGACATGGACTCGCACGAGGCCGCGGCGCTCGGCATCGCGCGCACCTTTCAGAACATCGCGCTGTTCAAGGGCATGTCGGTGCTCGACAACATCATGACCGGGCGCAACCTGAAGATGCGCTGCAATTTCCTGCAGCAGGCGCTGTGGGTCGGTCCGGCGAAGCGCGAGGAGATGGAGCACCGCCGCGCGGTCGAGGAGATCATCGACTTCCTCGAGATCCAGCACATCCGCCGCACCCCGGTCGGCCGGCTGCCCTACGGGCTGCAGAAGCGCGTCGAGCTCGGGCGCGCGCTCGCCGCCGAGCCGAAGATGCTGCTGCTCGACGAGCCGATGGCCGGCATGAACCTCGAGGAAAAGCAGGACATGTGCCGCTTCGTGCTCGACGTCAACGACGAGTTCGGCACTACCATCGTGCTGATCGAGCACGACATGGGCGTGGTGATGGACATCTCCGATCGCGTGGTGGTGCTCGACTACGGGCGCAAGATCGCCGACGGGACTCCGGATCAGGTGAGGAATGATCAGAAAGTCATCGATGCCTACCTGGGGGTCACGCACTAGATGCCGATCGAAGTCATCTTCTTCATTGAGGTGCTGGCGGGCGGGCTCCTCGCGGGCGTGATGTACGCGCTGGTCGCGCTCGGCTTCGTGCTCATCTACAAGGCCTCGGGCGTGTTCAATTTCGCGCAAGGCGCGATGGTGTTCTTCGCGGCGCTCACCTTCGTGTCGTTGGTCGAGCGCGGCTGGAACTTCTGGCTGGCGCTGGTCGTCACGCTGGCCGTCATGGTGGTGCTGGGGCTCGTGACCGAGCGCGTGGTGCTGCGCCCTCTCGTGAACCAGCCGCAGATCACCCTTTTCATGGCGACCATCGGCCTCACCTTCGTGCTCGAGGGGCTGTCGCAGCTCATCTGGGGCTCGCAGCCGCACGGCCTGGAGCTCGGTATCCCCGACGTGCCGATGGAGTGGCTGTCGCAGAGGTGGAACATCAACATCAGCCAGTTCGATCTGTTCGCCGCGTTCGTCGCCGGCCTGCTGGTCGCGGTGCTGGCGGTGTTCTTCCAGAAGACCCGTATCGGGCGCGCGCTGCGCGCGGTGGCCGACGACCACCAGGCGGCGCTCGCGGTCGGCATCCCGCTGCAGCACATCTGGGCGATCGTCTGGGCGGTCGCCGGCTTCGTCGCGCTGGTCGCGGGCCTCATGTGGGGGGTGCGAAACGGCGTGCAGTTCGCGCTCACCTTCGTCGCGCTCAAGGCGCTGCCGGTGCTTCTCATCGGCGGCTTCGAATCGATCCCCGGCGCGATCATCGGCGGCCTGATCATCGGTGCGACCGAGAAGCTCGCCGAAGTGTACGTCGGCCCGTTCTTCGGCGGCGGCATCGAGTCGTGGTTCGCGTACGTGGTGGCTTTGCTTTTTCTTCTCGTCAGGCCCGAAGGCCTGTTCGGCGAGAAACACATCGACAGGGTCTAGATGCTCTACCGCGAGGCGGGACAGTTCAAGTCGAGCTACGCGCAGGACCAGCAGATCTTCCCGATCCGCCAGGACCGCGTCGCGATCGCGCTGCTCTTGGTGCTGGCCTTCGTCGTGGTGCCGCTGATCGGCAACCAGTACTGGCTCGGCGCGCTGATCACCCCGTTTCTCATCTTCGCGCTCGCCGCGCTCGGGCTGAACATCCTCACCGGCTACGCCGGCCAGCTTTCGCTCGGCACGGCGGCCTTCATGGCCGTGGGCGCCTTCATGGCGTACAACTTCGTGCTGCGCATGCCCTGGCTCGGCGTCATCCCGAGCTTCATCCTCGCCGGGCTGTGCGCCGCGGCAGTCGGCATCGTGTTCGGCCTGCCCAGCCTGCGCATCAAGGGGTTCTACCTCGCGGTGGCGACGCTCGCCTGCCAGTTTTTCGTGTTGTGGATGCTGCAGCGCGTGGGTTGGTTCACCAACAACAGCACCTCTGGCGTGGTCACGGCGCAGCAGATCGTCATCTTCGGCGTGCCCTTCGACACGCCGGCACGCAAGTACCTCTTCACGCTGACGGTGGTCGCGGTGATGGCGCTGCTCGCCAAGAACCTGATGCGCAGCGAGACCGGGCGCGCGTTCATGGCGGTGCGCGACATGGACGTTGCGGCCTCGGTCATCGGCATTCCAATGATGAAGACCAAGCTGCTCGCCTTTGCCATCAGCTCGTTCTACTGCGGCGTGGCGGGGGCGCTGCACGCGTTCTGCTACCTCGGCACGGTCGAGCCCGAGGCCTACAGCCTGGACCTCTCGTTCAGGATCCTGTTCATGATCATCATCGGCGGCGTGGGCTCGATCCTCGGCGCCTTCCTGGGGTCGGCCTTCATCACGCTTTTCCCCATCTTCCTTAACCTGGTCTCGGGCGCGATCTCGCATGCCACCGGCTTCGAGATCTCGCACGCGGTGATCTCCAACCTCGAGCTCATCATCTTCGGCGGCCTGATCGTGTTCTTCCTGATCGTGGAGCCTGCCGGCCTTGCCCGCCTGTGGCAGATCGCGAAGGAGAAGCTCAGGCTGTGGCCCTTCCCGCACTGACGGCGCTATACTGACCTCCCGCTCCTGAGGAGGAGGCGTCATGAGGCTTTCTTTAACCGTTGGGGCCGTCGCGGCCGCGCTCGCGTCGGCACAAGCGTTTGCGCAAGCCAAAGAGCAGTTCGTCCCCGTCAATTCCTATTGGGTCGGCCCCTACGCCCCCGGCGGCTCGGGGATCGCGGCCGGCATGATCGACTACTTCAAGCTTCTCAACACGCGCGACAACGGCATCAACGGCGTCAAGGTCACGTGGGAGAAGTGCGAGACGGAATACCGCAACGACCGCGGCGTCGAGTGCTACGAGCGCTCGAAGAAAAAGGGCCCGACCGGCGCCACGCTGGTCCACCCACTCTCCACCGGCATCACCTACTCGCTGATCGACAAGGGCACCGCGGACAAGATTCCGATCGTGTCGGTGGGGTATGGCCGCACCGACGCCGCCGACGGCCGCGTGTTCCCGTACGTGTTCCCGATGATCACCACGTACTGGTCGCAGAACACCGCCAAGATCAAGTTCATCGGCCAGAAGGAAGGCGGGATGGACAAGCTGAAGGGCAAGAAGCTCGTGAACCTGTATCACGACTCGGCCTACGGCAAGGAAACCATCCCGGTGCTCGACGCGCAGGCCAAGATGTACGGCTTCCAGGTCACGCACATCGCGGTCCCGCACCCGGGCAACGAGCAGCAGTCGCAGTGGCTGCAGATCCGCCAGATCCGCCCCGACTGGGTGATCCTGCGCGGCTGGGGCGTCATGAACCCCACGGCGCTCAAGGCCGCGGCCAAGATCGGCTTCCCACGCGACAAGGTGATGGGCGTGTGGTGGTCCGGCGCCGAGGAAGACGTGATCCCCGCGGGGGAGGCGGCCAAGGGCTTCATCGCCGCCGGCTTCAACGCGCCGGGCGCCAACTTCCCGGTGCTGAAGGAAATCCAGAAGCACGTCTACGCCAAGAACCAGGGCGAGCTCGAGGACAAGTCGCGCCTCGGCTCGATCTACTACAACCGCGGCGTGCTCTGGGCGATCCTCACCACCGAAGCGGTGCGCACGGCGCAGGAGCGCTTTGGCAAAGGCCAGTCGATGACCGGCGAGCAGGTGCGCTGGGGGCTCGAGAACCTGAGCATCGACGACAAGCGTCTGAAGGAGCTCGGCGCGGCCGGCTTCATGCAGCCGCTCAAGATGTCCTGTGCGGACCACGAAGGCGGCGGGCAGGTGAAGTTCCAGCAGTGGGACGGCAGGCAGTGGAAGGTGATCAGCGACTGGATTCCCTCGGACCAGAAGCTGGTGCGTCCCATGATCGAGGCCTCCGCGGCGCAGTACGCCAAGGAGAAGGGCATTACCCCCAGGGATTGCTCAAAAGAAAAGTGAACCACCAAGGAGAACTTACGAGATGAAGCGCAGCGCTTTGGTTTTGGCGGCAATGCTTTCGATTGGGACGGCTGCGGTCGCGCAGAACGAGCAGTTCGTTCCGGCCAACTTCTACTGGGTCGGGCCGTACGCGCCCGGCGGCTCGGGCATCGCGGGCGGCATGATCGACTACTTCTCGATGCTGAACGAGCGCGACAAGGGCATCAACGGCGTACGGCTGACGTGGGAGAAGTGCGAGACCGAGTACCGCAACGACCGCGGCGTCGAGTGCTACGAGCGCTCGAAGAAAAAGGGCCCGACCGGCGCGACCGTGGTCCATCCGCTGTCGACCGGCATCACCTACTCGCTGATCGACAAGGCGACGGCCGATCACATCCCGGTCATCTCGCTCGGCTACGGCCGCACCGATGCCTCCGACGGGCGCGTGTTCCCCTACATCTTCCCGCTCATCACCAACTACTGGTCGCAGAACACCGCGAAGATCAAGTTCATCGGCCAGAAGGAAGGCGGGATGGACAAGCTGCAAGGCAAGAAGATCGTGAACATCTATCACGACTCGGCCTACGGCAAGGAAACCATCCCGGTGCTCGACGCGCAGGCGAAGAAATACGGCTTCCAGGTGACGCACATCGCCGTGCCGCACCCGGGCAACGAGCAGCAGTCGCAGTGGCTGCAGGTGCGCCAGATCCGGCCCGACTGGGTGATCCTGCGCGGCTGGGGCGTGATGAACCCCACGGCGCTTAAGGCGGCCGCGAAAGTCGGCTTCCCGCGCACCAAGATCGTCGGCGTGTGGTGGTCGGGCGCGGAAGAGGACGTGATTCCCGCGGGCGAAGCGGCGAAGGGCTACATCGCGGCCGGCTTCAACCTCCCTGGCACCAACTTCCCGGTGATGCAGGAGATCCTCAAGCACGTGTACAAGAGGGGCAAGGGCGAGATGGAGGACCAGGCGCGCATCGGCTCGATCTATCACACGCGCGGGGTGGTGCACGGCATCATCACCGCCGAGGCGATCCGCAAGGCCCAGGAGCGCTTCGGCAAGGGCAAGCCGATCACCGGCGAGCAGATGCGCTGGGGCATCGAGAACCTGCAGATCGACGAGAAGCGCTTGAAGGAGCTGGGCGCCGTGGGCCTGATGCAGCCGCTCAAGGTCTCGTGCACCGACCACGAAGGCGGCGGCGCGGTGAAGTTCATGCAGTGGGACGGCAAGCGCTGGAACGTGATCAGCGACTGGATCGCCTCCGACCAGTCGATCGTGCGTCCGATGATCGAAGCCTCCGCGGCGCAGTACGCGAAGGAAAAGGGCATCACGCCGCGCGATTGCTCGAAAGAGAAGTAATCTAACGGAGATCAGGGGCCGCCCTCGGGCGGCCTTTTTTATGTCCGCCGCATTACAAGCCGAGCCAAGCGCCATCCTCTCCATCGGCAACATCGAGGTGATCTACGACCACGTGATCCTCGTGCTGCGGGGCGTGTCGCTCGAGGTGCCCGAGGGCCAGATCGTTACGCTGCTCGGTGCGAACGGCGCCGGCAAGACGACGACGCTGAAGGCGATCTCGAACCTGCTGCGCGCCGAGCGCGGCGACGTGACCAAGGGCCAAATTCTCTACCGCGGCAGCCGCATCGACCATTCGAATCCGTCGGAGCTGGTGAAGCGCGGCATCTGCCAGGTGATGGAGGGGCGGCACTGCTTCCAGCACCTGACGGTGGAGGAAAACCTGCTCACCGGCGGGTACACGCGCGGCTACATCGGCGCGGGCCTCAAAGAGGACCTGGAAAAGGTCTATGCGTACTTCCCGCGGCTGAAGGAACGCCGCCATTCGCAGTCGGGCTACACCTCGGGCGGCGAGCAGCAGATGACCGCGATCGGGCGCGCGCTGATGGCGCGGCCGCAGCTCATGCTGCTCGACGAGCCTTCGATGGGCCTCGCGCCGCAGCTCGTCGAGGAGATCTTCGAGATCGTGAAGGAGCTCAACCGCAAGGAGCGCGTCTCGATCCTCCTTGCCGAGCAGAACACCAACATCGCGCTGCGCTACGCCGACTACGGCTACATCCTCGAGAACGGCCGCGTGGTGATGGACGGCGAGGCCAAGTCTCTCGCGGACAACGAGGACGTGAAGGAGTTCTACCTCGGCTTCTCTTCCGGCGGCCGCAAGAGCTTCCGGGACGTCAAGTCCTACCGCCGGCGGAAGCGTTGGCTCTGAAAAAAGAATACTTCGACAAGCTCGAGACGCGCCCCGCGAAGACGCGCGAGGCCGCGCTCATGGCCGAGCTTCCCCGCCTGCTTTCCCACGCGAAACGGCGCGCGCCCGGATTTGCGCGCATTCTTGCGGACTTCGATCCGACGAAGATCAAGAGTCGCAAGCACTTGGTCACGCTGCCGGTCACGCGGAAGAGCGACCTCGCTACGCTACAGAAAGAAACCCCGCCGCTTGGCGGGCTGAACGCGACGCCGGTCGAGAAGCTCGCGAAGCTCTTCATCTCGCCCGGGCCGATCTACGACCCCGAGGGGCGCGGCAGGGACTGGTGGCGCACCGCGCGGGGGCTCTTCGCGGGCGGTTTCCGCGCCGGCGACCGGGTTATGAACACGTTCGCCTACCACTTCACGCCAGCCGGCTCGATGCTCGAGGCGGGCGCCGCGGCGCTCGGCTGCACGGTAATACCGACCGGCACCGGGCAGACCGAAATGCAGGTCGCCGCCATCCGCGATCTGCAGGTGAACGCCTTCGTCGGCACGCCCTCGTTCCTCAAGCTCATCGTCGAGAAAGCCGACGAGCTTAAGGTCGACATCTCCAGCCTGAAGAAGGCGCACGTGGGCGCCGAATACCTTCCTCCGCCGCTCCGGAAAAGTCTGGGCGAACGCGGCATCGGGGTGTCGCAGACGTACGCGAGCGCGGACCTCGGCCTCATCGCCTACGAGTCGGTGATGCCCAACGGCACCGTGAACGAGGGCATGATCATCGACGAGCGCCTAATCCTGGAGATCGTGCGGCCGGGCACCGGCGATCCGGTCGCGCCTGGCGAGGTCGGCGAGGTCGTAATAACCTCGCTCAACAAGGACTACCCGCTGATCCGCTTCGGCACGGGCGACCTGTCCGCCGTGCTTCCAGGCAAGAGTCCTTGCGGGCGCACCAACGTGCGCATCAAGGGGTGGCTGGGGCGCGCCGACCAAAGCACCAAGGTGCGCGCCATGTTCGTGACCCCGCGCCAGGTCAACGACATCGTGCGCCGGCATCCCGAGATCGTGCGTGCGAGACTCGTCGTGGAAGGCGACGCCGGCAACGACCGCATGACGCTGCGCTGTGAAGTTTCCGAAAAACCATCAAGCCTGAGCGAGGCCATCGTTGCCTCGATCCGCGACGTCACGAAGCTGCGCGGCGAGGTCGAGCTGGTCGCGCCCGGCAGCCTGCCCAACGACGGCAAGGTGATCGAGGACCTCAGGAAATACGGCTGATTCGCACATCGGTCAATCGATCACCCGATCCGCCCGCACTATCATGGACGGCGGAACCGACATGCCGAGCGCTTGAGCGGTCTTGCGATTGATGACCAGCTCGAACGTCGTCGGCCGCTCGACCGGCAGGTCACCAGGCTTGGCGCCTTTGAGGATCCGGTCGACGTAGGTGACGGAGCGGCGCCGGATATCAATCAGGCTTGCGCCGTAGGACATCAGTCCACCCGATTCCGTAAAATGACTGACCAGGGAGATCGATGGCAGACGGTGTCGCTGCGCCGATTCAGCAATCTGCTGCGCCGGAACGGGGAGGTTGGCCGGCACGATCACGGCGCCTACCCCGGCCTTAGTCAAGCCGGAGAGTGCAGGCTCGAGGTCCTCGCGCCGCGGCACGGTGGCGACGTGCAGCTCAATGCCTGCGCTCGAGGCAGCCGCCTGAGTCCCCTGGACGAAAGACTTGTCGAGCGGATCTGCTCCGTGCACCAGCAATCCCACCCGCGTGATCCCAGGGAGGAGCTCCCGGAGCAGTTCGAACCGCTTTCCAGAGAGTTCCGCGGCGATGTTGGAGAGGCCGGTCACGTTGCCACCTGGGCGGGCAAGGCTCGCCACCAGCCCGGTCGCCACGGGATCGCCAGCCGATGCCATCACGATCGGGATCGTCTGGGTGGCTTTCTTGGCGGCTTGGACCGCCGGCGTGAACTCGGCCACGATGACATTTACCTTGAGCCGGACGAGCTCCGCCGCCATCGCATCGGCGCGGTCTGTCCTGCCCTCGGCCGATCGCCATTCGATCAGGACGTTCTGCCCTTCGACGTATCCATGCTCCCGGAACCCCTGGCGGAATCCGTCCTGGACGGACTTTGCCATGGGTGTGAACACCAGCACGCCGATGCGAGGCCGCTCTCCCGCTCGCTGGGCGTGAGCCGAAATCAGCGGCGCGAGCAGTGAACCGGCAGTAGCAAGTATCAAACCGCGACGTAGCTGATTCACGACCTCCCCCGAACGATCCGCCACTGGTTCGCCACGTTACCCGGGCGGAGGACGGGAAGCAACGCGACCTGGCGCTAGGGTGCTCTCTCCATCTTGCGGATGACCAGCTTCAGTCCGGACCACACCTCGCTCACCGCGCACACCTTGATGTCCACGAATCCGAGCGGTAAGGCGAGCGCGCGGATCGTATCTTCGGTAATGTCGGTCTCCACCCCGGACGCTTTCTTCGGCCAGGAAACCCACACGAAGCCGGTCTGCTCCAGGTGCTGGCGCAGGTCCCGCAGCCATTTCTCGAGTCCCGTTTTTTTCGTCGCGAAGACATGAACCGCGTGAAGCGATTGCGTTGTCCGTGAGGTAAGGGTTACACCCGGCGCAAGCTGGCCAAGCCATGAGCGATACTCCTTCGGCGCGTCGATCACGACGAGCGCCATGGACGGCTTGATGCCGAGCTTCTTCGCGAGCGGCGTGCCCGAGTAGCCGGCGGTCACTTGCGCGCGGCACCCACCGGGAGATTGTCGATCCGTCGCATCTCGTCGTTCCTGAGCACCGAAGTATCTTCGAGAAATGCTCTTGCGAAGTCCACGGCATCGGCGCCCCAGAACACCTCGCTATCGATCACGAAGCTCGGCACGCCGAACACGCCGCGCGCGGCGGCGTCCTCCGTATTTTTTCTCAGAGCAGCCTTGACCGCATCGGCGCCGAGCTCGGCCGGGTCGACCTGCAGCTCGCCGCAGAGCACCGAGAACGCCGCCGGATCGGTTGCATTCGCACCGCTCATCCAGAGGCTGTCGAAAATGCGTTTGACCGCGTCGGGGCGTGAGCCGCACGCTAGCGCGAGGCGCAGATGCGGCAGGGGGTTGAACGGATGCTCGGCCGGGAAGCGGAAGGGAATGCCGAGCTCTTTCGCCCACCAGGTGCACCAGCGGTAGGTCCACTTGCGCTTGGCCGGGATCTCCGCCGGCCCCTTCTGCCCCCAATGGTTGAGCAGGCCGGCGAACAGCACGGGTTTGAAACTCACCGGCGCGCCCAGTTCCGGCAGGCGATGCAAAGCGATATAAGAGAACGGCGAGACGAAATCGAAGTACCAGTCAACGGAGAGAGCCATGGCGGTCAGGATCGAGAAGAAGGGCGGGGTGTGGACCGTGATTCATTCGCGTGCCGAGGCGCGCAACGCGATGGATCCGGAGAGCGCGGACGCGCTGGTGTCCGCATTTGAAAGCTTCGACCGGGACCCCGAGGCGGCGGTCGCGGTGCTGTGGGGCGAGGGCGGTGCGTTCTGCGCGGGCTGGGATCTGAAGTATTGCGCTTCGCTGGTCAAGAATCCGGGCGAGCTGCACTCGATCGACTATCCGCTCGACGATCGCACGGCAATCCCGCGCGGGCCGCTCGGCCCGACGCGCCTCGAGCTCGACAAGCCGGTGATCGCGGCCGTCGCCGGCCCGGCGGTCGCCGGCGGCTTCGAGCTCGCTCTCTGGTGCGACGTGCGCGTGATGGAGCAGTCCGCCTATTTCGGTGTCTACTGCCGCCGCTGGGGCGTGCCGCTCGTGGACGGGGGCACAGTGCGGCTGCCGCGCATCGTCGGCATGGGCCGCGCGCTCGAGATCATCCTCACCGGGCGCAAGCTGCCGGCGGAGGAGGCGCTGCGCATCGGCGCGTGCGAGCACGTGGTGGCGGATGGCAAGTCGCGTGAATTCGCCGAAGCCATGGCGCACGAGATCGCGCGCTTCCCGCAGGTTTGCATGCGCGCCGACCGACGCTCGGCCTACGCGCAGCAAGGCCTGAGCCTCAGGGAGGCGATGCGCAAGGAGTGGTACAACGGCTTTCCGGCCTTCGTCACGGAGGGCGCCGAGGGCGCCAGGCGCTTCGCGTCAGGCAAGGGGCGGCACGGCGACTTCAGGGATATCTAGCGTTTTTCTTCTGGCGGGCAGTTCCTGCATCACCGCCGTGCGCTGCGCGTCGGTCATGCCGCCCCAGCGCGCGATCTCGTCGAGCGTGCGGCAGCAGCCGATGCACACGCCGCGCGCCGGGTCCATCTGGCAGACCTTGATGCACGGCGA
>DASRIR010000143.1:0-7335 GCA_035649875.1 Burkholderiales bacterium | reverse complement strand
GTCGAACACCGGCTTCACCAGCTCCAGCATGCGCGTGCGCTCGAACCGGCCCCACCAGAAGCTGGTGTCGGCGAGCTCGAGCCAGCCGAGTCCGCGCCGATTGAGCGTTTTCACCAGGAAGCGATAGGCGGGCTCGGGATCGGGATCGATCGCGCCGTTGTAATCCGAGTACGGCGATATGCGCATGCCGACGCGCGCGGGCGGGTAGTGCTCCATCATCGCGTGCACGACCTCGATGGCGAAACGCGCGCGCTTTTCCGGGGTGCCGCCGTAGTCGTCGGCGCGGCGGTTGAGGAAAGGCGAAAGGAACTGGTGCGGAAGATACCCGTTCGCGCCGTGCAGCTCGATCGCGTCGAACCCGATCTCGCGGCAGGCGCGCGCGGCGGCGCCGAACGCGCCCACCGTGGCGCGGATCTCGTCCGCGTTCATCTCGCGCGACGGCGTCGCCTTCAGCTTGATGAACTTGCCCGCCGGCCCGAGCCCCCACACGGTGATCGCGTCCAGGTTCTCGTTCACGCCTGACGGCGACAGCGCGGGCTTCGGGTCGGCCGAGCGGTCGCACGCCACCCGGCCGCCGTGCCAGAGCTGCAGCGCGATGCGCCCGCCGGCGCCGTGCACGGCGTGCACGATCTTCGCCCAGGCGTCGACCTGCGCCGGCGTGAAGATGCCCGGCGCGCAGTCCCACGCGATCGACTGCGGCACCACGTTGGTCGCCTCGGCGATGATCAGGCCGGCAGAGGCGCGCTGCGCGTAGTGCTCGGCCATGATCGGCGTCGGCACGCGCTCGGGCGTGGCGCGCGAGCGCGTGAGCGGCGCCATGACGATGCGGTTCGGCAGCACGAGGTCGCCGAGCGGCAGCGGGCTGAAGAGATCGGTCATCGCGCCGGCACCGCCCAGACGTCGATGCGCGCTGCGCCCTCGCGCAGCTTCTTGATGCTCCTATAGTCCGAGGATTCCCAAAAGGCTCGGATCGCGTCCATGGACGGAAACTCGAACACCACGAGGCGCCGGCCGTCGTGCGCACCCTCGAGCACTTCGAGCTCGACGCCGGTCGCGCGCAGCCGCCCGCCGCAGGATTCGATCAGCGGCTGGACCGCCGCCTGGTAGGCGTGGTAGCCGTCCTTCTTCAGCACGCTCGCCTGAATGATCAGCAGCGCGGCCATTCAGTCGAGCTCCCGGCCGACCTGCTGCAGCAGCAGGTCCTTCAGCTTGCCGCGCTCGACCTTGCCGGTCGGGTTGGACGGGATCTCGTCGATGAAGAAGTAGTGCCGCGGGCGCTTGAAGTCGGCGAGGTCCGCGCTCGCGCGGCAGAACTCGTCGAGCATCTTCGCGGTGAGCTTCGGGTCCTTGCGGATGATGGCGGCACAGACCACCTGGCCCCATTTGCGGCTCGGCAGCCCGACCGCCGCGGCGTTGGCGATGCCCGGGTGCTTGAACAGCACGTTCTCGACCTCAGACGGGTGGATGTTCTCGGCGCCGCTCTTGATGGTGTGGTCCATGCGTCCCATCACGGTGATGAAGCCTTCGTCGTCCATCACCGCGGCGTCGCCCGACAGGAACCAGCCCTGCGCGAACGCCGCCTTGCTGCGCTCGGGCAGCCGGTAATAGCCGGACAGCAGGCTCGGCCCGCGCGTGATCAGCTCGCCGATCTCGCCGGGCTTGCACCGCGCTTCGGGGTCCTTGCTGTCGGTGCGGATGATGCGCACCTCCATGTTCACCGCCGCCTTGCCCACGCTGCCGAGCTTGCCCGGGTACTTGCGGTAGTCGCAGGTGGTGACGGCGAGGGCTTCGGTCGAGCCGTACACGTTGGCGAAGAACTCCGGGAACATGGCCATGCACTTGCGCGTCACGTCGTCGGCCAGCGTCTGGCCGCCGAAGAAGCCGCAGCGCAGCGAGGAGAGGTCGTACTTCGACAGGTCCGCGGCGACGATCATCACCATCTGCGTGGGCACGCCGTGCAGCACGCTAATGCGCTCCTGGCCGACCAGCGAAAGCGTCTCGTGCACGTCGAAGCCGCGCGTCAGCACGTTGGTGCCGCCGAGCTGGACGAAGGGGATCAGCTGGATCTGCAGCTGGGCGATGTGGTAGAGCGGCTTGTTGTTGAGCAGCACGTCCTGGTGCCGGAAGCCGCACTCGAGCGCCATGATCATGCTGCCCATCAGCTCGGCGCGGTGCGAGCGCACCACGCCCTTCGGCCGGCCGGTGGTGCCGGAGGTGTACATCATGAAGGCCGGGTCTTCCCAGCCGACCTCGGCCTGCGGCTCGGACTCGGCGCCCGGCGCGGTGAAGCGCTCGAACGGCAGCTCCTTGCCCTCGGGCTTGTCGCCGATGTACACGAGCTTCTCCACCGCGAGCGAGTCCTTGATCGCCATCACCGAAGCGCGCAGCGCCTCCTCGAACACCAGGATGCGGGCGCGCGAATCGTCGACGATGTACTTCACTTCGTTGGCGGCGAGGCGGTAGTTGATCGGCACGGGCACCGCGCCGAGCTTCATCAGCGCGTAGAAGCTGGTGACCTGCTCGGGCAGGTTGTACGTGAGCAAGGCGACGTGGTCGCCCTTGCCGATACCCGCGGCGCGGAAGCCGTGCGCGGTCTTGTTGACCCAGCGGTTCCACTGCGCGTAGGTCCAGCGCGTGCCTTCGAACACCAGCGCGGTCTTGGCCGGCCACTTGAGCGCAGCCTGCGTCAGCGTGGCGGAGAGGTTCACGCGATGACACCCGCCGCACGCAGGGCGGCGATGCGCTCCTCGGAATACCCGGCCGCGCGCAGCTCGGCGTCGGTGTCGGCGCCCATCGGCGGCGCGGCGCGGGTCGGCAGCTCTGCGCCGGGCACGCGCACCGGCGCCGAGATCATGCGGGCGACGCGGCCGTCCGGGTAGGCGAATTCGGCGATCCCGCGGCGCTCGGCGACGAACGGGTTCTGCAGCGCCTGCGCCACGTCGTAGACCGGCGCGGCCGGCACCGCGCCGGCGAAGCGCGACATCCATTCGTCGGTGGTGCGCGCCATCAGCGCCTCGTCCAGCATCCGCGTCACGCGCTCGCGGTTGGCGAGGCGCGCCTTGAAGGTGGCGAAGTCCGGATCGGTAATCCACTCCGGCTTGCCGAGCGCCTGCGCGAGCACGCCCCAGAACTTCTCCTTGTTGCACATGATGAAGATCCAACCGTCGCGCGTGCGGTAGAGCTGGCTCGGCGTGAGGCTCGGATGCGCCGAGCGCGGCGTGCGCCCGGTGACCGTGCCGGCGTTGAGGAACCAGGTCCCCGGGTAGTTGAGGTTATGCAGCGCGACGTCGAAGAGCGAGGCATCCACGTCCATGCCTCGGCCGGTGGCGCGCGCGCTCAGCACGCCCGCGAGCAGGCCGAACGCCGCCGCGAGTCCGGTCATCAGGTCGACGATCGACAGGCCGTAGCGCGCGGGCGGCTGTCCGGGCTCGCCGGTGAGCGACATGTGCCCGGCCTCGGCTTGCATCAGGTAATCGTAGCCCGGCCACGAGCGGCGCGAGCCTTCGCGGCCGTAGGCCGACAGATGCGCGCAGACGATGCGCGGATTGGCCTGCTCGAGGTCGGCGTAGGTCAGGCCGAGCTTGCCGGGCTGGTCGCCGCGCAGGTTGTCGAGCACCGCGTCCGCCTTCGCCACCAGCGCGAGGAACGCCTTCTTGCCCTCGGGATGCTTGAGGTCCAGGGTGACGCTGCGCTTGTTGCGGTTGAAGGTCTGGAAGAACTGGCTGTCGCCGGGGCCGAAGAAATGCGGCCCGATCTGCCGGCCGACGTCGCCGCCGTCGCGATGGTTCTCGATCTTGACGACCTCGGCGCCGAGGTCGGCGAGGTACAGCGTGCCGGCCGGGCCCGCGCCGTACTGCTCGACCGCGAGCACGCGCAGGCCGGCGAGTGGAAGGGGCGGCTTGCTCATCCGCAAAGCGCCGCTTCGAGCTCGACGGCGCTCGACTTCTCGAGGCTGAGTACCTGGTCGCGGATGCGGCGCGCCGCGCTTGCGGCCAGGGTGAGTCCGGCGTTCTCGAAGAACTTCGCTTCGATCTCGGCGTTGGTCAGCGGGCGCTCCGGGTTGCCCCGATTCACCGCCACGCGATGGCGCAGCGTTCGGCCGTCGTCGAGCGTGACCTCGACCTCCCCGCTGTAATGCCGCGGGAACGTGGCGGCGGGGTCGAGCGCGTACTCGACCTTGTCCATGAGCCGCTCGATGCGCGGCTCGGTGAACGCCTCGGGCACGAGCTCGGCGAGGCCGAGCCGGCCGCGCGCGAGGCCGCTCGCCACTGCGTAGGGAATGCTGAACTTGGCGTCGTAGTCGTTCTTCGGCCGGCGCTTCGCCGCGACCGGCTCGCACACCGCCTTCACCACGCCGTCGGGCACCAGCGCGCGGATCGAGCGCACCCGCTCGGGGTCGACGCCTTCGCCGCGCAGCGCGATCGCCGCATCGGCGCAGGCGTGCACGAAGTGGCACGCGGGAAAGGGCTTCACGGCGACGTTGTCGAGCTCCCAGACCTCGCCCAGGCCGGCGGTCGCGAGCGAGAACTCGCACGCGGCGAGCTCGGCCGGCGGCAGGTGGCTGCGGAACAGGCCGAAGCGGCCTTCGTAGGCCTCGCGCGGCGCCGGGATGTCGTCCTGCGCGAGGGCCGCGGCCGTGATGCCGCAGGCGGCGGCCCAGCCGGGATGCAGGCGCTTGGTCCACGAGCCGTCCTCGACGAACTGCAGGTTGCCGCTCGCGAACGACAGCGCGATGCCCTGCGCACCGGCCAGGCGCTCCGGGGAAAGCCGCATCAGGTGGCCGGCGACGAGGCTGGCGGCGAAGGCGCCGACCATGCCGGTCGGATGGAATCCCACCTGGTGGAAACCGCCTTTCGCCACGCTGGCGATGCGCGCGCCCGCCTCGACGCCCGCAATGTAGGCCGCGAGCAGCCCGGCGCCCGAGGCGCCCACCTGCGCCGCGGTGCCGAGCGCGGCGGGAAACGTGCTGACCGTCAGGTGAATGATGCCGGCGGCGTGGGTGTCGTCGTAGTCCAGCCCGTGCAAGAGCGCGCCGTTGACCAGCGCGGCGTCGCGCAGCGGCAGGCGCTGCGCCATGCCGATCACGCCGCGCGTGCCGGGGCCGGCGAAGCGCGCGACCGAGGCGGCGATCCGCTCGGCGAACGCCTCGCGCCGCGCGGCGAAGGCGCAGCCGATCGCATCGAGCAGCAGGTGCTTCGCGCGCAGCGCGACGCCGGCGGGAATCCGCGCCAGCGACAGGCCGAGCGTGAAGTCGGCGAGGCGCTCGGAAATCGCGAGTGGCGGCAGCGGCTTCATGCGTGCATTTGTCTGGACAATGCTAGCTTATCCTACCGGCGCAGCTCGATGCGGTAGGCGAAGCGGCTCGCCGGATGCACGTTGTCGGCGAACTCCACCAGCCGGCCGGACTCGTCGAAGTAGCTGCGGCGGATCGATAGGCCCGGGCTGCCGGGCTCGACGCCGAGGTTGGCGGCATCGTGCTCGTCGAGCACGATGCCGTTGATCACCTGCTCGACGCGGTCGATGCGCAGGCCGAACTCGCGCTCGATGATCGCGTAGACCGGCGCGTGCGCGCCGCGCAGCGCGCGCTCGATGCCCTTCAGCGCCGGATTGAGGTAAAGGCGCGTCAGCGCGAGCGGCTTGCCGCCGCCGACCTCGCGCCGCAGCGCCACCGCGTAGATCCACTCCTGGCCGGCGCGCGCCGCGAGCACGCGCGCCTGCGCACGCGAGAGCTCGATGCGCCCGACGTACACGTACTGGAAATCCGTGGTCTGGGCGTACTGCATGAGGTCGCGCAGCGAGCCGATGCTGTGGCGGTAGCGGGTGTCGTCGGGCAGCGCGCTCACCACGGTGCCGGCGCGCGGCTTGCGCCGCACCAGCCCCGAGGCGGCGAGCACGCGGATCGCCTCGCGCACGGTGAAGCGCGACACGCCGAGCTGGCGGCACAGCTCGTGCTCGGTCGGCAGCTGGGCGCCGACCGGGTAGCGGCCCTCGGCGATCGCGCGCCGCAGGCCGGCGGCGATGCGCAAATAGCGCGCGCCCGGCTCGGCGGCCGGGCGCGCCGGCTTCCTCATTGCTCTCGCGTCCCCCTCTTGTCCGTACAATTATAGGAAATCGGGCTCATGCCGGGAGGCGGTCATGGCGGGAGAAGCGA
This sequence comes from Burkholderiales bacterium, assembly GCA_035649875.1. Classification (GTDB taxonomy): domain Bacteria; phylum Pseudomonadota; class Gammaproteobacteria; order Burkholderiales; family SG8-39; genus SCGC-AG-212-J23. The sequence goes on along the minus strand of DASRIR010000143.1, from coordinate 1,184 downwards.
AGCAGGTCGGCGAGCGCACCTACCGCGAAAGCTTCGGGCGCTACTACGAGGACTTCCGGGTCGGCGACGTCTACCAGCATCGCCCGGGGCGCACGATCACGCAGTACGACAACATCTCGTTCACCCTGCTCACCATGAACACGCACCCGATGCACTTCGACGAGGAGTACGCCAAGCATAGCGAGTTCGGGCGCTGCATTGTCTGCAGCCCGCTCACCGTGGCGCTGATGGTGGGCATGAGCGTGACCGACGTCAGCCAGAAGGCGATCGCCAACCTCGGCTGGACCGACATCCGGCTGACGCACCCGCTGTTCGCGGGCGACACGCTGTACGCGCATTCCGAAGTGCTGGACAAGCGCGAGTCGAGCAGCCGGCCGCACGCCGGCCTGGTCACGGTGCAGACCACCGGGGTCAACCAGAACGGCGTCGCGGTGTGCGACTTCAAGCGCACCATCCTGGTGATGAAGCGCGGCAGCGATCTCGAGGCAAAGGCAAACTACTGACATGAACGACTCCGCCGACGACGCAGCACTGCTCGACGCCATCGACCGCTGGCTCGAGAAGGAGGTCCGGCCGCAGGTGATGCGCCTGGAGCACGACGACGTCTACCCCCGCGCCATGGTGCGGCAGATGCAGGAGATGGGGCTGTTCGGCGCGGTGCTCGACCCGCAGTGGGGCGGCCTCGGGCTCTCGGCCTCGACCTACGCCAGGATCGTGATGCGCATCTCCGAGGTGTGGATGTCGCTCACCGGCATTTTCAACTCGCACCTGATGATGGCGATGCTGGTGCAGAAGTTCGGCAGCGAGGAGCAGAAGCGGCGCTTTCTGCCGCGCATGGCGACCGGCGAGCTGCGTGGCGGCCTGGCCCTGACCGAGCCGGACGCCGGCACCGACCTGGGCGCCATCCGCCTGCGCGCAGCGCGGGACGGCGACCACTACGTGGTGAACGGCACCAAGACCTGGATCAGCAACGGCATCGAAGGCAATTGCATGGCAGTGCTGGCGCGCACGCAGCCGAACGCGGATCCGCCGCGCAAGGGCCTGTCGATGTTCATCATGGAGAAGGGCCGCGGCTTCAGCGCTTCGCGCAAGCTGGAGAAGATCGGCTACAAGGGCATCGACTCGGCCGAGCTGGTGTTCGAGGAGTTCCGCGTGCCGGCGGCCAACCTGATCGGCGGCGAGGG
>DASRIR010000142.1:0-11374 GCA_035649875.1 Burkholderiales bacterium | reverse complement strand
GCTGGTGCGCCGGCAGCTCGCCGGCGTGATGATGGTCGAAATAGCGCACGCGAGCGCCGGCGGCGAGCAGGCGCAGCACCGCGTCGCGGTTAGCGTGGAACGAGACGTCCAGGACGGTGACTTCGTCGCGCGCGCCGGCCGCTACGGCGGCGAGCAGCGCGGTTCTGCGCTTCGGGCCCGTGACCAGCTGCGCCGGCCCGGCGCCCTCGGCGAGCCGCAGCTGCTGCAGGGCGCACAGGCCGTCGGCATCGCCGTTGAAAGCGAAGATGCGCACTACTTGACCGCTTGCAGCCTCGCCGGACGGTACGCAAGGTGCTGCTCGACGTAATCCATCAGGGCGGCGAGGCAGCGCTCGGTGGTCCACTCGCCGCTCGGCACTTCGAGCTCGGGCGCCACCGGCGCCTCGTACGGCGCCGAGATGCCGGTAAATTCCTTCACCTGGCCGGCGCGCGCCTTCTTGTACAGGCCCTTCACGTCGCGCGACTCGCAGACGTGCAGCGGCGCGTTGATGTAGATCTCGTTGAAGTACTGCGCGTGCGCGGCGCGGATGCGGTCGCGGTCGACACGGTAGGGCGAGATGAAAGCCGAGACCACGATCATGCCCGCCTCTGCGAAAAGGGCCGACACCTCGCCGACGCGGCGAATGTTTTCCGCGCGCTCCTGCGGCGCGAAGCCGAGGTCGGCGCACAAGCCCTGGCGCACGTTGTCGCCGTCCAGCAGGAAGGTCTGGTAACCCTTGGCAAACAGGCGCCGCTCGAGCTCGACCGCGAGCGTGGTCTTGCCGGCGCCGGACAGCCCGGTGAACCACAGGATGCCGCCGCGGTGGCCGTTCAGCTTCGCGCGGTCCTCGGCGGCGACGCGGTGGCGCACCGAGAACAGGTTCGCCGCCTTGGGCGCGGTGTCGCGCCGCTGGTCGGGATAGTCCTCGGTGCTCGCGGTGCCGCCGCCGACGATCTGGTGGCCGTCGACCAGCACGAAGCGCCCGGTGAGCGCGTTGTCGGCGTGGTGGTCGAGCGCGAGCAGGCCGCGCGTGCGGATGATCACCTCGGCGACGCCGCCGGGGTCGAGCTTGTCGCCCGGCCCGGAAGCGAGCGTGTCGGTGTTGACCACCCGGTCGATGCTTTCGACCACGGCGAGCGTCTCGGCCGCGCCGCGGCGCAGCCGGTGCTGCGCGCCGGGCACGAGCGGCGTGCGCCCGAGCCAGAACAGGTTCGCGCGAAACACGTTGCTCACCACGGGCATGCTGTGCGGATGGCTCGCGACGTGGCCGCGCTCGACGAAGATGTCCTCGTCGAGCGTGAGGCCGACCGACTGGCCGGCCCCCGCCTTGGTCGGCGCCTGGGCGTTCCACGACTCGATCGAGGCGATGCGGGCGGTGGCGTTGATCGGCGAGAACAGCAGGTGGTCGCCCACGCGCAGGCTGCCGCTCTCGATGCGACCGGCGATGATGCGCCGCGCGTCGAACTTGTAGACGTCCTGCACCGTGAGCCGCAGCGGCAGGTCGGTCGCAGAGGCCGGCTGCGGCAGCTTGTCGAGCGCCTCGAGCAGCGTCGGGCCCTCGTACCACGGCATCGCGCTGCGCGTGCGCATGTTCTCGCCGTCGCGAGCCGCGAGCGGCAGGTAGGCGATGTCCTGGGCGTTGACGCCGATCGAGCGCAGGTAAGCGGCGACGTCGCGCCGCACTTCCTGGTAGCGCTGCTCGAGGAACCCGGCGAGGTCCATCTTGTTGACCGCGACGATGATGTTGCGGATGCCGAGCAGGCGCAGCAGGTACGCGTGGCGCCGGGTCTGCTCCTGCACCCCGTCCTGCGCGTCGACCACCAGGATCACCGCGTCGGCGCCGGCGGCGCCGCTCACCATGTTCTTCAGGAACTGCTTGTGGCCCGGCGCGTCGATCAGCAGGTACTCGCGCGCCGCGGTGCGGAAGCGGATCTGCGTGGTGTCGATGGTGATGCCCTGGTCGCGCTCGGCCTGCATCGCGTCGATCACGAAGGCCCACTCGAAGGGCATGCCGCGCTTCTCGGACATCGCCTTGACCGCGGCGACCTTGCCCTCGGGCAGCGCGCCGGTCTCGTGCAGCAGGCGGCCGACGAGCGTGGATTTGCCGTGGTCGACGTGACCGACGATGACGAGCTTGAGCTTGTTCATTTACATGTACCCATCTGCCCGCAGGCGTTCGAAAGCGTCTTCCGATTCATGGTCCATCGCGCGTCCGGCGCGCTCGGGCACCCGCGTGCCTTCCAGCTCGGCGATGATCTCGTCGATGTTCGACGCGCCGCTCGCGACCGGAGAGGTGATGTCCTGGTCGCCGAGCGAGCGATACCTTTTTCCGGCCTTTGAAAAATAAAGATCCACGTTCGGAATCCGCTCGCGCTGCACGTAGCGCCAGATGTCGAGCTCGGTCCAGTGCAGCAGCGGATGCACGCGCAGGTGCGCCCCCGGCGGCACGTCGGAGTTGAACTGGTTCCAGAATTCCGGCGGCTGGTCCTTCAGGTTCCAGGCGCCGTCCTCGCCGCGCGGGCTGAACACGCGCTCCTTCGCGCGGATCGACTCCTCGTCGCGCCGGATGCCGGCGATGATTCCCTGGAAGCCGAACTCCTTGAGCACGTTCTTCAGGCCGAGCGTCTTGCGCGCCGCGGAGCGCGCGGCGGGCGGCAGGCTCGGGTCGACCTCCTCCACCGGCGGGCACGGCCGCACGATCAGGTTCAGGCCCCACTCGCGCGCGTAGCGCTCGCGGAACGCGTACATCTCCGGGAATTTCTTCCCGGTGTCGACGTGGATCAGGGGGAACGGCACGTGGCCGAAGAATGCCTTCTTCGCCAGCCACACCATGGTGTTCGAATCCTTGCCGAGCGACCACAGCATCGCCAGCTTCTCGACGCGGTTGAAGGCCTCTCGCAGGATGTAAACGCTCTCGCTTTCAAGCTGATCGAGGTAATTCATCGTCCTAGCCTAGCGGCGCACCATTAACCGCGCGTGGCGGCGAAGTAGCGCAAGTGGAAGAGGGCCGTGCGCCAGAAGCCCCATCCGTTGCGGTCGGCGCGCGCAAGACGCCATCCGTCTTTTGCCTGTGCGATCCGCATCTCGAGCGCCGACAGGCGCCGCGCGGGCCGCGCGGGCAGCACGAGCTCGTAGCCGCATTCCGCGAGCACCGGGCCCGCCAGCTCCTCGATGCGGGCGAGGGTCGCCGCCGCCATGGCCCGGCGGAACTTGCCGCGGTTGTCGGCGAGCACCCGGCTCGTGCCGCGCGCATCGCCCAGGTTCTCCGCGGGCCGGGTGAGCGTCAGCATCCCCGGCTCGAACTGCACGCCAAGGAACCTGCATATGCGCCGCAGCTGCCGCTCCGGGTGCGCGACGAGGTCCTCGTAGCGCAACTCGAGGTAGTTGGCGCCAAGATCCGCCCCGTCCTTGCGCGCCTGGCGCACGCTGTCGGCCCAGCGCTGCGCCGCGCGCAGCATGTCCTTGCCCCAGGCCTTGTGCATCGACAGGCAGTAGTCGCGCACGTCGCGAACGATGTGCACCACCTTCGCCGGCGGGTAGAGCTGCCGGATGAGCGGCAGGTCGTCCATGTACGAGGGCGACTTGTCGCCCCAGATGCGCCGGCTGCCGCGCGGCGCATCGACATCCACGCGCAGCAGCGCCTCGAATACGCCGGCGGGCGAGAACTCCGCGCACGCCGCGTGCCAGCGCCCGGCGTCCACCAGGCTGCCCTGCTCGCGCCGGTAGCGGAAATAGCTGTGGCGCTGCATCTCGGCGTAGAACGCCTCGAAGCGCGCGCGGCGGCGCAGGTCGCCGAAGCGCGCGAAGCGGTGCGCGAGCCAGGGCAGGAACTCGGTCTCGATGCCGGCGATGCGGATGCGCGAATGGCGGTTCAGCATCTCGCGCAGCAGCTTGGTGCCCGAGCGCGGCATGCCGACGATGAAAAGCGGCCCGCCGAAGGCCGCGGTCACGTCTTTTTCTCTCGCAGCAGCGGCGCGAGGAACTCGGCGAGCGCCTCGGCCATGATGCGCTGGCCGTCGGCGTTCGGATGACCGTCGGTAGGATGGATCCAGAAGCGCGTGCCGTCGAGGCCCCAGAACGCCGGCAGGAGATCGAGGTGCTTGATGCCGCTTTCGCGGCAGAACGCGGCCACCGCCTCGTGGTACTCGCGGATCGGGTAGTGGTCGTCGTCGAACTTCGTCATCGCCGGGATGATCATCACCACCAGCTCGATTCCGCGCTCGGCGGTGAGGCGCCTCATCTCGAGGATCGATTCGCGCACCATGCGCCATTGCGGGTTGGACTCGACGTAGCGGTCCTTGACCTCGCCCACCTGGCCCAGGCCCTGCACGCCGAGCGGACGCAGCACCCAGCCCAGCCGCGGCGTGAGCCACGCGAAGAAGAGCGAGTTCTTCTTGAGCCACCACATGCTGCGGTTGAACGCGGAGCGCGCCTTTCTCCCCAGGGATCGCTCGTCGTCGGCGGCGGCCTTGGCGCGCTGCGCGCTGGAGAGCTGCACGTCGTTGTAGAGGAAGCCCAGCACCACCACCTTGGGCTCGAGCGAGAGGCCCAGCTCGCGCAGCTGGCCGAGCTGGTGCCCGGTGTTGTAGCCAGGCATGCCCATATTGAGCACTTCCACCTTCGCGCCGGCGGTGCCCAGCAGGCTCTCGAGCTGGCGCGGGTAGGTCTGCTCCTGCGGCACGCCCATGCCGAACGTCACCGAGTCGCCCAGCGCGATGACGCGCGTGACCCCGGGCGCCGGGCGCGGCGAGCGCTCCGCGTCGCGCAGGCCGAAGCGGTTGAACGCGACCGGCACGCCGGCATGCAGGCCGCGCGCGTTCGGCTGCCCGGACCATTCGGCCTGCGATCCCGGCAGCTTGCGGAATAGCTCGGGCGTATCGGCCGGCGGCGCCGCGATGCGCAGCCCGATCTCGGCGATGAAGCACGGAACCGCCGCGGCCACCAGCATCAGCCCCAGATTGGACAGATTGGAGAGCCAGCTCTTCATCGCGTCGGCCTCAGTCGAGCTCGAACTTGTGCTCGTAGTTCTGCTTGAGCGCCGGGTTCTGCGCCGGCTTCCGCAGGAAGCAGTTGCCGATCGCGAGCGTCTCGATCTCGGTGCCCATGAAGCAGCGGAACGCGTCCTCGGGCGAGCCGACGATCGGCTCGCCGCGCACGTTGAAGCTCGTGTTCACGATCACCGGGCAGCCGGTGAGGTTCTTGAACTGCGAGATGAGCTCGTGATATTTCGGATTGGTTTCCCGATGCACGGTCTGCACCCGGGCCGAGTAGTCGACGTGGGTGACGGCCGGAATCGAGGAGCGCGGCACGTTGAGCTTCTCGATGCCGAAGAGCTGCTTCTGCTCTTCGGTCATCGCGATGCGCTGATCCTTGGCCACGTCGGCCACCAGCAGCATGTACGGGCTCTCGCAGTCGATCTCGAAGTACTTGCCCGCGTCCTCCGCCAGCACCGAGGGCGCGAACGGGCGGAACGACTCGCGGTACTTGACCTTGAGGTTGAGCGTCTTCTGCATCGTCGCCGAGCGCGCGTCGCCGAGGATCGAGCGCGCGCCGAGCGCGCGCGGCCCGAACTCCATGCGGCCCTGGAACCAGCCAAGCGCATTTCCTTCGGCGAGAGCGCGGGCGCTCGCCTCCACCAGTCTCTTGTCGTCCAGTACTTCGAAAACCGCGCCGGCCCTGCGCAGGCGGGATTCGATCTCACCCTGAGTGAACTGGGGACCGAGGTAGCCGCCGCGCATCGCGTCGAGGCCGCCGTTGATGCTGCGGTTCTGCCCCTGGAAGAGGTAATGCGCGACATAGGCCGCGCCGAGCGCGCCGCCCGCGTCGCCCGCGGCGGGCTGCAGCCACAGCCGGTCGAAGTAGCGCTTGCGCAGCAGCTTGCCGTTGGCCACGCAGTTCAGCGCGACGCCCCCGGCGAGGCACAGGTTCTTCTCCCCGCTCTCCTTCGCGATGCCGAGCGCGAGCTTCAGCATCACCTCTTCCGTCACCGCCTGGATCGAGGCGGCGAGGTCCATCTCGCGCTGCGTGAGCCGCTGCTCGGGCTTGCGCGCCGGGCCGCCGAACAGGCGGTCGAAGGCGCCGTTGGTCATGGTGAGGCCGGTGCAGTACTCGAAGTACTCGAGGTTCAGCCGGAAGCTGCCGTCGTCCTTGATGTCGATCAGATTCTCTTTAATGACGTCCACGAACCGCGGCTGCCCGTACGGGGCGAGCCCCATGACCTTGTATTCGCCGGAGTTCACCTTGAACCCGGTGTAGTAGGTGAACGCCGAGTACAAGAGCCCCAGCGAATGCGGGAAGTGGATCTCGCGCAGCACCTTGAGCTCGCGGCCGTTGCCGATCGCGAGCGAGCTCGTGGTCCATTCGCCCACGCCGTCGAGCGTGAGCACCGCCGCGCGCTCGAACGGCGAGGGATAGAACGCGCTCGCCGCGTGGCTGAGGTGGTGCTCCGAAAAGAGAAGTTTCTTGTCCCAGTCCTGCGCGGGGTCGAGCGCTCTCAGCTCCTGCAGGATGTTGCGCCGCTGGAACAGCTTGTCCTTCACCCAGACCGGCAGCGCCTGGCGGAAGGACGCGAAGCCCTGCGGCGCGAAGGCGAGGTAGGTCTCGAGCAGGCGCTCGAACTTGAGGAACGGCTTGTCGTAGAACGCGACCAGGTCGACGTCGGACGCGCGCATGCCGGTGCTTTCCAGGCAGGAGCGGATCGCCTGGTGCGGAAAGCCCGAGTCGTGCTTCTTGCGCGTGAAGCGCTCTTCCTGCGCGGCGGCAACCACCGTTCCGTCGCGCAGCAGCGCCGCGGCGCTATCGTGGTAATAGGCCGAAATCCCTAGTACGCGCATGGCCTAGAACAGCGTGTAGATGAACGGCGCCACGACCGAGCCCTGCGCGAGCACCAGCAGCCCGCCGAGCAGCACGGTGACGACGATGATCGGCAGAAGCCAGAACTTGCGGCGCGCGCCGAGAAAGCGCCACATCTGCAGCACGAAATCCATCTCGAGTCCCTCCTAGAACATGTCCCGGAAGCTGTCCTCGCGCGGCCCGGGCGGGTCGCGCCGCACCCAGTAGCTCGGCAGCTGCGGCTCAAAGCGCCGGTTCATGGCATCGCGCCCGAACGCGCGCATCGCGTATCCCACCGGGGTGAAGAGGCCGTAGAAGATCACCCCCATCACCACCGGGCTCACCACGTGGTGCAGCAGCTCGCCGAGCTTCATCCAGGCGCGCTTGAACGGCGCGAGCCAGTGCGAGCGGATCAGCGTGACGAGCGCCGTCAGCGCGGCGAGCGCCAGCACCCAGGGCTGGAAAAAGGCCACCAGGGTGAACACGCCGGTAAAGGTCCAGCCGAACGAACGGTCCGAAGGCAGCGTCGGTTTCATAGGGGGAAAAATAGCTCGTGCACTGGTTTGCCCGGTTGAACCCGACCCGTCCGTTAGGACTAGGCCGCCGGCTTGAGCTCTTCGCGCTGCGGCTGCGGCCGGGACGGCGGGCGCTGGGCGCCGGTGTATTCCTGCCAGCTCTTGATGTCCAGGTCCTGCAGGCGCTTCTTCGACAGCGCCTCGACCAGCCGCTGGGCGAGCTGGATGTTGGTGATGAGCGGGATGCCGTAGTCCGCGGCCTTGCGGCGGATCTGGTAGTCGTTCGCGAGCTCGGCTTCGCCGCTGTGCTTGGGGATATTGATGACCAGGTCCACCTTGCGCTTGCTCAGGTACTCGAGCGTATTGGGCGACGCGGACTCGTCGGGCCAGTGCAGCGGGGTCGCTTCCACGCCGTTCAGCCGCAGGAACGCCGCCGTTCCCCGGGTGGCGTAGAGCTCGACGCCCATGTCGCGCAGCACGCGCACGCTCTCGAGGAACGCGGCCTTGCTCTCGATCGGGCCGGTGGAAAGCAGCACGCTGCGGACCGGCAGCCGGAAGCCGACCGACAGCAGCGCCTTGAGGAACGCCTCCTCGAAATCGTCGCCCAGGCAGCCGACCTCGCCAGTCGACGCCATCTCGACCCCGAGCACCGGATCGGCGCCCTCGATGCGGGTGAACGAAAACTGCGGCGCCTTGACGCCGACGTAGTCGAGGTCCATGGCCGAGCCGTTCCGCACCGGCACCGGCGTACCCATCATGACCTGCGCGGCGACCTCGATGAAGTTGATCCCCAGCACCTTGGAGACGAACGGGAAGCTGCGCGAGGCGCGCAGGTTGCACTCGATCACCGACACCTCGTTCCCCTTGGCGAGGAACTGGATGTTGAACGGGCCGTGGATGCGCAGCGCCGCCGCGATGCGCGCCGAGATGCGGCGGATGCGGCGCTGGGTCTCGAGGTAGGTGCGCTGCGGCGGCAGCACGAGCGTCGCGTCGCCCGAGTGCACGCCCGCGTTCTCCACGTGCTCGCTGACCGCGGAGGCGACGAGCACGCCGTCGCACGCGACCGCGTCCATCTCGAGCTCGCGCGCGTTCTCGAGGAACTTCGTGACCACCACCGGGTGTCGCGGCGACACCGTGGTCGCCTTGCTGAGAAAACGAACCAGCTCCGCGTCGTTCGAGGCCACGCCCATCGCCGCGCCGGAAAGCACGTACGAAGGCCGCACCAGGACGGGGTAGCCGACCTTTTTCGCGAACGCAAGGCTTTCTTCGGTGGAACGCAGCTCCTTCCACTCGGGCTGCGCCACGCCGAGCTCGTCCAGGAGCTGCGAGAACTTGTGGCGATCCTCCGCGGTGTCGATGCTCGCCGCCGGCGTGCCGAGCAGGCGCACGCCCGCCTCGGCGAGCTGCAGCGCGAGGTTGTTCGGCAGCTGGCCGCCGACCGAGACCACGACGCCGACCGGCCGCTCCCGCCGGCAGATCTCGAGCACCGTCTCGAGCATGATCTCGTCGAAGTAGAGCCGGTCGCACTCGTTGTAGTCGGTGCTGACGGTCTCGGGGTTGCAGTTCAGCATGATGGTGCTGTAGCCCATGCGCCGCAGCGCCTGCACCGTGTTCACCGCGCACCAGTCGAACTCGACCGAGCTGCCGATGCGATAGGGTCCGGAGCCGAGCACCAGCACCGCGTTCTTCAGGCTGCCGGGCTCGACGTCGTCTTCCTCGCCGTTGTAGGTGAGGTAGAGGTAGTTGGTCTGCGCCGGGTATTCGCCGGCGAGCGTGTCGATCTGCTTGACGCACGGCGCGGTGCGCAGCGCGCGCACGGCTTCGGGCGTGGTTTTCTTGAGCGCCGCGATCTGCGCATCCGAATAGCCGAGCTTCTTCGCTTCCTGCACGTCCGGATCTTTTTCGACGCGCACGATGTTCGCGAGCTTCTGCAGGAACCAGCGGTCGATGTGCGAGAGCGCGTGGATCTCCTCGATGCTGGTGCCGCGGCGGAGCGCTTCGAGCGCGGCATAGATGCGCTCCGGGGTCGGCTCGCGCAGGATCTTCTTCAGTTCTAGTTCATTGAATGATGGCGGCCTGGTATCCAGCATGCGCAAGGCTTTTTGCAGCGCTTCCTCGAAGCTGCGGCCGATCGCCATCACCTCGCCCACCGATTTCATCGACGAGCCGATGGTCGGCGTCGCGCCGCGGAATTTCTGCAGGTCCCAGCGCGGCGCCTTGACCACCACGTAGTCGAGCGCCGGCTCGAAGCACGCCATGGTGGCGCGCGTGATGGCGTTGGGCAGCTCGCCCAAGTTCGCGCCCAGGCCGAGCTTGGCGGCGATGAAGGCGAGCGGGTAGCCGGTCGCCTTGGAGGCGAGCGCCGAGCTGCGCGAGAGGCGCGCGTTCACCTCGATCACCCGGTACTGGCCCGACTTGGGGTCGAGCGCGAACTGGATGTTGCACTCTCCGACCACGCCGAGGTGGCGCACGGTGCGGATCGCGAGCTCGCGCAGCAGGTGGTACTCGCGGTTGGTGAGCGTCTGGCTCGGCGCGACCACGATGCTCTCGCCCGTATGGATGCCCATCGGGTCGAGGTTCTCCATGTTGCAGACCACGATGCAGTTGTCGAAGCGGTCGCGCACCACCTCGTACTCGAGCTCTTTCCAGCCGACGAGGTATTCCTCGATCAGCACCTGCGGGCTGTGGGCGAGCGCCTTGGCGACCCGGCTGCGCAGCTGCGTCTCGTTCTCGCACAGCCCCGAGCCCAGCCCGCCGAGCGCATACGCGACCCGTGCCATGACCGGAAACCCGATGGCATTGGCGAGAGAGACCGCTTCCTCGACCGAGCCGGCCGCGCCGCTGCGCGGGAACGCGACGCCGATCTCGGCCAGCTTTTCGCAGAAGATGGCGCGGTCCTCGGTTGCCACGATCGTGGCGATCGGCGTGCCGAGAACTTTCACGCCGTATCGCTCGAGGATTCCCTGCTGGGCGAGAGCCAGGCCGCAATTCAGCGCGGTCTGGCCGCCGAAGCCGAGCGCGATCGCGTCGGGCCGCTCGCGCTCGATCACCTGCGCGACGAACTCGGGCGTCACCGGCAGGAAGTAGATCCGGTCGGCAAGCGCCTCGGAGGTCTGGATGGTGGCGATGTTCGGATTCACCAGGACCGTGGCGATGCCCTCTTCCTTGTACGCCTTGATCGCCTGGCTGCCCGAATAGTCGAACTCGCCCGCCTCGCCGATCTTGAGCGCGCCGCTGCCGAGGATCAGGACTTTCATCGCATCATCGCCGCGAACTGGTCGAAGAGATGGTTGCAGTCCACCGGGCCGGGCGCGGCCTCGGGATGGAACTGCACGCTCAGGAAGGGCTTCGTGCTGTGGCGCAACCCTTCGTTCGAGCCGTCGTTCGCGTTGCGGAACCAGGGATGCCAGCCCGCGGGCAGCGTGCTCTCATCGACGGCGAAGCCGTGGTTCTGCGAGGTGATGTAGCAGCGCCCGGTTCCTTCTTCCACACATGGTTGGTTGTGGCCGCGATGGCCAAACTTGAGCTTGTAGGTGCTGGCGCCGGCGGCGAGCGCGAGCAGCTGGTTGCCCAGGCAGATGCCCATGACGGGCTTATTCAGGCGAAGCGCCTTCTCGAGGTTGCGGATGGTCGCGCCGCACGCGGTCGGATCGCCCGGGCCGTTGGAGATGAAGAGCCCGTCGAAGTCCTCGGCGAGGAAGTCGTAATCCCACGGCACCCGGATCACCGTGAGCTCGCGCTTGCGCAGCTCTTCGATGATGCTGCCCTTAGCGCCGCAGTCGACCACGACCACTGTTTTGCCGTTACCGGGGTAGACCTCGCGCTTCCCGGCGCTCACTTCCGAGACCAGGTTTCTCTTGTTGGGGTCCTCGAGGGCGACGTCCACTTCATCCACAACGATCTTTCCGAGCATGCAGCCGCGCGTGCGCAGTCGCTTGGTCAGCGCCCGCGTGTCGACGCCGGCAAGGCAGGGAATGCCTTCCTCGAGCAGCCATTGCGGCAGGCTTTTCTGCGCGCTGGCGTGGCTG
>DASRIR010000141.1:0-30893 GCA_035649875.1 Burkholderiales bacterium | reverse complement strand
CCTCGACGAGATCGGCGACATGCCCCTGCCGCTGCAGGTGAAATTGCTGAGGGCGCTGGAGGAGAGAAAAATCCGCCCGGTGGGCTCGCACGAGAGCTTCGACGTGGACGTGCGCGTGATCGCGGCGACCCACCGAAAGCTGGAAGAGAGGATTGCCTCGGGCGAATTCCGCGAGGACCTCTACTACCGGCTGAACGTGGTGAAGCTCTACATCCCCACCCTCGCCGAGCGCCGCGAGGACATCCCGCTGCTCGCCAACCATTTTCTCGCGCGCCTCGCGGAGCGCTATCGCCGCGGCCGACTCGCGTTTTCTCCGGAAGCAATGCAGCTTCTGGTCTCCGCGCCCTGGCCGGGCAACGTGCGCCAGCTGCTGAACGTGGTGGAGCAGGCGGTCGCGCTTGCCACGACCGAGGTGATTCCCGAGTCGCTCGTGCGCCAGGCGCTCGACGCCGGCGACACCGCGCTCACGCCGCTCGACGAGGCGCGGCGCGCGTTCGAGCGCGACTACCTGGTGCGCATCCTGAAGATCACCGGCGGCAACGTGACCAAGGCGGCACGACTCGCCGGGCGCAACCGCACGGAGTTCTACCGCCTGCTCGAGCGCCACTCCCTCGAGCCGGGGATGTTCAAGAGTAATATCAAGGGGGATAAAGACCACAAGGAGCGTGCAGCAGCATGACCCATGTCCTGAAGATTCTTGCGCTGGTGCTTTTCGTCGCCTTTCCGGCGCTCGCGCAGGACCTCGGCCCCGAGGACCTGGTCAAGAAGATGACCGGCGAGGTGCTCGAGGCGATCAAGGGCGACAAGCAGCTCGCCGCCGGCGACAGGCAGAAGGCGGTCAAGCTCGCCGAGGAGAAGATCCTGCCGCACGTCGACTTCGAGGAGGCGACGCGCCTCGCAGTCGGGCGCGGCTGGGCGCAGGCGAGCCCCGAGCAGAAAAAGAAGCTGGTGACCGAGTTCCGCAACATGCTGGTGCGCACCTATTCGAACGCGATCGGCGCCTACGAGGGCCAGACCATGAAGGTGATGCCGGTGCGCATGAAGCCCGGCGACACCGACGTCACGGTGCACAACCAGTTCATCCGCCCGGGCGGCAAGCCGGTGCCGGTCGACTACTCGATGCGCAAGACCGACAAGGGCTGGAAGATCTACGACATCGTGGTGGAGGGCGTGAGCCTGGTCCTCACCTACCGGAGCGAGTTCGACGCCGTGGTGAAGCAGGACGGCATCGACGGCCTGATCAAGCGCCTTTCCCAGAAGAATACGCCGGCGGCCGTGGGTGCGACTGGGGCCGGGACAGCCTCAAAATCGGGCAAGTAGGATCCTTGGCGATGGTCTCGATCGCCGGGTAGAGCTCCCGGCGCGAGACCACCAGAAATCGCAGCGTCGGCCGGTCGGCGAACTCGAGCCGGGTCGCGCCGCGCGTGAACCGGCCGGCACCGATTTCTTCCTGCGTGAGGGCGTGCAACGCGCCGGTCTTCATATCGCGCTGGTACAGGGGAACGACCATCGACAGCGCCAGCGCGAAAAGATCGAGGGTCTTTGCGTCCTTGACGCGCTGCCCGGGGAACAGGCGGTCGTGCGCCAGGGCAGCGGCCCGCGCCAGGGGGAGGTATTCGGCCGCCTCCGCATCGCGAGCGGGATCTTGTCGCTCGGCCATCCTTCGATCATAGAACCCGCCCGCCCCGCGGCAAGCGCCGCGCGAATGCGCCAATCGGACTATCCGCGCTCGCGGCTCAGCGAGTAATACGTCCCCGCGAAGATCACCGCGGCGCCGACGAACACCAGGGGATCGAGCGCTTCGCCGTACGCGAGGGCGCCGACGAGCGCGATGAGCGGCAGGCGGATGAAGTCGATCCCCACCACCATGCTCGCGTCCGCGACCTTCACGGCGCGAGTCATGCAGTAGTGCGCGGTGTAGCTTCCCACCCCGATACCGAGGATCCACGGCACGTCGGCGAGCGTCGGGTTCACCCAGCTCGGCAGGCTCGTCGCGAGCGACAGCGGCAACTGGATCGCCGCCATCCAGAAAAGCACCGCGAGCGCGCTGTCGCTCGAGATCAGCCGCTTGGTGAAGATGAACGAGGACGCGTAGCAAAGCGAGCCCAGGATCATCGCCAGCATCGCCGGGTGGAAGCTGCCGCCGCCCGGACGCAGGATGAGCAGCACCCCGGCGAATCCCAGCCCGAGCATCACGAGCCTCGGCGCCGAGAGGCGCTCCTTCAGGAAGAGCCACGCGAGAAGCGCGGTCCACATCGGCATGGTGAACTCGATGGCGAACACCGTGGCGAGGGTGAGGGCGCCGATCGAGTACACCCACAGCACCTGGCCGAGGAAGTGAATCGCATTGCGCCACAGATGCACCGGCAGGCGCCGGGTTCGGATCGATGCGACTCCCTGGCGCGGCAGGATCGCCAGCACGATGGCGAGCATGACCACGCTGCGCATGAACACGATCTCGAACGAGCCCATGTGGCGCAGCAGCTCGCGCGCCGCGATGGCCATGGCGGTAAAGGAAAGCACCGCGCCGCCCATCCAGAGGGCGCCGCGCAGGGCGTTCGACCGCGGTGCTGATCCGATCGCCAACAGCCCGGTATGTTATGGTTTCCGGCGCCGCGTCGGCCCTTGTTTCGAAACCACCCATGAACAAGAACCTGAAACTGGACATCTTTCCGCACATCTTTCCGCTCGCCTACTTCGAGCGCATGAAGAAAATCGCCGAAGGCAATGCCGGGCTCGCCGCGCAGCTCAAGCGCTGGATGCACATCCCGGTGCTGTGGGACCTCGAGCGGCGCATCAAGATGATGAAGCGCTTCCCGGGGTACAAGCAGATCCTGACGCTGTCCATGCCGGCGGTGGAATTCCTCGGCAACGAGCATGAAACCCCGGAGCTCGCGCGGCTCGCGAACGACGGCATGGCCGAGATCGTCGCGCAGCACCCGGATCTCTTTCCCGCCTTCGTCGCCTCGCTGCCGATGAACAACGTGCCCGCGGCGCTCGAGGAAATGGACCGCGCGATCGCCCAGCTCGGCGCGAAGGGCGTGCAGATCTTCACCAACGTGAACGGCCGGCCGCTCGACGGGCCCGAGTTCTTCCGCATCTTCGAGCGCATGTCGAAGACCTACGACCTGCCGATCTGGGTGCACCCGACGCGCACGGCGAAGTTCGCCGACTACCCGACCGAAGAGAAATCCAAGTACGAGATCTGGTGGCTGTTCGGCTGGCCGTACGAGACCAGCGCTTTCATGGCGCGCCTCGTGTTCTCGGGGATGTTCGAGAAGCTGCCCAAGCTCAAGATCATCACCCACCATCTGGGGGCGATGGCGCCGTACTTCGTGAACCGCATCGGCTACGGCATGGACCAGTTCGGCAGCCGGACCTCGGACGAGGACTACGCCTCCTTGCTGCGAAAAATGAAGAAAAGGCCGGTCGAGTTCTTCCGCATGTTCTACGGCGACACCTCGGTGAACGGCTCGAAGTCGGCGATCCGTTGCGGGCTGGATTTCTACGGGTCGAGCCGGGTTCTGTTCGGCACCGATTGCCCGTTCGATCCCGAGGGCGGGCCGCTCTTCATCCGCGAGACCATCAAGGCGCTCGACGGCATGAAGCTCAAGCTCGGAGACCGCCGGCGCATCTATTTCGGCAACGCGATGCAGCTTCTCAAGATGAAGTAAGGAGGCGTTATGGACGCAAAGGCATTCGAAGCAAGGCTGAAGGCCGAGGGTTTCCCGGAGATCCGCACCAACTCCTTACGGCCGAATCAGCACAATCCCGAGCACTCGCATCCGTTCGACGTGCTCGCGCTGGTGCTGGAAGGCGATATCACCCTTACCGTCGACGGCAAGGCGCGCAAGTACGGCGTGGGAGACGAGTTCTCCATGCAGGCGGGCTGCCGCCACGTCGAGGACATCGGTCCTTCGGGCGTGCGCTACCTGGTGGGCCGCCGGCCGCGCTAAGAGGCAGTCGTGGTCGAAATCTCGGCCAACTTCGACGGCTCGATGCCCGAGTACTACGACAGCATCATGGGGCCCGCGCAGTTCGACGTGTTTGGCGTGGATCTCGCGCGGCGGCTGCCTGAAAAGCCGCCGGGCGACGTGCTGGAGGTGGCCTGCGGAACCGGCGTCGTGACCCGCAGGCTGCGCGAGCGCCTGGACCGCGGCGTGCGCCTGGTCGCGACCGACCTCAGCGACGCCATGCTCCAGTACGCCCGGGGCAAGGTCGCCGGCAGGATCGAATGGCAGAAAGCCGACGCGGCCGCGCTGCCGTTCCCGGACGCGAGCTTCGGCGCCCTGGTGTGCGCGTTCGGGGTGATGTTCGTGCCGGACAAGAAGGCCGTGTTTCGCGAGGCGCGGCGCGTGCTGCGCCCGGGCGGAGTCCTGCTGTTCAACGTCTGGGACGGTCTCGACGCCAATCCGCAGAGCCGCGCGACCAACGACGTAATCGAGACGATGTTCCCCGACGACCCCGAAATGCGCTTCCGCGGGCCGTTCGAGTTCAACGACCGGGCGCTGCTCGGCTCGCTGCTCACCGGCGCACGCTTTGGCGAGGCGCGCATGGAGCCGGTACGCCTGGACGTGCGCGCTGCCAGCGCGCGCGAGTACGCGACCGGCCAGCTCAAGGGCACACCGCGCGGCGCGCTATTCGCGCAGCGCGGCGTCAGCATCGATCGGGTGATTGACAACGCGGCGGCCGCGCTCGCCGCGCTCGGTGGCGAGGCGCCTTTCCGTTGCACGGCGCAAGCCCTGGTCGTCGAGGCGCGCGCGGCCTAAGCGTGTTCCTGCGTAATTCCTGGTACGTCGCCGCGTGGGACCGGGAGGTGTCCAGGACGCCGCTGGGCAGGGTTCTGCTCGGCGAGCCCGTCGTTCTCTATCGGAAAGAGCAGGGCGAAGTCGTCGCGCTCGAGGACCGGTGCTGCCACCGCCAGCTGCCGCTCTCGATGGGCAAGCTCGAGGGCGACGATCTGCGCTGCGGCTACCACGGCCTGAAGTTCGATGCGTCCGGAAAGTGCGTCGAGATCCCCGGGCAACAGTCCATTCCCCCGCAGGCTCGGATCCGCGTGTATCCAGTCCGCGAGCGATACAACTGGGTCTGGATCTGGATGGGCGATTCCGCCAAGGCCGACCCGACGCTGATCCCGAACTGGTGGTGGGCCGATCACGAGGAATGGGCTTTCACCCGGCCCGAGCGCGTGCACCTCCAGTGCAACTACCAATTGATCGCGGACAACGTGCTGGACGTCACGCACCTCGCCTACGTCCACGCCGGCTCGATCGGCGCGCCTTCGATCACGGAATTTCCGGCCACGGTGGAGCGGGGCGAGCGCATGGTGAAGCTCACGCGCTGGATCCGGGACCGCCCGCCGCCGCCGCTCTACCAGAGGGCCGGCGGCTTCGCGGGCAACGTCGACCGCTGGCAGATCGTCGAGCACGTGCCGCCGTGCTTCACGGTGAATTTCGCCGGCTGCGAGGATTCGACCAGGCGGATCGACCTGATGGCGCTTAGCGCGCCGACGCCGGAAACCGCCGGCACCACCCACTATTTCTTCGGCTTCGTGCGCAACTTCGCCCTGGACGATGCCGAGATGGAGAAGATTTTTTCCGTCGACATGGTCGCGGTATTCAACGAGGACTTTCCGGTGCTCGAGGCGCAGCAGCGCAACCTGGACGCGACCCGGCCGCGCGTCGATATCGCGGTCGACGCCGCGCCGATGGCCGCGCGGCGAATGCTTGAGGCCATGGTCGCCCGCCAATAGGCACAGCCCTTGCAGCAAGGGTGGCATACCCCGTCCACGGGGAAACCACTCCAGGAGAGAACCCTGATGCGTAAGATCTTCCGTTATGCCCTTACGGGCTTTGTGGCTGCTTCGTTCAGCCAGCTTGCGTTCGCGCAGGTCACGGCCAATCCGAAGACCGGCGATATCACTGTGTCGCCGAACGTACAAAGCAACCCGCAGATCGGCACCGGCAATCAGAGCGGGCAGACCATCGGCAACGAGAACCAGACTTCGAACACGCAGCAGTCGGGCACCAGCGGCTCGGCTTCGTCGGGCACGAGCGGATCGGCTTCGTCGGGCACGACGGGCGCCAGCGGCGAGGAGAAGGAGCGCGGCGGCAAAGGCAAGGGCTGGGCGAAAGGCCACGAGTACGGCAAGGGCCACGGCAAGAACGACGAGCGCCACGGCGGGCGTCACAATGATTCCGCCAGTACCGGCTCAACCAGCCAATCGGCCGGCGCGGGCAGCCAGTCGGCGGGTAGCGCGCAGGGCAACACGAGCGCGAGCGGCGCCGGCTCGGCCACCAATCAAGCTAACCAGGGTCAGAACGCGCAGGTGCAGGGCGACAAAAACACGACTACGCAGAGCCAGACCAGCAACCAGAGCGCCGCGAGCGGCGGCACCACGGCCGAGAAGGACAAAGACAAGAAGTACTAGGCCCGGATTTTCGCCACGGCGGAGAGCGGGCGATGCGCCCGCTCTTTTTTTGTAGATTCGGAATCGACGCTGCCGTCGGTCTTAAGGATGACTCCGTAGGCGTCGCGCGCCAGCTCCGCGCTCACATAGCCCTGGCGCACGTCGTTCGCCACGGTTTCGGCGGGCCGCGCGCGCGGGTCGCCGAAGCCGCCGCCGCCGCCGGTGCGCAGGATGAGCGCATCGCCGGGCTTGAGGCGCTGGTTGCGCAGCTTGGCGTTCGCGCGGTCGGTATCCTCCCGGCCGTCGATGCGCGTGGTGACGTAGTTGCCCTTGCCGGCCATTCCGCCGCGGATTCCCCACGGCGCGCAGTGCATGCGCTCGGCCTGCACATCGACCGTGATCGGCGCGAGCGCGCGCACTACCTGCTCGGTGCCGAGGCCGCCGCGGTGCCGTCCCGGCCCGCCCGAGTCGGTGCGCAGGCAGAAGCGCTCGAAGAGGATCGGATACTTGGCCTCGAGCTGCTCGCACGGGCTGTTGTGGGTGTCGCCGTCGTTGGAGCACACCACGCCGCTCATGCCGTCGCCGTTGAAGCGCGCGCCCCAGCCGCCGCCCGCCGGTCCGCACGCGGCGATATAGAAGCGGCCGTCGCGCGGCGAGATGCCGTGGATCATCGCGAACACCAGGTCGGCGTGGTGCGCGGCCGCGGTGCGCTCGGGGATCGCCTCGGAGAGCGCCTTGATCACGGTATCGACCACGGTCATCGGGAAGGTCATCCACCAGCGCATCGCCGCGGGCTTGACCGCGCTCACCACCTTGCCCTTGGGCACGATCACCTTGAGCGGGCGGAAGCTGCCGTCGTTCACCGGGTAGTCGGTGGGGGACGTGAGGCACTTGTAGGCGACCTGGGCGCACGACTGGCCGGTGCTCGGCCCGGAATTGAAGAAGCCCTGTACCTGCGGGCTGATGTCGGAAAGGTCGATCGTCATCTGGTCGCCTTTCTTGATCACGCGCACCTTGATCGGTACGCGCTCGCCCGCGGTGTAGCCGTCGTCGTCCATGAACGACTCGGCTTCGTAGGTGCCGTCGGGAATGGTTTTCGTCCTCGCCCGCGCCGCGGCTTCGGAGTTGTTCATGATGTTCTCGATCGCGGCGGTCACCTCTTCGCGGCCATAACGGCGCACGAGCTCCAGGAAGCGCCGCTCGCCGGTCTTCACCGCGATCACCTGCGCGCGCAGGTCGCCCATCGCGCGCTCGGGGATGCGCACGTTCATGCGGATGATCTCGACCAGCTCCCGGTTCACCACCCCGGCCTTCTGGTACTTCATGAGCGGGATCTGGATCCCCTCGGAGTAGATGTCGGTGGTGACCCCGCCGAGGGTGCCGCCGACGTCGGGCCAATGCGCCATGCACGCGGCCCAGGCGCAGAGCTTGCCGCGCTCGAAGATCGGCAGGCTGAAGGTGAAGTGGTTGAGGTGGCTGCCGGTGGTATAGGCGTCGTTGGTCACCAGGATGTCGCCCGGCTCGAGCCCGTCGGCGCCGAAGTGCTCGAGCTCCGCCTTCACCACGTTCGCCATGCCGCGGATGAAGCTCGGCAGGCCCATGCCGATCGACACCGTGCGGCCGTCGGCGGTGAACAGGCCGCAGGTGAAGTCGAGCGCCTCGTAGATGATCATGTTGTAGGCGGTGCGCATCAGGTTCGACTTCATTTCTTCCGTCACCGCGATCACGCCGTTGCGCACGATCTCGGTGAGCACCGGATCGGCTTTCTTCGGTCTCATCGGTGCTTCCCCACTTCGATCACCAGGTTGCCGAAGCTGTCGACCTGCATCCGGTCGCCGGGCAGGAGCACGGTGGTGGAGGCGTGCTCCTCGATCAGCGCCGGGCCGGAAATACGGTTGCCCGCCTTCAGCTCGCCGCGGGCATAGGCGGGGGTTTTCAGATTCCTATCCGAAAAATAGACTGTTCGCGTACCGCGTTGCGCCGCACGCGTGGGCGCGGCGCCGCTTCGAGGAACACGTTCTAGAGGCGGCTTTTTCAGGAGGCCGGTGACGGTCGCGCGCAGGCTCACGATCTCGGCGCGCTCCTCGGGCGCGCTGGTGCCGTAGCGCAGCTGGTGCACCTCGTCGAAGTGGTGCTTGATCGCGTCGCGGTCTCGCTTCTTGAACACCGACGGCGAGAGGTCGACGGTCACCGGGTGCTCTTGGCCGACGTAGCGCATGTCGGCGGCGTAGGCGACGGTGGTGCGCGAGAACTTGACCCCACTCTCGTCGAGCGCCTGCCGGCCCTGCGCGATCAGCCGCTCGTAGATGCGCTCGATCTCGGCGAAGGGCGCGTCCTCCAGGCGGGTGAACCAGGTGCGCACGAAGTCGTAGCGCAGGTCCGAGTGCAGCATGCCGAAGGCGCAGAAGTGGCCGGGTGCGCGCGGCACGATGATGCGCGACATGCCGATCTCGCGCGCGATCTGCGTGGCGTGCAGCGGGCCGGCGCCGCCGTAGGCGATCAGGCAGAACGCGGCGGCGTCCAGGCCGCGCTCGGTCGACACGCCCTTCACCGCGTACGACATCGACGAGACCGCGATGCGCAGGATGCCGCTCGCGGCCTCGACCAGCGACAGCCCCAGCGGCTCGGCGACGTGCTCGGCGATCGCGCGGCGCGCCGCGGCCTCGTTGAGCTTCATCTCGCCGCCGAGGAAGCGGTCGGCGGCCAGCCGGCCGAGCGCCAGGTTGGCGTCGGTCACGGTGGGCCGCGTGCCGCCGAGCGCATAGCACGCCGGGCCGGGATCGGCGCCCGCGCTCTGCGGCCCGACGCGCAGCGCGCCGGCGGCGTCGACCGCGGCGATGCTGCCGCCGCCGGTGCCGACCTCCGAGATGTGCACCATCGGGATCTGGATCGGCAGCGCCTCGTTGTAGCCGCCGACCAGCGCCGTGGTCGCGGTCAGCACCTCGCCGCCGTAGATCACGCCGGCCTTGGCCGTGGTGCCGCCCATGTCGAACGCCACGGCGTCCTCAAGCTTCAATTCCCTGCACAAGGCTTGCGCGCCGACCACGCCCGCCGCCGGACCGGACTCGAGCATGCGCACGCACTCGGTCTGCGCCTGGCGCGACTGGTACAGGCCGCCGGTCGACTGCACCAGCAGGAAGGCACCGTCGAATTGCCGGCTCTTGATATGCGTGTCGATGTCGGCCACGTAGCGGCTGACGCGCGGACCGATGTAGGCGTTCGCGACGGTCGTCGAGCAGCGCTCGAACTCGCGATACTCCTGCGACAGCTCGTGCGAGGCGCTGACGAAGGCGCGCGGCAGGCGCTGCTGCACGATGCGCTTCACGCGCTGCTCGTGCACCGGGTTCACGTAGCAGTGCAGCAGCAGGATGGCGACCGCGTCGACTTTCTCCGCTTCGAGGCGCTCGCACAGCGCGTCCACCTGCGCCTCGTTCAGCGGCACGAGCACTTCGCCCGCCGCGGTCATGCGCTCGCGCACCTCGAAGCGCAGCGCGCGCTCGACGAGCGGCACGTGCTTGCGGAAGAACAGGTTGTACGAGTCCGGGCGGTTGATGCGGCCGATCTCGTAGCTGTCGCGGAAGCCTTCGGTGACGAGCAGCGCGGTCCTCGCCCCGGTGCGCTCGAGCATGGTGTTGATGGCGATGGTCGAGCCGTGCAGGAACAGGCCCGCGTCGGCGAAGCGCGCCCCGGCCTTCTCGACGCCCTGCGAGATGCCGTCGACCAGGCGGCGCGGCGTGGAGAGCGTCTTGCCGAGCAGGAGCTGGCCGTTCGCTTCGTCGAACGCCGCGACGTCGGTGAAGGTGCCGCCGATGTCGGCAGCCAGGCGGGTACGGGCGCGCAAGTGCCCGATAGTATTACGTGCAGGACCTCATGAAAGCGAAACAACCCGCGGTGGAAGCCCTGCGCCTGCTCGGCAAGTGGCAGCGTGTTTCCGGCGGACACGTGGTGTTTGCGGCGGGCTGCTCTTGCGGAGCAGCAGCCACCAGCGTGCGCGTGCAGGATTACGAGCAGGACATCCTCGGGTTTCTGCGGGGGCGGCATAGCGCCCAGGCCGCCTCGATCACCGAGTTGCTGACCACCATTGGCCGCGCGCGCGCCGCCGGTCGCAAGACCCTGTCGTTGCTCGCCGACCTCGAGCGCAGCATCGATTCGTTCGAATCCGTGCACCGTGGCGGCGGCGGTTCGTAGTATTCTCGGCTGGAGGAGGATGCCCATGAGGAAAATCGCTTTCGTCTTCGTCGCCGCGCTCTTTGCCGCGTGCAGCGCGTTCGCCCAGACCGAGCTCAAGTTCGCCGACGCGCTGCCGAAGACCTTCGCCTACTTCCCGGCGATGGAAGCCTTCAAGGCGGTCACCGACAAGAGCGGCATGCTGAAGGTCGAGCTGTTCCCCGCCGGTGTGCTCGGCGACCAGAAGGCGATCATGGAAGCGACCAAGGTCGGCGCGATCGACATCAGCGTGGTCGCCTCGCAGGTGAGCCAGCAGCTGGTGCCCGAGCACGGCATCTTCGGCCTGCCGTTCGTCTGGGTGAAGTACGAGGACTGGATCAAGTTCCTGCAGGGGCCGATCGTCGCCGAGCTCGGCAAGAAGATGGAGCCGCACGGCCTCAAGGTGCTGGTGTTCGCCGATGGCGGCTCGCTCGCGGTGCTGAACAGCAAGCGCCCGGTGCGCACCCCCGAGGACATGAAGGGCCTGAAGCTGCGCGTGATGCAGGACCCGATGCAGGTCGACATGATCAAGGCGATGGGCGCGATCCCGGTGCCGATGGGCACGCCCGAGGTCTACAGCGCGATCCAGCAGGGCCAGATCGACGGCAACGCCACCGGACCGCAGCTGCTCTGGGCGCTGAAGAATCACGAGGTCGCGAAGCACCTTTCGTTCACCAACCACGGCCGCGCCTCGGGCGTGGTGATCATGAACCTGAAGAAGTGGAACGCGCTCAACGCGGAACAGAAGAAGGTGCTCGACGAGGCGTCGAAGGCCTTCTTCAAGGTCGACTCCGAGTACTTCACCAGCAACCCGAACACCGCCAACGACCGCGTGGTCGGCTTCATGGCGAACGCGGGCGTGGTGGTCACCGAGCCCGACATCGCCGCGTTCCGCAAGTCGACGCTGCCGGTGGTGCAGGCGTTCAAGAATCGCGTCAAGTCGCCCCTGGTCGACAAGGCGCTGAAGGAAGCCGGCATCCCCTAAGGCGTTGGTTTTCCGCCTTACCGAACGGGCGCTGCGCGCGGTCGTCGCCGCGCTGGTGGTGACCATCGCGACGATGGTCGCCGCGCAGGTGGTGTTCCGCTACGCGGTGCAGGAGCCGATCGTCTGGTCGGAGGAGTTCACCACCCTTTGCTACCAGTGGCTGTCGTACCTCGGCGCCGCGCTCGCGGTGCGCTACCGCGCGCACTACGGCGTTGACCTGGTGGTGCGCTTCCTCGGGCCGCGCTGGCGCAGCGCGCTCGAGTGGCTCGAGCACGCGGTGGTCTGGAGCCTCGGCGCCTTCATGGTGGTGTACGGCTGGCGCATCGTCGAGGCCTCGGCCCTGCAGATGTATCCCACGCTGCCTTTCTCGGTCGGAACCGGCTACCTGGTACTGCCGATTTCCGGGGTGCTGTTCATGCTGATGGACCTGCCGGTGCTGCTCGAGCGCCGCGCGCGCGGCGCATGATCGTCCTCGTCATCGTGTTCGTCGCGCTGCTGGTGCTCGGCATGCCGGTCGCCTTCAGCATGGCGCTGGCCACGATCGCCGGCTTCATCGCGCTCGGCATCCCGCTCGAGACCATGGCGCAGAAGATGATGTCGGGCATCGAGCCGTTCCCGTTCGTCGCGATCCCGCTCTTCGTTCTCGCCGGCGCGCTGATGGAGACGAGCGGCATCTCGCGCCGCCTGGTGGGGCTCGCCTCGGCGATCGTCGGCCACATCCGCGGCGGCCTCGGCATCGTGGTGGTGGCCTCGGAGGTGCTCTTTTCCGGCATCTCGGGCTCGTCGGTGGCCGACGCCTCGGCCATCGGCTCGATCCTGATCCCGTCGCTGGTGAAGGCGGGCTATCCGCCCGAGCGCGCCGCCGCGATCGTCGCCGCGGCCTCGGGCATGGGCATGCTGATCCCGCCGTGCCTCGTGATGGTGATCCTGGGCGCGATGTCCGGCCTGTCGATCTCGGCGCTGTTCATCGCCGGCTTCCTGCCCGGCATCCTGATGGCGCTCACGCTCGCGATCGTGATCCACATCCAGGCGCGCCGCGGCGTGCTGCCGGGCGCCCGCGGCCGCTTCTCGTGGGCCGCTCTGCGTCATGCACTGCGCGAGGCCATCCTGCCGCTCGGCATGCCGGTCGTGCTGTTCGGCGGGATCCTCGGCGGCGTGACCACCGCGACCGAGGCCGCCGTGCTCGCGGTGATCTACGCGCTAGTGCTCGACGTCGTGATCTACCGCGAGATCACGCGCAAGGACCTCGGGCGCATGCTGGTCCAGACCGGCATCACCACGGCGGCAGTGTCGGTGCTCGCCGGCGTCGCGACCGGCATGTCGTGGACCTTCGCCACGACCGGCGTGCCGCAAATGATCGCCAACACGCTGCAGCAGATCACCTCGTCGCCGTTCCTCCTGCTCGCGCTCGTCACCATCACGCTGATCATCTTTGCGAGCCTGCTCGACGGCCTGCCGGCGCTCATCATCTTCTACCCGATCCTTTCGGTGACCGTGGCCAAGTACGGCATCGATCCGCTGCACTTCGGGCTGCTGGCGGTCGCCGCGCTCGGCATCGGCCTGGTCGTGCCTCCGGTCGGATTGCTGCTCGTGGTAGTGGCACAGATCGGGCGCGTCAGCCTGAGCGCGGTGACGCTGCCGATGCTGCCTTACATCGCGATCCTGGTCGCGACGCTCCTGGTGATCGCCTATGTCCCCTGGGTGGTGCTCGTCCTGCCGCGGCTACTGCTGTAGGAGCCGCGCAAGGTTTCAGGCGTAACGCGCCCGGCGGAGCGGGAAACCCTTCGGTAAGGCGCGGCGCGCAGCATGGCGCCGTATGAAGCGAATCATCGAAGGCGCGCGCAGTGTGAGCCCTTATTTGCTGGTGGAATTCCTGCTCCCCGGCGGCACGCTGATCGCGTTACTGCTCTGGCTGTACCGGCAGCGAGGCAAGTCAGCCGACGCCTAGGCCAAGGACCTTTTCGGCCATCGCGGGATCGCGCGCGAGCTCAGCCGAGCGCGCGCGGTGCACGATGCGGCCGCGCTCGATGATCACCGCGTCCTCGGTGAGCGAGAGCGCGATCTCGGTATGCGGGTCGACCAGCAGCATCGCCGTGCCGCGGAGATTTTTCAGGGCATTCGCCAGCTCCTCGACGATCACCGGCGCCAGGCCCTCGAGGGGCTCGTCGAGCAGCAGCACGCTGGGATTGGTCATGAGCGCGCGCGCGATGGCGAGCATCTGCTGCTCGCCGCCGGAGAGCTGGTTCCCCATGTTCGCTCTTCTTTCCCGCAGCCTGGGAAATAGCTTGTAAACGGCGTCCAGCGTCCAGCGGCCGGGACGCGCCGCCACCGTCAGGTTCTCCTCGAGCGTGAGCGAGGGGAAGATCTCGCGCTCCTGCGCCACCCAGCCGATGCCGAGCTGCGCGCGGCGGTGGGGTGCCAGGTTCGTGATGTCCCGACCCTGGAAGGCGATGCTGCCGTGATGGAGACGGGTATAGCCCATCACGGTTAGCAGCAAGGTCGACTTGCCGACGCCATTGCGGCCGAGCACCGCGAGGCTTGCACCCGGCGCGAGCGCGAGCGAGATATCGTCGAGCACGACCGCTTCGCCATATCCCGCGCGGACGCCCTTGATCTCAAGCATGGGCTTTTCCGAGGTAGACCTCGCGCACGCGCTCATCGCGCGCGATCTCGTCGGGCGGGCCTTGCACCAGGATGCGCCCGCCGACCATCACGATGATGCGGCTCGCGAAGCGGAACACCACGTCCATGTCGTGCTCGATGAAGAGGATCGTGAGCTCGCGCGACAGGTTCGCGATCGCGTCGAACAACACCGCGCTCTCGTCCTTGGGCACGCCCGCCGCGGGCTCATCGAGCAGCAGCACGCGCGGGCGCGTGGCGAGCGCGAGCGCGATCTCGAGCAGGCGCTGCTGGCCGTAGGGAAGCTCCCGGGTTTCCCGGGTCGGCGGGATCTTCAGGGACTGCAGGATCGCGTGCGCCTCGTCGATGGCGCCGGCAAAGCGCGGCAGGCCGCGCCACCAGTTGTGCGCATGGCCTTCGCGCTCGAGCACCGCGAGCGTGACCGCCTCGAGCGGGCTCAGCCGCGGGAAGAGGGCGTTGATCTGGAAGGTGCGCGCGAGTCCCTTGCGCACGCGCGTGTCGGCCCTGAGCGAGGTGATGTCCTCGCCGGCAAGGAAAATCTGGCCGGAATCGGGCGCCAGCATGCCGGTCATCAGGTTCATGAGCGTCGTCTTGCCGGCGCCGTTCGGCCCGATCAGCGCGTAGCGCACGCCCTGCGGCAGCTCGAGCGCGATGTCCTGCGCGACAACGAGCGAGCCGAATCGCCTATTTAGATTTCTTGTAGAGAGCGCTAATTCCACCCAGGATCCCGTTCGGCAGGAACATCACCACCATCACGAGCAGCAGCCCGATCCAGAAATACCAGTACTGCGGGTTGATGCCCGAGAACTGGTCGCGCGCCACCATGTAGATGACGGCGCCGATGATGCCGCCGTAAAGCCGGCCGGCGCCGCCCAGGATCAGGATCACCAGCACGTCAGCGGAGCGGCCGAAGGAAAGCGTCTCCAGCGAGACCGTGGAGGTGGTGTGCGTGAGGAGCGCGCCCGCGATGCCCGCCATGACCGCGGCGATGGTGTAGGCCTTGCGCAGGTGCGCGCGGCTCGGCGCGCCGATCGCCGGCATGCGCAGCGCGTTCTCGCGGATGCCGCGCAGCGCGAGGCCAAAGGGGGAATGAATGATTCTGCGCGCCGCCAGGAAGCACAGGAACAGAACGGCGAGCGAATAGGCGTAGGCGCTGCGGCCGAACATGTCGAACTTGAAGCTGAGCACCGCCGGCACGCGGAAGCCCTGCAGCCCGTCGGCGCCGCCGGTGAGCGCGCTCGCGCTGTTAGCGGCCTCGTGCAGCAGCAGGCCGAAGCCCATGGTGAGCATGATGAGCGCGAGGTGCCGGAAGCGCACGACGATGTGGCTGAGCGCGTAGCCGACGACGCCAGCCGCCACCGCGGCGATGACCAGCCCGCTGAGGGGTTCGCTCCAGTAATGCTTGGCGAGCAGGCCGGCGGTATAGGCGCCCACGCCGAAGAACGCGGCGTGGCCGAGCGAAACGATGCCGGCGTAGCCGAGAATGAGGTCGAGCGAGAGCGCGAACAGCGCGGTGATCGCGATCTGGCTCGCGAGCGAGAGATAGCTCGGCGTGAGGACGAAAGGCAGCAGGGTGCACAGCCAGAACACGATCTCCAGCGGGTGCCAGCGCACCTTGGCATGGAAATGCGTGCTGGCAATGCTGCTAGCGCTTGCCAAAGAGGCCGGCGGGGCGCCACATGAGCAGCGCCACCATCACGAGGTAGATGAGGAAGGCTCCCAGCCAGGGGAAGTAGTACTTGCCGGCCATGTCGCTGATGCCGAGCACCACCGCGGCGGCGAACGAGCCGCCGATCGAGCCCAGCCCGCCGACCGCCACCACGATCAGCACGTACACGAGGTAGGCGAGGGCGAAGGTCGGGTCGAGGCCGACCACCTGGATCGAGAGCGCGCCACCCAGACCGGCGAGGCCGCCGCCGAGCGCGAAGGTGAACATGAAAGCGCGGTCGACGTCGATGCCCAGGCCGCGCGCCATGCGCTGGTTGTCGACCGCGGCGCGGATGCGCGCGCCGAAGCGGGTCTTCTCCAGAAAAAGGATCAGCAGCGCGGTGATCGCGAGCCCAACCACGACCAGGAACATGCGGTAGTTGGCGAAGGTCATCCCGCCGACGTGCTGCGCGCCCTGCAGCCAGTCGGGCACGCGGATCGACTGCTGCTCGGTGGTGTAGAACCAGGCGTAGGCGGCCACGGAGATGAATACGATGCCGATCGTCAGCAAGCACTGATCGAGGTCGCTCGCGCGGTAGAGATGGCGGTAGAGCGTTCTCTCCAGAACGATGCTGATCAGGGCGCCCGCGAGAAACGCCATCGGCAGCGTGGCGAGAAACGGCCAGCCGAGGCGCGTCATGAGATGGAAGGTGGCGTAGCCGCCGACCATGGCGAAGCTGCAGTGCGCCAGGTTGACGAAGTTCATCATCCCGAGCGTCACCGACAGCCCCACCGACAGCAGGAACAGCAGCATCCCGTAGGCGAACCCGTCGAACAGGACGCCTACGGCCGAAGACAGCATCAACGATTCTGTGGCGTCTCTACTTCTTCTTCCTGCGCTCGCCGGCCGGGTCCTTCACCATCGGAATGGTGTCGAACACCACGTTCACCAGCTCGTTGTTCACCTTCTGCACGCGCCGGATGTAGACGTTCTGCACCACGTCGCGCGTGTCCGGGTCGATCATCATCGGGCCGCGCGGGCTCTCCCACTTCAGGCCCTTCGCGGCGGCGATCATCGCCTCGGCGTCGGTCTTGCCGTTCGTCTTCTTGAGCGTCTCGTAGATCGCGTGCATGCCGTCGTAGCCGCCGATCGAGAAGAAGTCCGGGTTGCGGCCGTTCGACACGGCCTGGTATTCCTTGACGAACTTCTGGTTGAGCGGGTTCGACGACATGTAGTCGTAGTGCCAGGCGGTGATGATGTCGAGCGCGGTGTCGCCCATGCTCTTCAGCGCGGCTTCCGCGGTGGTTTCGCCCGAGCCGAGCACGCGGGTCTTCTTCTTGTCGATGCCGCGCTCCGCGAAGGCCTTGCCGAGCGCCGCGGGCTGCGCGCCGCCGGGGATGAAGATGAAGATCGACTCGGGGCCGAGGTCCTTGGCGCGCTGCACGAAGGCCGAGAAGTCGGGGTTGGCGACCGGGAAGCGCACCGAGCCGACGATGGTGCCGCCGGCGGCCTTGAACGCGGTCTGGAACGCGTTTTCCGAGTCGTGGCCCGGGCCGTAGTCGGTGACCATGGTGTAGGACTGCTTGATGGCGCCCTTGGTCGCGGCCCAGGTGCCGAAGGTCTCCATCACCTGCGGCAGGGTGACCGAGGTGCGGATCATGTAGGGCGACTTGGTGATCACCACCGAGGTCGCGGCGTTCATCACCACCATGAATTTCTTCGCCTCGGCCGAGACGTCGCCGCCGGCCATCGCGTTGGGCGTCAGCACGTAGCCCGCGAGGATGTCGACGTTGTCGCGCACCACCAGCTCCTGCGAGAGGCGCTTGGCGACGTCGGGCGCGGGGCCGCCCACGTCCTTGGTGATCAGCTCGATCTTGCGGCCGGCGACGGTGTCGCCGTGCATCTTCATGTAGGTGCGCGCGCCATTCAGCATCTGGTTGGCGGCGTCGGCGAACTGGCCCGATAGCGTGAGCGGCATGCCAATCTTGACCGCCTGCTGCGCGTGCGCGGAACCGAAGGCCGCGGCGAGCGCCGCGGCGACGACGAGCTTCTTCATCCTGACCCTCCTCCTAAAGAGTGTGCGATTCTAACCCCAGATTTCTCTTGCAGTTTCGGCGACCAGCGCGAGCTTGCGCTTCTGGTCGTCCTCGGTGAGCTTGTTGCCGACCTCGCTTGATGCAAAGCCGCATTGCGGCGAAAGGCAGAGGTTCTCCAGCGGCACGTACTTCGAAGCTTCGTCGATCCGGCGCTTGAGCGCCGCCTTGTCCTCCAGTTGCGGTTTCTTGGTGGAAACCAGGCCGAGAACCACCTTCTTTCCCTTGGGCACGAAGCGCAGCGGCTCGAAGCCGCCGGCGCGCGCGGTGTCGTACTCGAGGAAGAAGCCGTCGACCTCGGTCTGGAACACCGCCTCGGCCACCGCGTCGTAGCCGCCCTCGGCCATCCACATGCTCGCGTGGTTGCCGCGGCAGGTGTGCATGGTTACGCCCAGGGATGTGGGACGTCCGGAGAGCAGACCGCTGATCACTTTCGAATACTTCAGCGGCAAATCGGCGGGATCCTCGCCATCGCGCTTCACCTGCGCGCGGATGTTCTCATCGCACAGGCATGCGAACGACACGTCGTCGATCTGCAGGTACTCGAGCCCCGCCGCAACCAAGTCGGAAATCTCCTGCCGGTACGCGAGCGTGATGTCGCTCCAGAACTCCTCAACGTCCGGATAAGCCTTCTCGTTGACCACCCTGCGCCCGCCGCGCATGTGCAGGTACGTGGGCGCGGGGATGCAGAGCTTCGCGGTTTTCTTGGTCGCCTTCTTGAGGAAGCGGAAGTGATCGACCATGACCGGCCGCGAGCGCTTCACTTTCGCCTGCACCACCATCATGGAGCGCGTCTCGGCCTCGGCGCCGCCCTCGCCGTGGAACTTGAGCGCGTATTGGCCCTGCGTCGCGACGATGCCGTCGAACCCGGTCAGGAAGTCGACGTGCCAGAAAGCGCGCCGGAACTCGCCGTCGGTGATCGATTGCAGCCCGGCGGCTTCCTGCATGGCCACCGCCTGGCGGATGGATTGGTCTTCGACTTCCTTGAGTTTTTCAGCGGAGACGGCGCCGCGCTTCGCCTTTTCCCTTGCGTCCTTCAGCGCCGGCGGGCGGAGCAGGCTGCCGACGTGGTCGGCGCGGAAAGGCGGCTTCATGGCCGAAGCCTACAGTGGGAAGCCGCCCAAAAACTCCTAGACCTCGCTGCCCGGCACCCGGCGGTCGGCGTGGCCGAGCCGGCGCTCGCGCTCGACGGGCAGAGCGACCTTCCGGCGGTCGGTATCTTCGCCGACGGCGACCTGGCGGCGCTCGACCCAGTTCTCCGTGCGCCAGCCGAAGTAGGCAGCGAGCGCGGCGGTGCCGGCGTGCAGCCAGACGTCGTGGCCGTGGATCGGCACCAGCCCGAAGAGGGTATTCATGCCGGG
Organism: Burkholderiales bacterium; assembly: GCA_035649875.1. Taxonomy (GTDB): domain Bacteria; phylum Pseudomonadota; class Gammaproteobacteria; order Burkholderiales; family SG8-39; genus SCGC-AG-212-J23. Next base: position 11,551 of record DASRIR010000141.1, on the reverse strand, counting down.
AATGACGCCGAGCAGGGCGAGCGCGCCGTACAGGATGGCAAGCGCGCGCGCGTAGGTTTTCGGGCTGCCGAAGCCGTGGCCGTCGTGGTCGGCCCGCCAGGCGGCGAGGCCCCAGGCGCCGATCGCAAGATGCACGCCGCTGTGCACCACGTTGACCGGGAAAAGATCGAGCAGGTAGCCGTAGAGAATGGCGACGCTGACCTTCGGCGCATCCGGCGGCGGCGTGGTGAGCGCCGCCGGCACCAGGCCGAGCAGCCCGGCGCTCAGATACGCGATCCCCACAAACAGCGCGAACGTCGCGGTTCTTATGGTTCTCCCCCTTGCCGGCCGTGAGTCTAGCGCTTTTTGCGCGACGGGCGCGGCCGGTTCATTTATGAGGACTTGTCCGGCGGGTCTTGCTCAGGCTCCGCTGTAGGCCAGGTGCCGGCGGTCGGCGAGGCCGAGCCGGCGCTCGCGCGCCACCGGCAGCATGCGCTGGCGGCGATCCGTCAGGTGTCTTCTGTCCATTTGAACCTCGTTGCGCCAGCCGAAATAGGCCGCCACCGCCGCAGTGCCCGCGTGCAGCCAGACGTCGTGGCCGTGCATCGGCAGCATTCCGAACAGCGTGTTCATCCCGGGGATGAGGCCCATCACCGCGAGCGCGCCGTAGAAGATCGCGAGCGAGCGCGCGTACACGGTGGGGCTCGCCATGCCGCGCCAGGCCGCGAGGCCCCAGGCGCCGATCGCGACGTGCACGGCGCTGTGCAGCACGTTCACCGGGAACAGGCCGAGCAGGTACCCGTAGAGCAGGGTCACGCTGGTCGGCGGCGCGTCCGCCGGTGGCGGCATCAGCGCGGCCGGGATCAGGCCAAGAACGCCGGCGCCGAGATAGGCGATGCCAAGAATCAATGCGAAGGTGCTGGTCCTCATGATTCCTCCTGCTTGTAGTCGCGCGCGAGCGCCACGACGCCGCCGCGTTCGAGAACCGCGACGCGGCAGCGGCGCTGCGCCTTGGCGACGCGCACGGCGTGTCGCATCGCGCCCCATTTGGTGGGGAAGTACGCGATCGCCACGCGCGCCGGCCCGCGCTCGTTGACGCTCCACACGCCGTCCCGGGTCTGGACGACCGAGAGGAGCGGCGTGCCTGAGTCGTTCATCGGTCTATGATTGCTTGTCCTTCTTCGGCGCTTCGACGCGAAGCTCGTTCTTAACCTGCTTCACGCCGTCGACCTTCTTCGCGATCTGCTCGGCCTTCTTCTTGGTCTCGGCCGAGTCGACCTTGCCCTTGAGCGTAACCACGCCGTCGGCGCTGTCCACGTTGATGTTCGTCATGGTGCTTAGGCCAGCGTCGGAGGCGAGCGCGGTCTTCACCTTGCCCGTGAGCGTGGCGCCGGCGGCGCTCTTGCTCACTTCGCGGCGGTTGCCCGCGCGTTCTTCCGCGCTCGGCAGCGTGCTCTGCGCGCTCTCGCGATTCTCGGCGCGTGCCTTCGAGTCGGGGAGGTTTTGCTGCTGTGCGAACGCCGGGAAGGCGAAGGCGGCTGCGACGGCTGCTGCGATCAGGGTTTTCATCTCGATTGCTCCTTTGGGGGGTAAAAAAATCATTCGCCCGACGGTGCTTCGGCGTGAATCACCTCGGGTTTTTCGATCGGCGGACGCCGGATCTCCTGCTCCAGGCTCGGGCGCGCGCGCTTGGCGAAGGGCTCGAGGCGCACCGGCTGACCGGTCTCGGCCGAGCGGTAGAGCGCGCAGATCACGCGCACGTCGGCCAGGCCTTCGTCGCCGCCCGGCTCGGGCGTGCCGTTCTGCAGCACGCAGTCGGAGAAGTAGAGCAGCTCCGGCGCGAACTGGTCGCGCTTGGCGAAGCGCCGCTCGCGCATCTCGCCGTCGAGCGTCAGGCGGTGCTTGAGCGGCCGCGCGTAGTCGTACGCCGGCTCGACCGCGAGGTCGCCCTTGGTGCCCGCCAGGCGGTATTCGGAGACCTTGGCGCTGCCGAAGGAGGCGGTGAAGCTCGCCATGCGCTCGTTCGAAAAGCGCAGCACCGCGCTCACCGTCTCCTCGACCTCGTCGAGCGTGCCGGCGCTGGCGGCGCGCACCTCGACCGGCTCGTCGCCGAAGAGTGCGCGGGCCGCGTTGATGCAGTAGATACCGATGTCGTAGAGCACGCCGCCGCCGACGTCGCGCCGCACGCGGATGTTGCCCGGCACCACCGGGGTGCAGAAGGTGGAGTTGAACAAGCGCGGCTCGCCGATCCGGCCGGAGCGCGCGACCTCGCCGGCCTCGAGGTTGGCGCGTTCGAAATGCAGGCGGTAGGCGACCATCAGCTTCACGCGCGCGTCGCGCGCGGCTGCGATCATCCGCTGGCATTCCTCCTCGGTGACCGCCATCGGCTTCTCGACCAGCACGTGCACCCCGGCGCGCGCCGCGCGCACCGCGTATTCGCAATGCATGCTGTTCGGCAGCGCGATGTACACCGCGTCGACGTTGCGCAGGCACTCGTCGTATTGCTCGTAGGCGTAGGTCTTGTCGACGCCGTACTTCTTCGAGAGCGACTCGAGCTTCGTCGGGTCGCCCGAGACCAGCGCCGCGAGCCGGGAGTTGCGGCGCGCATTGGCGAACGCCGGCAGCACCGCGACCTGGGCGATGTGCCCGAGGCCGACCACCGCGTAGCGAATTTGGCGCTTGGGCATGTGACGCTTATCCCCTTACGCCGCCCGGCGCCTGCGCGTTGGCCGTTTGGCTTTGGCGGGTTTTCGCTCCACGCTCTTCTTCAGCAGAGACATGAGGTCGATGACCTCGGCGCCTTTCTCTGCGCGACGCTCCTTCTCCGGCTCGGTGATCTCCTCGGTCTCGCCGGCCTTGATCTTTTCCTTGATGCGCTTCATCAGGTCGTCGCGGTAGGTGTCCTTGTACTTCTCCGGGTGCCACTCGTCGGCCATGTCCTCGACCAGGCGCAGCGCCATGTCGAGCTCCTTGGGCGTCACCCGCACTTTCGGGATCTCCATCTCGGCGGGCGCCTTGAGCTCGTCGGCGTAGCGCAGCGTGTTCAGCACCAGGAGCTCTTCCTGCGCGACGAGCGCCGCGAGGTACTGCTTGGTGCGGATCACCACGCTCGCGATGCCCGCCTTGCCGGCTTTTTCCAGCGTCTCGCGCAGCAGCGCGTAGGCCTTCTCGCCGCGCTTCTCGGGCTTGAGGTAGTAGGGCGTGTCGAAATATTGCGGCTCGATGTCCGCGAGCTCGACGAACGCGAGGATGTCGACGGTCTTCGCCGCATCCGGATTGGCGCGGCGGAAATCCTCGGTCGACATCACCACGTATTGGTCGTCCTTGTACTCATAGCCTTTCACCACCTCGCTCCACGGCACTTCCTTGCCGGTGGACTTGTTGACGCGCTTGTAGCCGACCGGCGCGAGGTCTCTCTTGTCGAGCATCGTCATGTCGAGCTCGGACGAAGGTTTCTTCGCGGAATGAAGCTCGACGGGGACATTGACCAGCCCGAAGCTGATCGCGCCTTTCCAGAGTCCTCGCGCCATTCGAAATGCGTCGGACCTGCCCGTTTCCGGGCAGGTCCGTGCGGCCTGCGTTGCCCTACTGCTTCTGCGGCTTCGCCGGCGCGGTGCTGCCGGTCGCGGCGGGACGCTCCTTGGCGTCGTCGCGCTTGGCGTCGGCGGTCTTCTCGGCGCTGCCCTTGGCTTTGTCGCGCTCCACGCGCGCCTGCTTCATGCACGCGTCTTTCGCTTCGCCCTTCTGATCGTCGCACTTCTGCTTCGCGACCTCGTAGGTGGCCTCGGCCTTCATTTCCTTCACCTTCTGCTCGGCCTTGACCTTGTCCTTGGCGTACTTGGCGTCGAGCTCGGCCTTGGCGACCTTCTCCTTGCCTTTCGCCTCGGCCATGCAGATGTCCTTGGCGTTCGCTTTTAGGGCGTCGCACTTCGCCTTGTCGGCCTTGGCCTGCTGCTCGATGCGCTCCTCCTCGGCGTCCTTCGCCTTGCCCGGTGAGGATTGCTCGGTGCGCGGCTTGTCGGCCGTGTCGCGCTTCGCCGGGGTCTGGGTGGTTTGCGCCTGCGCTGTGGTGGCGAGAGCGAACGCCACAGCGAGAGCGATGCCGCTCAGTTTGAGTTTCATATTTGCTCCTAGTTAAGGCCTTCTCAACAGTCCCGCGACCAGCGAGACCAGGAAGAGGACGACGAATACAACGAACAGGATCTTGGCGATTTCGGCTGCGCCGGCAGCTATGCCGGTGAAGCCGAACACCGCCGCGATGATGGCGATGATGAAAAACGCAAGCGCCCAGCTCAGCATGACGAACTCCTTCGAAAGTTAGTGCAGCAAAACAGGGGGAGCAAACTCCATGCCTAGAACAGTCGTATTTTTCCGAGGGCCGCGTCCGTGTAACGTCGTCGGCCAGTCTGTAAGAACTACCTGTCGCCAGTGTTCGCCCGCAGTAGTGAAAACGCTACGGGCACGGCTCCTGCTGCAGGCTCTTCAGCACTGATCCGAATGGCATGAGACCAGACGACAACCTTCCGCTGATGACGTGGCGCGCGCGCCCTGACATGTCCTGCGAGGACGTGAACCGCGCGTGGCTCGAGTACACCGGTTACACGCTCGAGCAGGCGCTCGGCGAAGGCTGGGTGAGCTGCGTGCATCCCGAGGACCTCGCGCGCTGGCTCGATACCAGCGTGCGCGCTTTCGACCGGCGCGAGCCCTTCGAGCTCGAATACCGCCTGCGCCGGCGCGACGGCGAGTACCGCTGGATCGTCGACCGGGCCGCGCCGCGCTTTTCCGGCGACGGGGTCTTCCTCGGTTACGCGGGCGGTTGCGTCGACATCGAGGAGCACAAGCGCACCGAGCACGGCCTGTCGCGCGCGCTCGAGCGCGAGCGGCGCCTGCGCGTCACGACCGAGGAGTCGAGCCGCGCACGCCACGAGCTGATGCTCGCGGTGCTGCGCGAGCTACTGTCGCCCACGCAGGCGATCGCCGCCTGGGCGGGGCACCTGGGCGAGCAGGTCATCGAGCGCAATGCGCGCCGCCAGGGCGAGATCATCTCCAACCTGCTCACCTTGGCGGGCGGTCCCGCCCCGGGGCCGGCGCGTGCGGCGGAAGGCCCCTTGCTCAGCGGGGTACGCGTACTGGTGGTCGAAAGAGATGAAGGCGTGATCAAGCCGTTGGAAGCCGCGGGCGCCGACGTGCGCGTGGCGTCGAGCGTCCAGGAGGCGTTGCAAACGGTCGGCGCCTGGCAGCCCGACGTGGTGCTCTCGGAAAAGAACGACGCCTTTATCCGGGCGCTGCGCGCGCTGCCCGCCGAGCGGGGCGGTTGTCTGCGCGCGGCGGTGCTTACCGCCGATGCTCGCTCCGCGCTGACCGCGGGCTACGACGCCCAGCTCGCGAAGCCGGTGGAGCCGGTGGCGCTGCTCGCCACCGTGGCGCGGCTGGCGGCATGAGTTTTGCTCTGAAGCCCCTCAGTTTTTTCACAGGAGACACAAATGAATTGGGATCGCATTCAAGGCAACTGGAAGCAGATGAAAGGCAAGCTGAAGGAGAAGTGGGGCAAGCTGACCGACGACGAGTTCGATCAGATGGCGGGTAACCGTGACCAGCTGGTCGGTAAGATCCAGGAGCGCTACGGCTGCGCGAAGGACGAGGCCGAGCAGCAGGTCAAGGACTGGGAATCGCGCGTCTAGATGCAGGACAAGCAACATCCCCAACCGGCTAAGTGGCCCTTCGACCCGATGCAACCGGGGGACCACGAGCCGGTTGCAAGGAAGGCCGATGAACCACCGCAGACGCAGCATCCTGAGCGCCGTTCTGGCCGCGACCGCCGCCGCGCTTCTTAGCGCGTGCGCTGCGGACAACAAGCAGCCCGAGACCGGCCGCACCACCGGCGACTACACGAACGACGCGGCGCTCACCGCCAAGGTGAAGAGCGCGATCGCGACCGACGTGGGCGCGCGCACCGCCGCGGCGATCAACATCGAGACGTACCGCGGCGTGGTGCAGCTTTCTGGCTTCGTCGGCTCGCGCGAGCAGGTCGAAAAGGCCGAGGCCGCCGCGAAGAAGGTCGACGGAGTGCGCTCGGTGAAGAACGACGTCCGCGTCAAGTCGAGCTCTTAGGAGGCTCTCATGGCAACCACCGTGGCCGCAAAGGCCCGGCATTCGCATTTCCCGCTTCCGCCGCTGCCGTACGCGGAGGATGCGCTCGCGCCGGTGATTTCCGCCGAGACGCTCAAGCTGCACCACGGCAAGCACCACAAGAAGTACGTCGACACCATGAACCAGCTGCTGGAGAAGGATCCGGTCGGGGCCGCGACGCTGGAAGAAGTGGTGCGCGCGGCGAAGGGCAAGCTTTTCAACAACGCCGCGCAGGCGTGGAACCACCACTTTTACTGGCATTCGCTCTCGCCCAAGCGCCAGCGGCCGTCGGGCGCGCTGCTGCACCGGCTGGAAAAGGACTTCGGCAGCTATGAGCGGTTCGCCGACGCGTTCGGCGCCGCGGCGATCGGCCAGTTCGGCAGCGGCTGGGCCTGGCTGGTCGAGAAGGACGGCAAGCTCCAGGTCGTCGCCACTTCGAACGCCGAGACGCCGATGGCGCAGCGCATCAAGTGCCTCCTGACGGTGGACGTCTGGGAACACGCGTACTACGTCGATTACCGCAACGAGCGCGAGCGCTACGTGTCCGCGATCCTCGAGCGGCTGAGCTGGGAGTTCGCGGAAAAGAACCTCGGGTAGCCCCGAGAGGGTTTTCCCGACTTGCCGGGCGTCGGGTGCCCTCCCACAATCGCCGCCGTGGGGGGGACCAGTGCTGACGTCGCGCGCAAAGTGCTCGTGCAGGCCGCGGAGCGGCTTGGCGGCATGGAAGCGCTCGCCACGCGCCTCGGCATCACGGCCGGCGCGTTACGCCTCTACCTCATGGGATCGGAACCGGTCCCGCAAAAACTGTTCCTCCGCGTCGTCGACGTGCTGCAGCCGCCGCCCAAGGCATGAACGATGAACAGGAGGACTTCGCCGCCAAGCTTGCGCTGATCGAGCGCGAGGCGACGCTTGCCGTCGAAGACTTGCCGCCGAGCCTCGTGCGCGACCGGGTGCAGAACATCGCCTAGGCGCTCAGGCAGCCGCTCATGAACTCGCGGCGCTTGTCGCCCTTGAGCTCGCGCTTGTTCGCCTGCGCGTTGCAGCTCTTCATCTTTTCCTGCTGGGCGGTGAGGTCGCCCTCGCCGCTGTCGGCCTTGAGGCACTTGCTCATGAAGGCCTTGCGCTCGTCGCCCTTCAGGTCCTTCTTGCTCGCCTGGGCGTTGCAGGTCTTCATCTTCTGCTGCTGGGCGGTGAGCTCCTGGTCGTCTTTCTTCTTGGCGCTGTCGGCGCTCAGGCACTTGCTCATGAAGGCCTGGCGCTCGTCGCCCTTCAGGTCCTTCTTGCTCGCTTGCGCGTTGCACGACTTCATGCGCTCCTGCTGCGCGGTCGGCTTGTCCTTGTCCTGCGCCCATGCGGGGCTGAGCAGGAAAAGCGCGCTTGCGACGGCGGTGATGATGCGGATCATGAGGTTTCCTCGCTCCTCGTTCGATAACCACCAAGGGCAGCAAGAAAAGTACCCGGGCATGCCGTTTGCAAAGTATGTCCCATGGATCTGCGCAGCCAGCGGGCAAGCCATAACGTCGAGGACCGGCGCGGCATGGGCGCAGCCGCGGGCGGCATCGGCGTCGGCGGGATCGTGATCGCGCTCATTGCCTACTTCCTAGGCGTGGATCCGGGGGCGGTGTTGCAGACGGTCGAGCAGGCGGGCGGAGGCTCATCCGCGCGCGAAGCGCCGCGCGGCGCGCCGGGCGACGAGACCGGCCAGTTCGTTTCCAAAGTGCTGGGCAGCACCGAGGACGTGTGGAGCGGCATCTTCCGTCAGTCGGGAAGCGAGTACCGCGCGCCCACCCTCGTACTATATGAAGGGCAGGTTCGCTCGGCTTGCGGCATGGGCCAGGCCGCGATGGGTCCGTTTTACTGCCCCGGAGACGAGAAGCTGTACATCGACCTTTCGTTCTTCCGCGACCTGCAGACGCGCTTCCGCGCCCCGGGCGACTTCGCGCAGGCGTACGTGGTCGCGCACGAGGTCGCGCACCACGTGCAGAGAATCACCGGCGGCTTCCGCAAGCTCGAAGCGGCGCGCGGCCGCGCTTCGCAGGCTGAGATGAACAGTCTCTCGGTGCGGATGGAGTTGCAGGCGGACTGCTACGCCGGCGTGTGGGGACACCACGCGGGGACGATGCGCCAGCTCGAGCCGGGCGACATCGAGGAGGCGCTCGGCGCCGCGACCGCGATCGGCGACGATCGCCTGCAGAAGCAGACGCAGGGACGCGTGGTGCCCGAGTCTTTCACCCACGGCACTTCCGAGCAGCGCATGCGCTGGTTCAAGCGCGGCCTGGACTCGGGCAACCCGCGGGACTGCGATACCTTCGCCGCCAGCGCGCTCTAACCCGCCAGCAGACGCGCCACGTCGCGGATGCCTTCGACTACTGCGTGCTGATAACGGCCGGCGGCGAGGCGGGCTTCCATTGCGGCGCAGATGCGCGTCCATTCCCGCACCGGCACCCGGGCGCTGATCCCGCGGTCGGCGACGATCTCGACGTCGCGGTCGGCAAGCAGCAGGTAGACGAGCACGCCGTTGTTGTGCTCGGTGTCCCAGACGCGCAGCTCCGAGAAGACTTCGATCGCCCGCGCACGCGCCGACTCGCCGCGCAGCAGCGGCCCGACGTCCAGCCCGGCTTCGACCGCGAAGCGGATCTGGTGCTCGCTTTCCTCGATCGCCTGCGCGATCGCGGCGAGCGCGGCCGGCGGGAAAGCGCGCCGCACGGCCCCCGGCGTGGCGAGCAGGTGCCGTAGCGTTCGCGCCGCGCTCATTACCAGCGACCCGACGCGCCGCCGCCGCCGAAGCCGCCGCCCCCGCCGCGAAAACCGCCGCCGCCCCGGAAGCCGCCGCCGCCCCAGCCGCCTCGCGTTCCCCCGCCCCAGCCGCCGAACGGACCGTAGACGCGCGGCCCGCGGCCCATGCTTCCAAAGAGCGAAAAAAGAAACGCGATGAAGCCCGCGAGCACGGCCATCATCAGCACGCCCGAGAGCGCCCAGGCGAGCGCGCCGACGGCGCCGCCGGCGGCGAGCGAGCCAAGGAAGCGTCCGAGCACCGAGCGCAGCGCGAGGCCCGCGAAGACCGCGACCACGAGGAGCAGCGGAAGCGACTCGCCCAGCTGCCCGCCGCTGCGCGCGGGCGCGGAGGCCTCGGGCAGCGGCTCGCCGTCGATGACGCGGATCATGCGGTCCAGGCCGGCGCTCAGCCCGCCGTAGAAGTCGCCGGCGCGAAAGCGCGGGGCGATGGTGTCGCCCACGATGCGTCTCGCGGTGGCGTCGTTGAGGGCGCCCTCCAGGCCGTAGCCCACCTCGATGCGCAGCGCGCGGTCGTCCTTCGCGACCACGAGGAGCGCGCCGTCATCGACGCGCTTGCGGCCGAGCTTCCACTGCTCGGCGACCCGCAGCGCGTACTGCTCGATCGGTTCGCCGCCGGTGGTGCGGATCATCAGCACCGCGATCTGGCTGCCTTTGCGCGCCTCGAAGCCCTGCAGCAGCTGCTCGAGCGAGGCCTGCTGCTCGCCCGTCAGCGTGGCGGTCTGGTCGGTGACGCGCGCCTTGAGCTCCGGCACGGGCGCCTGGGCGCAGGCGCAAGCCGCCCAAGAGAGGGTGAAAGCGAGAAGCGCGCGCGTCAATTCGGCTTGGCGCCGCCGAAGTCCACCTTCGGCGCGCGCGCGACCTCGCGCTCGTTCTCCACCGCGAAGTTCGGCTTGGTCTTGTAGCCGAACGCCATGGCGGTGAGGTTCGACGGGAACCGTCGCACGGTGACGTTGTAGTCCTGCACCGCCTTGATATAGCGGTTGCGCGCGACCGCGATCCGGTTCTCCGTGCCCTCGAGCTGGGCCTGCAGGTCGCGGAAATTGGCGTCGGCCTTCAGTTGCGGATAGTTTTCGCTCACCGCGATCAGCCGCGACAGCGCGCTGGCGAGCTCGCCTTGCGCGGCCTGGAAGCGCGCGAGGGCTTCGGGATTTTCCAGGAGTTGTGGCGTAGCCTGGATCGAGCCAACGCGCGAGCGCGCCTCCGTCACGCGCGTAAGGACGTCCTTCTCGTGGGCCGCATAGCCCTTCACGGTCTCGACCAGATTCGGCACCAGGTCGGCACGGCGCTGGTACTGGCTCAGCACCTCGGACCAGGCCGCGCCTACCTGCTCGTCGGTGGTCTGCAGGGTGTTGTAGCCGCACGATGACAGCAGCAGCGCGCAAAGCGCCGCCATGAAGGCGATGGGAGTTTTCATGCCTCAGGCTTTTGCAACGTTCGTGCCGCCACCCGGATGGCCTCCATCAGCGCTTCGGGCGCCGCGTGGTGCGGCATGTGCCCCGCGGCCGCTACCGGGATGAAGGTGCTTTGCGGCAATGCGCGGTGCAGCCGCAGGGAATGGGCACGCGTGCTGACGTATCGATCGTGCGTGCCCGCGACAATGCACACCGGCACCGTCAATTGCGCGTATTCGCGCTGCATCCTCATCACCAAAGGAAGAAGCATCGCGGCCTCTTCGCCTACCGCGCGCAGCTGCTCCGGCCGCAACGCCAGCCAGGTCGGAAAGCGCGCGAAATAGCCCGGCACTGGCGCCGGGCCGAACAAGAGGCGCAGCCAGAGTGGCCAGAGAAGCCTGCCTGCGACCGGCGAGAGCGTATGCCGCAATAGAGTACCGAGGAGCGGAATGGCCGGAGGAACCAGGAACGGTGCATCCGCACGCACCGTTGGATAGTAGTAACCCGAGGCGAGCACAAGCCCGCGCGTCTGCTGGGGGTACTCGAGCCCATAGGCGAGCGCGACCTGCGCGCCCCAGGAATGGCCGACGATCACTGGGCGCGCAATGCCGAGCTGCTGGAAGGCTTCATGCAGCTGCTGGGCTTGCGCGAGCGGCGTCCAGGCGCGCGGCCGCGGCCGGGCGCTATGGCCGTAACCGGGCCGGTCGAAGGCAAATACGTGGAACTCACGGCTCGCACGCGTCACGAGGCCGCTCAGCGTGAAATCCTGCAGCATGCTGCCGAGGCCGTGGAGCAGGACCACGGGTTCGCCGAAGCCGCGCTCGATGAAGTGCAAGCCGTGCACGAAGCTGCCGAGCGGCGGATGCGCGAGCTGCGCGCGCCGCGCCATCACGTTGGCGAAAAGGGTCGCGCCGAGCGCCGTGCCGGCGATAAGAAGGTGCGAGCGGTTCACGCGCTCGCGTTTCGCAACTTGCATGCCTGCGCCTGTCACGGATGGCGCGACCCAACGCAGCGGCGTGCGGCGACGCGCGCGGGCTCGCCAGACCGCAACACCCGTGCAAGCATGCGCATCCTCGCAAAAGGAACTTATGAAACCGACTCTTCTCGACAACAAGGGCGTTCCGCTCGAGCGCCAGAAATTCACCTGGCGCGACCTGGTGCAGAAGCCGATCAGCAAGCTCGACGACGACGCCTATACGCGTGTGCGCATCATCCTGATGAACGGTATCGAGCTCGAGGCGCATCGCTTTTCGCAC
>DASRIR010000140.1:0-2997 GCA_035649875.1 Burkholderiales bacterium | reverse complement strand
CAAGGGCGGCGTGCTCGCGATCCAGGACCTGCTCGGCGGCCAGATCCAGTACATCTTCTCCGACTCGCTGCCGGCGATGGCGCACATCAAGGCCGGCAAGCTGCGCGCGCTGTGCGTCACCGGCGACAGCCGCTACGCGCTCCTGCCCGAGCCGCCGCTGTGCAAGGACTCGGCGCCGGGTCTGGTGGCGGTGAACTGGTGGGGCGTGCTGCTGCCTGCGGGCAGCCCGAGGCAGGTGGTCGACAAGCTGAACGCCGACACCGTCAAGGCGCTCGCCGACCCCGACGTGAAGAAGCGTTTCGCCGATCTCGGGGTCGAGGCGGTGTCGAGCACGCCGGCCGAATTCGCCGCGTTCATCAAGGACGAGATGGCGAAGTACGCGAAGCTCATCAAAGAGGCGAACATCAAGGTCAATCCGTGAAGCTGTACGGATTCTGGCGCTCGCTCGCGAGCTATCGCGTGCGGGTCGCGCTCACGCTGAAGGGCCTGAGAGCCGAAGAGATCTCGATCGACCTGCTGAAGGGCAAGCAATCGACCCCGGAGTACCTGGCGCTCAACCCGCAGGGCGTAGTGCCGGCGCTCGTTCTGGACGACGGCGGCGCGCCGCTCTTCCAGTCGATCGCGATCCTCGAGTACCTCGAGGAAGTCCGCCCCGAGCCGCCGCTGCTGCCCAAGGATCCGCGCGGGCGTGCGCGCGTGCGCGGCCTGGCGCTGATCGCGGCCGCGGACGGACATCCGTTGATCACCCCCCGCATCCGGGCCTATCTGGAAAAAGAGATGCGCCAGGACGAGGAAGCCCGAAACCGCTGGCTCGCGCACTGGACGCTGCGCGCGCTGGAGGCGATCGAGAGCCATCTCGCGAAGGAAAGGCAGACCGGCCGCTTCTGCCACGGCAACACGCCGGGCATGGCCGACATCTGCCTCGCCTCGCAGATGATCGCCGCGCTCGCCTACTTCAGCTGCGATACCAAAACCGTCCCGACCGCGACGCGCATCTACAACCAGTGCATGGAGATCGATGCCTTCGCCCACGCCCATCCCCTCAAGCAACCCGGAGCAAGGCCCCACTGATGAAACCGATCGAAGTCGCCGTAGTCGGCACCGGCTGGTGCGGCGGGATCCGCGCCGAGACCCTCGCCGCGCATCCGCTGGTGAAAGCGCTGCATCTCGCCGAGATCAACGCGGTTCGCCTCTCAGAGCTCGGCAAGAAGACGAAGGCCAAGACCGCGGTTGCGGACTACAAGGCGTTTCTCGAGAACCGGGACATCGAGGCGGTCTACATCTCCGCCACGCCGGAGACCACGCATTACCCGATGGCGCGCGACTTCCTCGCTGCCGGCAAGCACGTGTTCCTCGAGAAGCCGATCGCGATGACGCTCGAGGAAGCCGACGAGCTGATCGAGTTGAAAAATCGGAAAAACCTCAAGTTCAGCATCGGCTATTCGCAGCGCTTCAACCCCAAGTTCGCCTACGTGCGCCAGTGCATCCGCGACGGCACCATCGGCCGCCCGGTGAGCGCGCTCGTCAGCCGCCACATCACGAGGAGCCTGGGCAAGAAGATTAGCGGCCGGGTGAAGCTCTCGCCGGCGGCGATGGAGTCGACGCACGACCTCGACTTCCTGCTGTGGTGCCTGGAGCCGGCCAAGCCGGTGCGCGTCTACTCGCAGGTCAACTACGGGATCATGCAGGAGGCGAGCGGCGGCGATATTCCCGACACGCAATGGATCACCGTGACGCTCGACAGCGGCCTCACCTTCGTGGTCGGCGGCGGCTGGAGCCTGCCGCTCGGCTATCCGAACTTCTCCACCACCTGGATCGAGATGGTCGGGACCGAGGGTGCGGTCATCGTCGACGACTCGCACCGCGATGTCGTGGTGAACACGGTGAAGAAGGGCATGCAGCTGCCGATGTCCACCATGCCGGGCGAGTTCGTCGAGCACACCTACGCCGGCGCCATGGCGCCCGAGACCGTGCACTTTCTCGAGGCGGTGGTCCACGACCGGCCGGTGCTGGTGACGCCCGAGCACGCGCGCATGGTGATGGAGGTGTACATCGCGGCCGACCTCTCGGCCGAGCGCAACGCAGCAGTCGATCTTCCGTGCGAAAAACCCCGAAGCGGATCGGCCTCGCGATCGTCGGCGCGGGCCGCGTAGGCCTGTTCCGCGGCGAGGTCGCCGCGCGCCACCCGATGGTCGACTTCATCGGGCTGGCGGACCTGAAGGAGGACCGGCTCGAGCTCGTCCAGTCGAAGACACGCGCCGACTTCGCCACCACGGACTTCCGGGAGCTCCTGAAAAGGCCCGAGATCACGGCGGCGATCATCGCCACCGACGAGCATCTGCACGTCGAGCCGATCCTCGCCGCCTGCGAACGAAAAATCAGCCTGCTGATCGAGAAGCCGCTGGCCACGGAGCTCGCGGAGTCGCAGCGGGTGCTCGACGCCATCCAGAAGGCGAAAGTCGACGCGGTCGTCGGCTACACGCAGCGCTTCCGCCGCCGCTGGCTGGCGGCGAAGGAAAAGGTGCGCACCGGCAGCCTCGGCGACGTGACGCTCGTCACCTCGCGCGCTTTCATGAACCGGCTCGTCGCGCTGGACAACTACAAGCGCACCGCCGATCCGGCGAAGATCTCGCCCATGGTGATCTCGGGCACGCACGCGCTCGACATCGTGATGTGGATGATGGAGGCGAAGAAGCCGGTCGAGCTCTACGCGCGCTCGATCGACAAGGCGCTCGGGCCGATCTGCAAGGGCATCGACGCGACCGCCGGCATGATCACCTTCGAGGATGGCAGCATCTACCACGCCTCCATCTCGTGGGCGCTGCCGACCATCTGGCCGGGCGCCGTGTATAGCCTGGAGGTCGGCATCACCGGCACCGAGGGCGTGCTGACCATCGACGACACGCACCGCGATATCGTGCTCGCCACCACGAAGTCGCAGAGCGAGGGCTACAACCCCGATTCCCAGAGGAAGGTGGATTTCCTTGGCAGCTATCC
>DASRIR010000139.1:0-2153 GCA_035649875.1 Burkholderiales bacterium | reverse complement strand
GCGGCGCGCTCGGCCTGCCGCTCCTCGCGCTCGTCCTGCCGGTGAAGGTGCTCGCGCCGGCGTGGAGCCTGGTTGGCATCATCTCGTCCGCGGCGATCATCGGCCGCGGCCGCCAGCACGTGGACCGGCGGCAGTACCTCGGCCTGCTGCCGGGATGCGCGCTCGGCATCGTCGCGGGCCTGTTCGTCTTCAAGGCGCTCGACACCGTGCTGCTCGCGCGGGCGCTCGGGGGATTCATCATCCTCTACGCGGCCTACTCCTGGTGGATGACCACGCGCCCGCCGGGAAGCAAGCCGCCGGTGCCGCCCGGGCTCCTGCGCCCGCTCGCGAGCTTCTTCTCCGGCGCGGTCGGCACCATCTTCGGCTCGATGGCCTCGATCTTCTTCTCGATGTACCTGGACGCCGGCGGCGTGAGCAAGCACGTGATGCGCGCGACCGTGTCGGCGATGCTGATCACGCTCAGCATCGTGCGCACCATCGGCTACGCCGCGGTGGGCGAGCTCACGCTCGACTCGCTCATCCTGTGCGCCGCCGCGCTGCCGGCGATGGGCGTCGGCCTGCTGATCGGCGACCGCATCCACACCGGTTTGAGCCAGGTGGCGTTCCAGCGCCTGGTATGCGCCGCGCTCGCCGTCTGCGGCGTGCCGCTTCTCCTCACCCGCTGATTTGTTGGAAAATGATCCGGCCATGAAAAACCGGCGCGAGTTTCTGCAGCAGACCGCCGCGCTCGCCGCCGCAAGCCTGCCCACTTTCGCCACAGGAGCCCTCGTGAACCCGACGCCCTACAACCCCGCCGCCAAGCTCGACATCAAGGTGAGCGATGTGCCGTTCCGCAAGACGGCGAAGGGCCGCCAGCTCATGGCGCGCGTCTACCAGCCTAACGGTCCCGGCGCATTTCCCGTCCTGCTCGACCTGCACGGCGGCGCCTGGAACAACAAGGACCGCACCGCCAACGAGCCGATGGACCGCGCGGTCGCGGCGAGCGGCGTGCTGGTGGTGGCGATCGACATGACCCTCGCGGGCGAGGCCCCGTACCCCGCGAACGTGCAGGACGCGAACTACGGCGTGCGCTGGCTCAAGCACAAGGCGCGCGAGTGGAACGGCGACCCTTCGACCGTCGGCATCCTCGGCAGCTCGACCGGCGGACACATGGGCGAGCTCATCGCCATGAAGCCGCGCGACCCGAAGTACGCCGCGATCCCGCTCGCCGAGGAACCGAGGCTCGACGCCACCATCCTCTACCTCGTGTCGCGCTCGCCGATCAGCGACCCGGTCGCGCGCTTCCAGCAGGCCGAGAAGATGAAGCGCGACCACATGATCAAGAACAACCAGAACTACTGGAAGCCGTGGGACACGATCAAGGAAGGCAACCCGCAGTACATCCTCGACCGCAAGGAGCACGGCAAGCTGCCGCCGCTCCTCATCCTGCAGGGCGCGCTCGACGACAACGTGCTGCCCGCGATCCAGGAGAAGTTCGTGGCCTCGTACCGCGCCGCCGGCGGCGACGCCAGGCTCGAGATCTTCGAGGGCTGCGAGCACGAGTGGGTGGCGAAGCCCGGCCCGCAGACCGACCGCGCGCACGAGATGGTGAAGCAGTTCATCGCGCGCAACCTGACTACGCTGCGGCGCGCTGCCTGACTGCATGCGGCGCAGGGCGCCGCCAGCTAGCGAATAGTTCCGCCCTCGTCTTCCCAGCGCGGTTCTGCGCTGGTGGCATGGTGCTGCGCGAAGCGGCCCAGCCAGCGCGTGCGTCTTGCGCTTATCTTGCGGCGGCGGTCCGAGCTCTCGGCGAACACGCTGCGTACGTAATCGTGGAACACGCCGCTGAAGGCGCGGTGAGAAACGTGGGCGATGCGGCGCTGTTCCATCTCAGGCCCGCCAGGGGCGTTCGGCGACGCGGATTTCGTTGCTGACGCCGGTCACGCCGCGCACGCTCGACGCGAGCCGGACTGCGGTCGCGATGTCCTTCACCGAAGGCGCCGAGCCGCTCAGCGTGATGAAGCCATCCTGGCTGCGCACCGTGATGCGCGCCGCCGCGAGCGCGGGCGCACCCTGAAGGACTTGCTCCACCGCGACGAAGATGGCTTCGTCATCGAGTACCACGGGTTTCTGGGCGAATGCCGGGCCGGACAGGCAGGCAGCGAACAAGACGA
>DASRIR010000138.1:0-2178 GCA_035649875.1 Burkholderiales bacterium | reverse complement strand
TGAACGAGTCGCCCTACGGCGGCGGCTGGCTGTTCAAGATCAGGCTCTCGGACAAGGCCGAGCTCGGCGAGCTCCTGGCGCGCGACGCCTACGCCAAGTCGGCGGGCGTGTGAACAGTCTCGACGACCTCCTCAACCAGGGCGAGTTTGCCGGGCGGCATCTGGGCAGCGGCGAGGCGGCGCAGCGCCAGATGCTCGAGACCCTCAAGGTCGGCTCGCTCGACGCGCTGGTGCGCGAGGTGGTGCCCGCCGGGATCCTCCTCAAGGAGCCGCTCGCGCTCGGCGAGGCGATGCGCGAGCCCGAGGCGCTGGCGGAGCTGAGCGCGCACGCCGTGCGCAACGAGGTCTGGCGCAGCTTCATCGGCATGGGCTACTACGGCACGCACACGCCGGCGGTGATCCAGCGCAACGTGCTCGAGAACCCCGGCTGGTACACCGCGTATACGCCCTACCAGGCCGAGATCTCGCAGGGACGCCTGGAGGGGCTGCTCAATTTCCAGCAGATGGTCATCGACCTCACCGGGCTGCCGGTGGCGAACGCGTCGCTGCTCGACGAAGCCACCGCCGCGGCGGAGGCGATGGCGATGATCCGGCGCAGCGCCAGGAGCAAGGCGGCGGCATTTTTCGTCGACCGCGCCGTGCACCCGCAGGTGCTCTCCGTGATGCGCACGCGCGCCAGATGGCTCGGCATCGAGCTCGTCGTGGGCGATGATGTGCAGCCGGAGAAAGTCTTCGGCGCGCACCTGCAGTATCCCGATACCTTCGGGCGCATCCGGGACTTCTCCGACGTGATCGGGAAGATCCATGCCGCCCAGGGCCTCGTGTCGATGGGCACGGACCTGCTCGCGCTCATGCTGCTGCGCTCCCCCGGCGCCATGGGCGCCGACGTGGCGATCGGCTCGGCGCAGCGCTTCGGCGTGCCGATGGGCTTCGGCGGGCCGCACGCGGCGTTCATGGCCTGCCGCGACGAGTACAAGCGCTCGATGCCGGGCCGCATCATCGGCGTGTCGGTCGACGCCGCCGGGCGGCCGGCGCTGCGCATGGCGCTGCAGACCCGCGAGCAGCACATCCGGCGCGACAAGGCGACGAGCAACATCTGCACCGCGCAGGCCCTGCTCGCGAACATGGCGGGCTTCTATGCCGTGTATCACGGCCCGGGCGGGCTGGCGCGCATCGCGTCGCGCGCCAACTTCATGGCGCGCCTGCTCGCTGCCTGCGTCGAGCCCGAGGAAAAGCAGTTCTTCGATACGCTGGTGTTCGGCGTGCCGTCGGCGGACGCGGTGCGCTCGCGGGCGGGCGCCAAGCGCATGAACCTGCGCTACCTGGATGGCTCGCGCGTGGCCGTGAGCTTCGACGAGCTCACTTCGCTCCAGGACGTTGCCGATGTCGCCGAAGCGCTGTCCGGCAGGAAGACCGACATCAACCGGCTGGTCGACAGGCTGCCGGCCTCCATTCCGCCGGCACTGCGCCGCACGGACGCGGTGCTCGCCCATCCGGTGTTCCACCGCTATCACACCGAGACCGAGATGATGCGCTATCTGAAGCGCCTCGAGAACCGCGACCTGTCGCTGGTGCACTCGATGATCCCGCTCGGCTCGTGCACGATGAAGCTCAATGCCGCCGCCGAGCTGCTGCCGGTTTCGTGGCCGCGCTTCGCCTCGCTGCATCCGTTCGCGCCGCCCGACCAGGTGCGCGGCACGCTGGCGATGATGCGCGAGCTGGAGGGCATGCTGGCCGAAGTCACCGGCTTCGCCGGCGTCTCGCTGCAGCCGAACTCGGGCGCGCAGGGCGAGTACGCCGGGCTGCTCGCGATCCGCGACTACCTGGCGGCGAAGGGCCAGGGCGCGCGCGACGTCTGCCTGATCCCCGCCTCGGCGCACGGCACCAACCCGGCCAGCGCGCAGATGATGGGCCTGCGCATCGTCGTGGTCGCCTGCGACGAGAACGGCAACGTCGACCTGGCGGATCTCGAGCGCAAGATTGCCGAGCACCGCGCGCGGCTCGCCGCGCTGATGATCACCTACCCTTCGACGCACGGCGTGTTCGAGGAGGCGATCGTGCAGATCTGCGAGGCGGTGCACGCCGCCGGCGGCCAGGTCTACATGGACGGCGCCAACCTGAACGCGCTCGCCGGCCTCGCCAAGCCGGCGAAGATCGGCGCCGACGTCTGCCACATCAA
>DASRIR010000137.1:0-6720 GCA_035649875.1 Burkholderiales bacterium | reverse complement strand
CGGCGGGCTGCCGAGAAACGAAGCGACGAAAAGGTCGGCCGGGTTGCGGTAGACCTCGAGCGGCGCGCCGATCTGCGCCACCTTGCCGCCGTGCATGATGCAGATGCGATCGCCCATGGTCATCGCCTCCACCTGGTCGTGGGTGACGTAGATCATGGTGGCGCCCAGACGGTGATGCAGCTTGATGAGCTCGCCGCGCATGCCGACGCGCAGCGCCGCGTCGAGGTTCGAAAGCGGCTCGTCGAACAGGAACACCTTGGGATCGCGCACGATGGCGCGGCCGAGCGCCACGCGTTGGCGCTGGCCGCCGGACAGCGCGTGAGGCTTTCTTTTCAATAGATCGGCGAGGCCGAGCGTGGCGGCGACCTCGCGCACCCGGCGCTCGATCTCGCCGCGCTCGATGCCGCGGCGGCGCAGGCCGAACGCCAGGTTGTCGAGCACGCTCATGTGCGGGTAAAGCGCGTAGCTCTGAAACACCATCGCGATGTCGCGGTCCTTCGCCGGCACGTCGTTCACGCGCCGGCCTTCGATCGCGAGCTCGCCCGAGCTGATCGACTCGAGGCCGGCGATCATGCGCAGCGTGGTGGACTTGCCGCAGCCCGATGGTCCGAGCAGCACCATGAACTCGCCGTGCGCCACCTCGAGGCTGACCGAATCCACCGCGAGGTTCTCCGCGCCGGGGTATCGCTTGGAAAGTGAGCGCAGCGAGACCGTGGCCATTACTTCACCGCCCCCGCCGTCATGCCCTGGATCAGCTTCTCCGAGAAGAACGCGTAGATCAGCACCACGGGAACGATTGCGATCATGAGGCCGGTCGCGATCATGCCCACGTCTTCGAGCTGGTCGCCCATGAAGCGCTGGATGCCGAGCGGCAGCGTGCGCTTCGCCTCGTCGGTAATGAGGACCACCGCGTAGAGAAATTCGTTCCAGAGGAGGATGGTGTTCAGGATCACGGTAGTCGCGAGCGCCGGAGCCGCGATCGGTAGGCTCACCTTCCAGAAGATCTGCCACTCCGAGTACCCGTCAATGCGTGCCGCGTCGAACAGGTCCGAGGGTATGCGCGCGAAGAAGCTCTCCAGGATGTACACCGTGAGCGGCAGCTGCACCGCGATGTACACGAGCGTCAAACCGATCAGGCTGTTGTAGAGCTGGTACTGCACCAGGATCTGGAAGAGCGAAATGATGGTGATCTGCGGCGGAAAGATGATCGCCGAAAAGATGACGAAATAGAGCAGACGGTTGGCACGGAAGCGGTAGCGCGCGAAGCAATGCGCGGCCATCGCGCCGACGACGGTGAGCACCGCCACCGCCCCGAGTACGACGAGCAGGCTGTTCTCGAAGTAAACGTTGTAGGCCGAGTTGAACCACGCGGCAGGAAACTTCTCCCAGTGCCACTTCTCCGGCCAGGCATAGTGGTCGAGCGAGATCTCCGTGGTTGTACGCACCGACATCGTCGCGACCCAGAGAAATGGGCCGGCGGCGAAGGCGGTGAATAGCGTGAGCACCGCCAAGAGCAGGGCGCGCCTCACTCAATACTCCAGCCGCTCACGCGTGCGGAACAACCACGTCAGCGTGAGCACCGCGCTGAGCACGATGACGAACCACACCGCAGCGATGGTCGATGGATAGCCCAGGTCGAAGCTCGTCCATTCGAACGCGCGCTTGTATACGTAGGTGGAGACCGTTTCGGTCGACCAGAGCGGTCCGCCCTTGGTTGTGATCCACACCAGGTCGAAGATCTTCATCTTGCCGATGAACGAAAGCACCAGCAGGTTGAGAAGCGTCGGCTTGATGAGCGGGACGATCACGTACCAGAGCTTGGCGCCCCAGCCGCAATTGTCGAGCTCGGCCGCTTCCACCACTTCCGAAGGAAGCGAGTGCAGCGCCGCGAGAAGCACCACCATGTTGAACCCGCTCCACATCCACGTGGTGATGAATATGAGCGAGGGCAGCGCGAGCTTGGGGTCGCCGATCCAGGCCTGCACGAGCGCGCCCAAACCGAGCGCGCGCAGCAGCGCATTGGCCGCGCCCCAGTCGTAGTTGTAGATCCAGACCCAGATGATGCCGACGACCACGTACGACATGAGGACCGGCGTGAACCACGCGATGCGGAAGAAGCGCATGCCGGGCACACGCGCGTAGAGCGCCATGGCAAGCACAAGGCCGATGCCGACTTCGGCGAGCGGCGACACGCAAGCCCAAGTGAACGTGTTGCGCACCGCGCGCCAGAAGAGCTCGTCCTGCGCGAGCGCGGCGTAGTTTTCGGCCCCGACGAACTCTTCGCTGCGCGGCAGTACCTTGTGGAAGCTGTTCCAGAAGGTGCGCAACACCGGGTAGGCGGTGAACGCCGTGTAGACAGTAAACGCCGGCAGCAGGAAGGCGAGGATTGCCCCCCATGGCTGCCGGTCAACGCTGGAACGGATCAATGCTTGCCGTACGCAGCATTCATCTGCTTGACAGCCTCCTCGACGCTGATCGTGCCGGCCGGAAACGCGTTATTGAACACCTGCGTGAACACTTCCTTGGGCTTGCCCTGCATCACCTGGATCGGCTGGCCGAAGTAGAACTTGGCGCCCGCACTGGTCGCGCCGAGCTCGCGGAAGTAACCGGCGTGCGGCCCGGAGACCTTCGAGTAATCGGCCTTGATACCAGTCTGCACGAGCACACCCTCGAGCCAGCGCGTTGCCGCCTCCGGATTGGCGAACGAATTCAGGAAAGCGATTGCCTGCTTCGGATGCTTGGTGGCGGCGTTGGCGACATAGCTGCCACCCACCGAAAGCGTGCGGCATTCGTTGCACGCCGCGCCGGGCATCGCCGGGAACTTCATGATGCCGAGCGGGAAGTTGGCCGGCTGGCCACCCTTGTCCGGCGGATTGAAGGCGCGCGAGGTGTACCAGCTACCCACCAGCATCGTGACCGCGCCCGGATTGGTATGGAAGTAGCCGTGCGCCTCGCCGAGCTTGAGCGTAGTGAACGTCGTGGGCAGCAGGCCCGCGTCAGTCCACGAGCGCACCACGCGCAGCGTCTCCACCACACGCGCATCGCTCCAGGAGAGCTTGCCCTTGAGGAGCGCGTCGTATTCCTGGAGGCCGAGCTTCTTCAGCAGCGCCTCGTGCACGAGATAGGCGCCCGGATAAGGCCGGTCGCCGACGCCGAGCGACATCGGGGTGATGTTCTTCGCGCGCGCGCGCTTGGCGAGGTCAGTCAGGCCTTGCGCGTCGAGCTGCAAATTCGCCGGCACCTTGATGCCGAGGTCGGCGAGGAGCTTCTTGTTGTAGTAGAGCTCGACGGTGGCGGCCTCGAGCGGCATGCCGTAGGGCTTGCCTTTGTAGGACCAGATCTCCTTCGCCCACGGCTCGATCGCCGCCCAGTTCACCGCGCTGAGGTCCAGGAGCAGGCCGTTTTCCATGTACTCGACCTGGTCTGGCTCGGCGTAGAACAGATCGGGCGCCGTGCCGGCGCGCAGCGCTGTCTTCAGCGCCGCGTACAGCGCGGTCTTCTCGTACCACTGCGCCTCGATCTTCACGCCGGGATTCGCCGCCTCGAAGCGCTTGATCGCATCCTCGACGTAATCGCGCTTAATTTTCTCGGCCGCCCAGTGGCTCCACATCGTGAGCTTCACCTGCGCGGACGCGTTGACCGAGAAAGCCAATGCCGCGGCCAACAGAACGTGCTTCAACATGCCCATGAACCCTCCTCGTTAATCGAGCTTCGCGCCCGAGTCCTTGACGATCTTTGCCCACTTCGCGAGCTCGGCGCGGTGAAAGCGCGCGAGCTCATCGGGCGTCGTGCCGGCGACGTCGACGCCGATCCCGGTCAGCCGGTCCTTCGTGTCGGCCTGCGCGAGCACGCGGCGCATGTCGGCCGAGATTCTCTCCCCGAGCTCCCGCGGCGTAGCGGCGGGAGCGAAGAAAGCGAACCACGTCGCTAAATCGAAGCCCGCGAGGCCCGACTCGGCCATCGTCGGCAGCTCGGGCGCCAGCGCGCTTCTCTTCGCGGTGCTCACGGCGAGCGCTTTCAGCTTGCCGGACTTTACGTGCGGCAACGCGGTCGGCAGGTTGTCGAACATGAGATTCACCTGGCCGCCGAGGAAGTCGGTCATCGCGGGCCCAGCGCCCTTGTACGGAATGTGCACCATGTAGCTCCCGGTCATGGTCTTCAGGAGTTCCATGGTCAGGTGCTGCGAGGTGCCGTTCCCACCGGACGCATAGGCCAGCTTGCCCGGGTTTTTCTTCACATGCTCGAGCAGTTCGCGCACATCGCGAACGGGAAGCGTGGGATGCACGAGGAGCGCGAGCGGCGTGGACCCCGCAAGCGTCAGCGGCGCGAAGTCCTTCGCCGCGTCGTACGGCAGCTTGGCATAGAGCGCGGGATTGGCGGCATGCGTGGTCTGCGTCGCGATGAGGAGCGTGTAGCCGTCGGCTGCGCTCTTCGCGACGTGCTCGACGCCGAGCGCACCGCTCGCGCCGGCGCGATTCTCGACCACCACTGGCTGACCCCACGCCTCGGTCAGCTTCTGCGCCATGTGGCGCGCGATGATGTCGGTCGCACCGCCGGGCGCGAACGGATTGATGATGCGTACGGCCTTGGACGGGTACGCTTGGGCGTGCGCGAACAACGGCGCGGCGAGCGCAGCCAGCAGAATAAGACGGAACACGCAACCTCCTCCGCGGGCGATTCTCGATACCATCAACAAGATTGTCAACAATTCCACCGACAATGCGACTCGGCTGTATTGCGGACGACTTGACCGGCGCCACCGACCTCGGCGTGACGCTCGCGCGCGAGGGGCTTTCGGTGATCCAGGTGAACGGCGTACCGGGTGGCGCGCTCGACCTCGCGCCATCCGACGCGATCGTGGTCGCGCTCAAGTCACGCACCAATCCCGCAGCCGAGGCCGTGCAATGGTCGCTCGCTTCGCTCGCCTGGCTGCACGCGCGCGGCGCCGAACGCATTTACTTCAAGTACTGCTCCACATTCGATTCCACCCCGCGCGGCAACATCGGTCCCGTGGCCGACGCGCTCCTCGACGCGCTCGGCGAGCACCGCACGGTCGCCACCCCCGCCTACCCCAGAAACGGACGCACCGTCTACAAGGGCAACCTTTTCGTCGGCGACGTGCCGCTCGCCGAGTCGGGTATGAAAGACCATCCGCTCACACCAATGCGCGACTCGAGCCTCGTGCGTGTGCTCGCGGCACAGACGCGACGCAAGGTTTCGCTCATCCCCTGCGAGGTGATGGACGCGGGCGCATCGGCGATTCGCGCGAGGCTGGAAGGGCTCAGCGGCTTCGCGATCCTCGATGCGGTGCGCGACGAGCACCTCGTCGCCGCCGGCGAAGCCTGTCGTGACATGAAGCTCACCACGGGCGGCGCGGGTCTCGCCATGGGCATCGCACGCGCGCTCGGTGTGAAAAGAAGGAGCGCGAGCGCACTTCCAAGGGTTGCCGGGGCAGCGGTGGTTCTCGCCGGCAGCTGCTCGCAAGCGACGCTCCGTCAGATCGCTGCGTTCGGCGGCCCTGCTTTCAGGATCCAGCCCGAGCGCATCGATGTCGACGCCGCGGTCCGCTTCGCTACGCAGAATGGTGACCACCCGCTCATCTATGCGTCGGCACCGCCCGAAGGCATCGTGCCCGGCAAAGGCGAGGCCATCGAGCACGCCTTCCGCCAGATCGCGCGCGAACTGGCGCGCCAGGGCGTGCGCAAATTCGTGGTGGCGGGCGGCGAGACGTCGGGCGCCGTTGTCGAAGCGCTCGGCGTGCGCGCGCTCGCCATTGGGCCCGAAATCGATCCGGGCGTGCCCTGGACCGCGGCGCAGGGCGGCGAGCCCTACCTGCTTGCGCTCAAGTCCGGTAACTTCGGCAGTCCCGAGTTCTTCGCGAAGGCGCTCGAGATGGTGCGATGAACGAAACGTCGCTGCGCGATGCGCTCGTCATGCACGGGCGCTCGCTCTACGAGCGCGGCTATGCGCATGGCAGCTCGGGCAACCTGAGCGCGCGGCTCCCCGACGGCCTGCTCATCACGCCGACCAACTCCTGCCTCGGCAGGCTCGACCCGGCGCGCATTTCCAAAGTCGATCGTGGTGGGAACCATGTGGCCGGCGATGCGCCCTCGAAGGAGTCCTTCCTGCACCTCGCGATGTACGAGGAGCGGCCCACCGCGCAGTCGATCGTGCACCTGCACTGCACGCACTGCGTCGCCGTATCGTGCCTGCGCAACTTCGCCGGCCTGCCGCCGATCACCGCGTACTACGCCATGCGCATTCGCGAGCTCGCGCTCATTCCCTACTACCGGCCCGGCGATCGCGCGCTCGCCGAAGCCGTGCGCGAGAAGGCGAAGAAGCATCACGCCGTCCTTCTCGCCAATCACGGCCCGGTCGTCGCCGGCAAATCGCTCGAGGACGCGGTGTACAACGCCGAGGAGCTGGAGGAAACCGCGAAGCTTTTCCTCCTCCTCGAAGGCCGGCGCACCCGGTTTCTGGACGCCGCGCAGCTCGCCGACCTCGACACCCACTTTCCGAGCTAGAGCCATGTACGTCGTCATCGTCGATTTCCGCATCAAGCCCGAGCGCCTCGCCGAGTTCATGCCGGCCATGCTCGAGAATGCGCGGCTCTCGCGCGAGAACGAACCGGGCTGCCGCATCTTCGACGTCTGCGTGGACCCGAAGGAGAAAACCAGCGTCTTTCTCTACGAGGTGTACGACGATCGCGCCGCGTTTGAC
>DASRIR010000136.1:0-2613 GCA_035649875.1 Burkholderiales bacterium | reverse complement strand
TGATTCTCGTTGCCGTAGCCGTTGACGATGCCCGCGACCAGGTTGTTGACCGCGACGATCGTCGCGGTGGCGCAATCGCCGGCGGCGATCTCCTCGCAGGCGACGGCGAGCGAGGTGTAGTCGAGCCCCGCGCCGCCCCATTGCTCCGGGATGGCCACGCCGTAAAGACCCATTGCGGCGAGGCCGTCGAGCGCTTCCTTCGGAAACTCCTTGTCGCGGTCCCAGCGCGCGGCGTTCGGCGCGAGCTGCTCGCGCGCGAAGCGGCGTACGGCCTGGCGGATCTCGTCAGCCGGCGCGGACATAGGTGAGCGTGTGGTGGCTGAAGAGGTTGCCCTTCTCGCCGTGGCACTCGGCGACGCCGTAGATCCGGCGGCGCCCCATCTTCAGGATGCGCGCGGTGCAGTAGACGTGCTCCGCTTTGGCGGGCGCCAGGAACGCCGTATTCAACTCGGAAGTGAGCGCGTCGTTGTCGACCCCGATGCGCGTCTTGATCGCGAGCCACATCGCGCAGTCCGCCGCGGCCATCAGTGCCGGGCCGTTGATGATGCCGCCGGGGCGCTCGAGATCCGGGCGATGCGGCAGCTCGAGCGTGCACTGCTCTTCATTCGCCGTCACAACCCGGAAGCCGTAGGGCCGCAGGAATTGCGCGGTGTCCAGCAGCTGCTGAAGCGCCTGCTTCAAGCGAGCTCGATCGCCATCGCGGTCGCCTCGCCGCCGCCGATGCACAGGCTTGCGACGCCGCGCTTCGCGCCGTACTTGCGCAGCGCGCCGATCAAGGTCACCAGGATGCGCGCGCCGGAGGCGCCGATCGGGTGGCCGAGCGCGCAAGCGCCGCCGTGCACGTTGACCTTGTCGTGCGGCAGGCCGTGCTCCTTCATCGCCGCCATCGCGACCACAGCGAAGGCCTCGTTGATCTCATAGAGATCGACCTGGCTGGAGGTCCAGCCCGTCTTTTCGAAAAGCTTGCGGATCGCGCCGACCGGCGCGGTGGTGAACCAGCCGGGCGCCTGCGCATGCGTGGCATGGCCGACAACCACCGCGAGCGGCGCGAGGCCGCGCTTCTCGGCGCTCGAGCGGCGCATCATGACGAGCGCCGCGGCGCCGTCGGAGATCGAGCTCGAGTTTGCCGCGGTCACGGTGCCGTCCTTGCGGAACGCGGGCCTGAGCGTCGGGATCTTGTCGAGGTTGGCCTTGAACGGCTGCTCGTCGGTCTCGACGAACTTCTCTTCCTTGCCCAGCTTGATCGCCAGCGGCGTGATTTCCCAGGCGAACCAGCCCTCCTTGTTGGCCTTCTGCGCGCGCTGCAGCGAGGCGATTGCGAAAGCATCCTGCTCTTCTCTCTTGAACCCATACTTCGCGGCGCAATCTTCGGCGAAGCTGCCCATCAGCCGTCCCTTGTCGTAGGCATCCTCCAGGCCGTCGTAGAACATGTGGTCGATGACCTGGCCGTGGCCCATGCGCAGGCCCGAGCGTGCCTTCGGAAGAAGGTACGGCGCATTCGTCATGGATTCCATGCCGCCTGCGACCACGAGGTCGGCCGAATCACTTCTCAGCGAATCACTGGCGAACATGGCGGCCTTCATGCCCGAGCCGCACATCTTGTTCACCGTGGTGCAGCCGGTCGCGAGCGGCAGCCCGGCGCCGAGCGCCGCCTGCCGCGCGGGCGCCTGGCCCTGGCCGGCGGGCAGCACGCAGCCCATGATGACTTCCTGGACTTCCTCGGGACGGATCTTGGCGCGCTCGACGGCGGCGCGGATCGCGGCCGCGCCGAGCTCGGGAGCGGCAAAGCCCTTGAGCTCGCCCTGGAAGCCGCCCATCGGGGTGCGGGCGAGGCCGACGATGACGATCGGGTCGTTTTGCATGAGGTCTCCTAGTTCGCGAGGTCGTACGTGCGCACGAGCTTGCGGCCACGCTCGACGATCTCGGCGGGGAACGGACAGGACTTGCGGGTCTGCGAATCAATGTGCACGCCGGTGAGCACGCAGATCGCCGACACCTCGCCAGAGACGGCGTGACGCATCTCGTGCACGAAGCGCGCCGCTTTCTCACGCACTTCGAGGAATGCCGAACGCACGGCGATGGTATCGCCGGCGAGAAGCTCGCGCTTGTACGTGATGTTCTGCTGCACGGCGGCCATGCCGCGCCGGTGTTGCTTGAGGAACGCGGTCGTGACGCCCATCGCGGCGAACAGGTTCCATGTCGCTTCGTCGAACTTGCCGACGTACCACATGACGTTCATATGACCCATGTGGTCGCAATGCCAGGGATAGACCGCGCCGCGGTAGGTTTCGATCATGTTCCGGACTTCGATACGTGGAGGTCGTGGATCAGACCGTCCTTGAGGTCATAGATCCAGCCGTGCACCTCGAGCGGCTGGCCGCGCTCCCAGGCTTCCTGCACCGCGGTGCATTGCACGATGTTCTGCACCTGCATGCGGGCGTTCATCTCGCACAGCCGGCGGTGCCGCAGGTCCTGGTCGATGAGGGTCCTCAGCTCGGCGTCGTGCTTCTCCGCCACGTCCTGCACGTGGCGCAGCCAGTTATCGGAGAGGCCGATGCGATGCTTGGTCATTGCGGCTTGCACGCCGCTACAGCCGTAGTGGCCGCAGAGGAT
>DASRIR010000135.1:0-2047 GCA_035649875.1 Burkholderiales bacterium | reverse complement strand
ATGCGCCGGACCGGAGCCGGTGAACCCCACCATGTCCATGAGGACAGGGAATCGCGCGCCGGGTCCGCTCCTGCGCCGGTCGTACTGCGGTGGCAGCCACACCGCAAGGCGCCGAACGTGCGGGTCGCCGAGCGGATTTTCGGCGAGCACCTTCGAGCGGTGCTCGAGCATCACGATCGTTCCTGCGCCTCGTACCGGACGCTTGCGTGCCATGCGTTGCTTCCTTTGGCTACTTCCGGTCGCGGATTTCGATGAAGGTAAGGAACTCGCTGCGGGTCCGCGCATCGCTGCGGAAGGTGCCGAGCATGTTGCTGGTGATCATGGAGACGCCGCGCTTGTGGACGCCGCGCGTCGTCATGCATTCGTGCACGGCCTCGACCACGACGCCGACGCCGCGCGGCTTAAGCACCGTGTTGATGCAGGCGGCGATCTCCGCAGTCATCTTCTCCTGCACCTGGAACCGGCGCGCATAGGCATCGACCACCCTCGCCAGCTTGCTGATGCCGACCACCTTGTTGGTGGGCAGGTAACCCACGTGGGCGCGGCCGATGATCGGCGCCATGTGATGCTCGCAGTGCGATTCGAACTCGATGTCGCGGAGCACCACCATCTCGTCGTAGCCGGCGGTCTCCTCGAAGGTGCGCTGCAGATACTCGCGCGGATCGATACCGTAGCCGCTGTACCAGTCGCGATAGGCAGCTACGACGCGGCGCGGCGTATCGCGCAGACCCTCGCGGGCGGGATCCTCGCCGGCCCAGCGCAGCAGGACGCGCACCGCATCTTCCGCGGTTGCCTGGTCGACGGTCTCTTTGACCGCCTTCTTCGCCCTCGCCATAGTCGACTCCCCTTTTCAGCGCCGCGCCTGGCCGCGCCAGAGCACCAGCAGCAGGAACCCGGCGACCATCCCGCCCAGATGCGCAAAGTGCGCGACACCCTGGCTCGTGCCCGTCACACCGAGATACAGCTCGAGCAGGCCGTAAAGCGTGACGAACAGCCAGGCGGGCATCGGGATCGGCGGGAACAGCAACATGATACGACGCTGCGGGAAGGCCATGCCAAACGCCAGCAGCAGGCCGAACACGCCGCCGGAAGCCCCAACCGTCGGCACGGGTGGCCGGTCGATGTTTCCCATCACGACGAGCTGCGTCACCGCGGCGCCGATGACGCAGAGCAGGTAATAGATCAGGTATCGGCGCGAACCGAGCAGGCCCTCGACGTCGCCGCCGAACATGTACAGCGCCAGCATGTTGAAGAACAGGTGCGCAGGTCCCGCGTGCAGAAAACCATAGGTCAGCACCTGCCAGGGCTGGAAAACCGGTGCCCCGGGAAACTGGTCCGACCCAAATGGCCACAGCGCGAGGCTCGAAACGAGCAGTGGGCCGCTCAGGTACTGCAGGACGAAGACTGCAACGTTCGCGATAAGGAGCGCCCGTGTGACGGGTGGCATACGGCCGGCGGACATCCGGGAATCCTATCGGAAAGCTTGCCGCGACGTGGCCCGCCGGTGCTAAGTTTGCTTTCCCGCCCCGAATTCGCCCCGATCGCATGACCCAACCCGGCTGGACCTTCCATCTGCTGCTGGCCGTTGGCCTTGCCGGCGTGCCTGCCGCTGCGCAGGGACAGCGCCGTTTCGGTGCCCTCGAGTTCTCGCCGTGCGCGCTGAGCTCACCGGGTCTGCCGCTCACGGTCCCTGCGCAGTGCACGTCCGTGACCGTCCCGGAGGATCATGCCCGGCCCGACGGCCGGCGCATCGAGCTCGCGCTCGCGTGGGTGCCGAGCACCGCGCGCAAGCCAGAGCCCGACCCGGTGTTCATGCTGGCGGGCGGACCGGGTCAGTCCGCGCGGGACAGCTACGCGGCTGTGTCACCCGCCTTCCGCGAAGTGCTCAGGCGCAGGCACGTCATGCTGCTCGACCAGCGCGGCACCGGGCCAGGAAATCCGCTCGACTGTGGCGTGACGGAGGAGGCGGGGCTGTCCGAAGCCACCGACGCCGCGAGCCCGGAGGCTGCGCGCGCGCAGGCCCAGCGCTGCCTCGAACGGCTCGACG
>DASRIR010000134.1:0-2260 GCA_035649875.1 Burkholderiales bacterium | reverse complement strand
GCAGGTCAGCAGCCGCAGCCAGATGCGCAGCGCGCTGTGATCTCCGCGCCGCGCGATGAACTCCCGATCCATGCCGCTACTCTAAGCCTGAATAGATCAAGCTTCAAGTATCTAGCGCTTCGGCAGGACCTCCTTGAAGCTTGCCTTCCAGGCCGGCTCGGGCGGCTCGTGCCCCGGGCACGGGGCGTAGACCGAGGTCTCGACCATCTGCAGGCGGTGGATGTAGCGCGGGCAGTTGGGGAAGATCTGCTGCGCCTGGACGCGCACCACGAGCTGCTCGCCCTCGAACTCGCCGCGCGGCTCCTCGAGGCGGGCGCGGCCGAGCACCCGCAGCCGCCGCGGCTTCTCGAAGTCCAGGAACAGCAGGCCGACTTGCGGGTTGGCGAGCACGTTGCCCAGGCTGCGGAACATGCCGTTGCCGTCATAGCTGGGGAACGACAGCTCCGATGCGCCGGTGACGCGCACGAACCCGGGCACGCCGCCCTTGTACGAGCAATCCGGCTGGCCGTCGGCGTCGGCGGTGGCGAGGAAGAACATCGCGCGGCTGTCGATGAACGCCTTGTCCTCGGCGGTGAAGGCGGTGCGCGAGAGCTTCTCCGCCAGCCGGTCGGCGAGGCGCCGGGTGTCGAAGCGGTCCTGCAGCTCGCGCGATTTCTCGTGGTACGGACTCATTTCTCGCCCGCGAGGACCCACTTCTCGCCCAGGGTCTTGCCGTCGCGCACCATGGTGAAGGTGGCGTCCAGCCGCTTGCCGCGCACCACGCCCTCCCAGATCAGCTTGCCGTACTTCGGGCTCTCGGTCTGCGCCTGGAAGCGCACCCCGCCGTCGGCCCTGCTCGCCGTATAGGCGCCGTCGCCATAATCGTATTTGTCACACGCGGTGGAGCGGAGACGCCCGCGCTCGAAGATGATGGTGTCGGCGTCGCCTTCGGTCTTGCCGCATTCGAGGACGATACCGGTGAAGTTGCGGCCGTCGAGCATGCTCATGGACCCTCCCTGGTTAGCCTACGTTGACTATAGTCGGCCCACCCCCCGCCGGCCTTACGCATAATTGCGTACATGGTTCGGCTGCGGGAGAGCGACTTTCGGACCGGCCTCGAGCTGCTGGGCGCGATGCAGGAGGCCTCGCGCGACGTCGCCTCCTTCGCGCGCGCCGGCGTCGAGCGCCTGCCGCGGCTGGTGGCCTCCGAGTTCACCACGCTCTCGATCTGTCACCTGGCGAGCGGGCGGCGCGAGGTTTACGGCCTGCCCGCGGGCGCGCTCAGCGCCGACGAGCGCGCCGCCTTCGACCGGCACTTCCATCAGCACCCGCTGGTCCGTTTCCACGGCTACCAGGGCGGCGGCGTGGCGCAGCGCATCAGCGACTCGGTGCCGTTCGCCGAGTTCCGCAAGAGCGCGCTCTACAACGAGTACTACCGCCGGGTGCGCATCGACCACGCGCTCGCGCTGCCGATCTACGTGCGCGACGGGCTGCTCGTCAGCTTCGTGCTGAATCGCGCGCGGCGCGATTTCAGCGACCGCGAGCGCGCGCTGCTCGACCTGCTGCGCCCCCACCTGGCCAGGGTTTATCAAAGAGCAAGGAATTCAGGTCAGCTGACCACGCGCGAAGCCGAGGTGCTGCGCTGGGTCGCGGCGGGAAAGAGCGACGCACAGATCGGCGCGATCCTCGGCATCAGCGCGCGCACGGTGCAGAAGCACCTGCAGAACGTCTACGACAAGCTCGGCGTGGAGAATCGCACCGCCGCAGCGATGCGCGCTAGCGGGCGGGGATGAGCGTGTAGCCGAGCCGCCGAGCCGCCGGATAGTCGCGACGCACCGAGTTGAAGATCCGCCGCAGGTTCTTCCATGGCGAAGGATCGCGGTAGAACCGGTGCAGGAACAGCATGTCGCACACCAGGCTGTCCATCCAGTCCACCGTGGTGGTGTAGCCGATCACCGCGCGCATGCCCGACGCCTTGAGGAACTGGCGGGCAAAGGCCTGGCCTTTCTTGCCGCGCAACACGTTGCAGCAGGCGAAATAGGCGAGGTTGCGGTAGCCGCCCGCGCCGTAGCCGGCGAATGCCTCGCACAGCTTGTCGGCCTCGATGCGCTCGAGCAGCGAGCGCACCGCGCCCGGCCGCCCGTGGAACGCGAGGTAGTAGATCGGCGCGTCGAACAGCTCCTTGCTGCGCCAGAGCAGGCCGTCGGGCCGTCGCGCGTAGTACGCGA
This sequence comes from Burkholderiales bacterium, assembly GCA_035649875.1. Taxonomy (GTDB): domain Bacteria; phylum Pseudomonadota; class Gammaproteobacteria; order Burkholderiales; family SG8-39; genus SCGC-AG-212-J23. The sequence continues at coordinate 53 of DASRIR010000134.1, read as the reverse complement.
GGCCGGCCTGCGACTCGACGAAGCGGTGCGCGAGCGTGAGCGGCGGACGCACC
>DASRIR010000133.1:0-20618 GCA_035649875.1 Burkholderiales bacterium | reverse complement strand
GAGCTGTTCAAGCAGGCTAAGAAATAAAGCGCGTCGCCGCGGCGATCGCCAGGCCGGCGAGGCCGCCGACCAGCGTGCCGTTGATGCGGATGTACTGCAGGTCGGAGCCGATGTGGCGCTCGAGCTCCTCCACCAGCTTCTTCTCCTGCCAGCCGTTGATCTGGTCCTCGATGAAACGGCCGATCTTCGCGCGGTGCTCCTCCACCAGCGGCGGAATCGCGGTCAGGATCTGCTCGTCGATCCAGGCGCGGATCTCGCGGTCGGCCTCGAGCCGCGCGCCGAAAGCGCGCACCATGCCGGCGACGCGCTCGTGCGTGACCGAGGGCGTGCGCCGCAGGTCGGTGGCCAGCCAGGCGCGGAACTGCTGCCACAGGCCGCCGATGTAGTCGCCGAGCGCGGGACTCTGCAGCACTTCGTCCCGGATCCGGTCCGCGGCCGCGCGCGTCGCGGGATCCTCCTTCAGCCGGACGATGAACCCGGCGACGAACTGGTCGAAGCGCCGCCGCAGCTCGTGGTCGCGGTCCTGCCGCACCTCGTGCACCTTCGCGATCGCGAGCTCGGCGATCTTGAGTGCCGCGCGCTCGTCCAGGTTGAGCTGCAGCCAGTCGCTGATGCGCTTGAGGAGCGGCGCGCTCTTGCCGACCTCGACCGCGATGAAGCGCCGCGTGTCTTCCGTGGCGAGCAGGTCGTCGAGGCCGTTCAGCGCGGCATCGAGCAGCGCGTGGTGGCGCTTGTTCTCGGTCAGGATGTCGAGCAGCTCGGCCGAGACCGCGGCGAGGTCCATGGTTTTCGCCAGGTCGGCAAAATTCTTCTGCAGAAAACCGCGCACCCGCTCGTCGTCCACGGCGGAGAGCGCGTAGGCGACGAAACGCGTGGCATAGCCGGCCACGGTCTCGACGTTGGCCGGCTTGAGCAGCCACTGGCACAGCGTGTGCGCCGGCCGGAACTCGGCGATGCGCTGCACCAGCGCCGCGGAGCTGAGGAAGTTCTGCTGGATGAATTCGGACAGGCCGCGTGCGATTCGTTCCTTGTTTCGCGGCACGATCGCGGTATGCGGGATCGGCAGGTTGAGCGGACGGCGGAAGAGCGCCACCACCGCGAACCAGTCGGCGAGCGCGCCGACCATCGCGGCCTCGCTGAAGGCCGCGAGGTAATAAAGGTTGAACTTCTCCGAAATGCCGTAGACCAGCGCCGCGAGCACCAGCAGGCCGGTCGCGATCCATTTCATGCGCATGAGCTTCTCCACGTCAGCTTTGCCGCGTCGCTTCCTATCTCCGCGTAGGATAGCTGGCATGACCTTCACTAAAGTCGTGCTCTACACCGACCGCGACGGCCGTGCGAAATGGCGCGAGGAAGCGATTCCGCTGCCGGAAGGCACGCCGCAGGCCATGCTTTCCGGGGTATTCGCGTCAGCCGGCTACCAGCTGCGCCACAGCCCGGTGGGTTTTCGCAGCCAGTGGCATTGCACGCCGCAGCCGCAATGGGTCTTCATCCTTTCGGGCGAGATGGAGATCGGCCTACAGGACGGCAGCTCGCGGGTGTTCCAGCCGGGCGCGCACTTCTTCTCCGCCGACACGCTGCCGCAAGGCGCGAGCTTCGATGCCAAGGTGCATGGGCACTGGAGCGCGCAGCGCGGCGCGAACCCGCTGGTCACGCTCTTCGTCAAGGCGCCCTAGCATTCCGGCCAGGCATGACCTGCCTGCGGATTCGCCGTTTGAGGGACGCGCGCCTGCCGGCGCATAGTGCACGGCATGCTTTCGCTATGGAAAAGACTGTGCGCCGCGTGGGCGGCGCAGCGCGCGCGGGCCGAGCTGCGCGGCCTCAGCGACCGCACGCTGAAGGACATCGGCCTCCGAAGAGGCCAGATCGACTCGCTCTTCCGCTGAGGTTAGGGCTAGAAGAGGTCGCGGCGGCCGACCCCGGTGCCGCGGCCGCGCAGCCCGAAGATCAGCGAGACGATGAAGCCGATGATGAAGAGCACGAGCAGCACCTTGGCGATGCCCGCGGCGCTGGACGCGATGCCGCCGAAGCCGAAGAACGCGGCGACAAGAGCGAGGATGAAGAAGCCGATAGCCCAGCTCAGCATGGGACTGCCTCCGTAGGTTGACGGTGGCAGCTAAGCAGCAATCTGCGTTCCCGCTCCCGGGTTGCAGACTTCGGATTCCTCGCGAACTTCGGACTCCTCGCCGAACTCGGCCAGGTCGGCCGCGTCGCCGGCCTCTTCGCCTTCGCTTTCCAGCGGGGACTTGCCGCCGCCGGCGCGCAGGCCGAGGAGCTGCTGCTCCTCCTTGCTGATCGGATTCAGCGGGCCGAGCCAGCCCAGGAACGGCGCGAGCAGCCCGGCGCGCTCGAAGTTGCGCGGATCGAACAGGCTGCCGCTCTGGCTGCGCGCTGCCCGGTCGGGGATCAGCGAGATCATGCGGAACAAGGTCGCTCCTTCCATGGCGGCTTCCTCCTTAATCTTTTGCGAACTTTGCGCAAGGGTAGCCAGCGTGCCGCGGAATGGCTAGCGTCATTTGTCGCATTTCCTGGAACCGGTTCTCTACGCGCTGTCGCCGAAATTCGGCGGTAACCTGCCGGGCAAAACCTTACGGGGCGGACCTTCTCCCGCAAAAAGTACCGCGGGATAAGGCCCGCGCAGCTCGACTGTGAAATCTACCACGAGGAGCCATGCACCTTCGGGGAGCGCGAGCACCGGCAGCTGCGGGTTGACGCGCGCGAACTCCGCGAGCCGCTCGTCGCGCGTCTCGCCGTGATGACCGGGCAGCCTGGCATTGACGTAATGCGGGTTGATCTGGAAGCGCACGAGCCCGAGCGCGTCCAGGCTGCCCGGATCGACGATCGGCATGTCGTTCGTGGTCTTGATCGTCGGGCAAGCCAGGTTGGCGCCCGCGCTCCAGCCGAGATACCGGGTTCTTCCTTCGTTGACGCGGGTCCGGATCGCTTCCAGGACGCCACGCGCGCGGCACTCGCGCAGCAGCTGAAAGGTATTTCCGCCGCCCACGACGACCAGGTCGCAGCCATCGAGATCGCCGGCTCGATGCGCAATTTCCAGTGCGATGCCGCTCGCGTCGCTAACGCGCTTCGCATATTCCTCCCACGGCAGCGCAACGGCCGCGAAGGGCACGAAGCGCGCGCAGCGCACGCCGGCGCTGAAAGCCTTGATGTCTTCCAGGTAATCGGTGAGATAACCGGCCGGCGTGCGCGAGCTGCTGAGCAACAGGAGCTGCATCGACGGGAGCGTATCTTGCTGCGAGCACTAAGCTATGAACGCATTTCGACTTTTTATCGCTTGCGTCGCGCTCGGCGCATCGTGCGCCGCGCTCGGCCAAAGCGGCGAGCGCGGCTCGATCCCGCCGGGCCAGAGCAAGGACGGCTCGGCGCCCGCCGACGGCGCGATCAAAGGCGGGGCGATCGTACCGGGCGAAAGCGCCGGCGTTCCGGAAAAAGCGGAGAAGCGCTGCGATCAGCTCTCAGGCACGCTGCGCGAGGAATGCCTGGAGCGCGAGCGCGCGGCCGGCACCGGCGGCACGACAGAACCTATCGATATTCGAAGGAAATCGCCGGAACGAGCGGACTGAGCGGCGGGAAGCTGGTGGTCCCGGCGCTGGCGCCCTGCACCGCGGCGTAGCGCGGCGCAAGCACCGCTTCGATCTGGGCGCGCAGGCGCTCGGGCGATGGATCCGGCGTGCCCAGCGCGATCAGGTTCTGGCGCGCGAAGTCGTATTTCTGCAGCGCCTCGCGCGGCGGCAGGCCGCGCAGCAGCCCCTGCACATCCTGCGGCAGCCGGGCGAACGCCATCTCATCGGGGGTCGGCGGGCGCGGCTGCTCCTGCGGTTGCTGCGCCTGCGCTGCTCCTGCGGCCAAAACCAGGGCGAAAACGAGGGATCGGGTCATGGACGTACGGTACACCCGGACGAGCCGGAACGGCGCTTGCTAGTCTGAAAGGGCCATTCCATATGGAGGATGTCCCATGACCAAGCTTTTCCCCTTAGCCATCGTTAGCGCGGCGCTCGCCACCCTGGGCGCCTGCTCCACCTCCACCCCGCCCCAAACCGGCGGACCGTCAACGCAGCCCAATATCGTGACCAACGTGCATCCCTACCAGGCCGGAACCGGCGTCATACAGACCGTGATGCCGACCCCGGTGCTGCAGAGCGCCGCTCCGTCGGGCGCGAAGTCCGAGCCGATGCAGCGCCTCGAGATCAAGATGGACAACGGCACCATCCAGTACGTCGACACCACGAGCCGCGAGTTCACCCGCGGCACGCGCGTCTCGCTGACTCAGGACCGGCTGATCCAGAAGTTGTAGCTACGGGCGGCACCAGTCCCGGATCAGGGACTCGTAGATAGCCACCGACTGGCGAATGCGCTCCTGGCTCACGTATTCGTCGGTCTGGTGCGCCATCGCCGCCTCGCCCGGCCCGAGCACCACTGTCGGCGCTCCCGCGTAGACCTTGAGCAGGTTGGCCGCGTCGGTCATGTACGGCGCGGTGCGCGCGGTCGCGGGCTCGCCGAGATAGGGCTTGCAGATCTCGAACACGCGCTGGATCCATTCCTGCTCCGGCGCGGTCCACACCGGCTTGAGATTCGAGAACACGTCGAGCTCGGCCTCGGGGAGCGAAGCGCGCAGCTTCTTCAGCAGCGCTTCGTGGTCCATGCCCGGAACCGTGCGGATGTCGACGCCGATGCTTGCCGCGTCGGGTACCGCATTCACCGTGTTGCCGCCCTCGATCGTGCCGACATTGAGCGTCGGCTTGCCCATCACCGGATGAGCCCCGGTCTCGAAGTCAAATGCCTCGAGCCGGGTGAGCGCCTTGCCCGCCTTGTAGATCGCGTTCACGCCGAGCTCGGGCATCGAGCCGTGCGCCGATACGCCGCGAAATCGCGCGTGGAACTTGAGCGAGCCCTTGTGGCCGACCAGCGGGTAGTTCGACGTCGGCTCGCCCACGATCATCGCGCCCGCCTTGCCGAGCAGCTGGGTCTTCGCGAGCTGCGCCGAGCCGACGCAGCCGCCCTCCTCCGCCGCCGTCAGCACCACGACCACGCCGGGCGTGCCCTCGAGCTTCTTGCCGTAAGCCCTCGCCGCGAGAAGGATCGCGGCGACGCCGGCCTTCATGTCGGAGGTGCCGCGGCCGTAGAGCTTGTCGCCATCGGTATCGCCGTTGAATGGATCCTTGGTCCACGCGCGCGCACCGAGCGGAACCACGTCGAGGTGCCCGGTCAGGCAGAGCGGCGCTTTCCGGTCGCTGCCGCCCGCGCGCGCGACGACACTCGTGCGGCTGTCCTGGTATTCGAAATACTCAACCGCGTAGCCCCACTCCTGCAGCATCGCGCCCGCGTAGCGCGCGCACTCGCGCTCGCGCCCGGGCGGATTGACGGTATCGAAGCGCAGCAACGACCTGGTAAGGGAGATTGCGTCTTGGCCGGCCATGGAACCAATGATAACGTTCCGTCACCGCAAACGAGGAGAGAACGATGGCCAAGGCCTATTGGGTAGTGACCTATCGCAATGTCAAGGATCCGGACAAGCTCGCGGCGTACGCCAAGCTCGCCGGCCCGTCGATCCAGTCGCAGGGCGGAAAGTTTCTGGTGCGCGGCACGCCGGCGAAGACGTTCGAGGCGGGGCTCAATCAGCGCACGGTGGTGAGCGAGTGGCCGAGCCTGGAGAAGGCGATCGCCGCTTACGAGAGTCCATCCTACAAGGAAGCGCTGCGCGCCCTTGGAAACGGCGCGGAACGGGATATTCGTATCGTTGAGGGTGCGTGATGGCCGAGCCTCGGCTGGTCGATCCGCATGAACCGGTGATGACCGGGGAGAACTCGTTCGTGCGTCTCTCGCACGACGGCGGCACCACGATCCCGGAGCGCGTGAGCCATTGGCGCGTGCTCTGGTCGCCGGCGGGACAAGGGCATGTGGCGTACGTGGAGAGCACCCTGCTCGGCTCGAAGCCGCGGGTGTACGCCGACAACGCCGGCGTGGCGCGCTTCATCCAGCGCACGATCGAAGCGCTGCTGCACAAGCCGTTCGCCGACGAATCGCTGCCGATCGTCGAGGCCAAATTCGAGCGCACCGGAAATTCGCTCAGCACCGTGGAAGAGCGCATCGTGTCGCGCAAGGACGAGATCGTGCTCGCGTGGTGGGACTTCATCGCGCCGTTCGTGCTCACCATGCCGCCGGGCGTGATGAACCGTCCGCTCGGGGTGTACAGCACGTTCATCCCGGCGCGCAGCGCCCAGCTCTCGGTGAACGGCCAGGCCGCGCCCGGCAAAGTGTTCCCGCAGGAGCGCGGCGGCAAGCAGTCGTCGAGCTGCGTGCTCGCGTGGTCCGAAACGTGGGTTACGCCCAAGGGCTAGCGGATGGCGGTCCTGCGCATCGCCAAGATGGGCAACCCGGTCCTGCTGCAGAAGGCGGCGCCGGTCGAGGACCCGAGCGCGCCCGAGATCCGGCGCCTCGCCGCCGACATGCAGGACACCATCGAGGACATCGGCGCGAGCGGCCTCGCCGCGCCGCAGGTGTTCGTCTCCAAGCGCGTGGTGGTCTATCGCATCATCGCGGCGCGCATTCCGCCGGGCTCCGGGCTCGTGCCGCGTCCGTGGACGGTAATGGTGAACCCGGTGATCACGCCGAAGGGCGAGGTAAAGACACCGGTGTGGGAGCGCTGCCTGTCGGTGCCGGGCCTGCACGGCAAGGTACCGCGCTTCATGCACGTCAGCATTTCCTACCAGGACCTGGAAGGAAAGAAGCACACGCACGAGGCCACCAGCTCGTGGGCGGCGCTGCTCCAGCACGAGTGCGACCACCTCGACGGCATCGTGTACCCGATGCGCATGACCGATCTCTCGCTCCTCGCCTACAACGAGGAGCCCGGGCCGCTGGCGCGCGAAGTCGCCGCCGATCCGAAAGGCATCGATCCGCTGTTCGTCGACCTGGTCGAGCGCTGGCCCGGCCGCGCGCGCTGGTTTGGCGGCGGATGAAGATTCCCCTGGCGATCGTCGTGCTCGTGGTGCTGGCCTGGCTCGTTCTGTGGGTCACGAACACCGGCATCCTGGTCTGGTCCGAAGACACGGGCATCCTGAAAACGCGCGACTGCCGCTACCTTGTCGGCGTGACCGTCGCGAAGCGGCTGCAGCCGATCGCCGATCGCTGCCCGCTCATCCGCACCGTGAGCTCCTGATGGACGAGATACGGCACGAGCCGGCAGGTCACAAGGGCGCATTCGTCTGGCGGCGCGATGGCGAGAAGCTCGCGGAGATGACCTACAGCGTCGCCGGCTCGCGAGTGATCATCGATCACACCGACGTGGACGACCGCCTGCGCGGCACCGGCGCCGGCAAGAAGCTGGTCGCGGCCGCAGTCGAGTGGGCGCGCAAGGAGAACGCGCGCCTGATGCCGCTCTGCCCGTTCGCGCGGTCGGTTTTCGACAAGACGCCCGACTACTCGGACGTGCTGGCTAAGTAGGATCCTTGAAGCCGGCTTCCCAGTGGGAGCCGTCGCAGAAGGGCTTGTTCTTCGACGCGCCGCAGCGGCACAGCGTGTAGTGCTCGGGCGATGCGCCCTCTCCGAACTTCACGCCCGCGAGCTCGATACCGCCGGTGACCGCATACGGACCGTTGTCGGTCACCGTCACCATCGGCGCACGCTTCGGCGGTTCGGCCTCCACGCCGTCGAGCGCGTAGCTCAGCGCGCCCGAGGGGCACTTCCCAATGGTTTCGACAATCTTGTCGACCGCTGCTGCGTCGGGCGCAATCCACGGGGTCTCGCGATGGCGAAATACCGAAGCGAGCTCGTCGGTGCAGAAGGCGGCGTGCGCGCAGATCGCGCGGTTGTCGTAGATCGTGACGCCTTTTCCCACATAGGTTCTTCGCTTGTCCTTGGCGGGATCGGCCCGGTTTTCGTCGCTGAAGCCGTTGGTCCGGTGCGTGCCATCGCAGAACGGCTTTTTCTTCGAGCCGCCGCAACGGCAGAGCGCGAAGCTTTGCGCCGCCGGCAAGACTTCGCCCGAAGCGCGCCGCAGCGCCGGTGCCTCGGCGACCAGATAGGGACCGTTCGGCGCGCAGGTGATCTTCGGTGCCGCCACTTCAATCCACCTTGATCTTCGCCTCCTGGACCACGCGGCGCCACTTCTCCAGGTCCTTGCGGATGACGTCGGAGAACTGCGCCGGCGTGTTCGAGACGGGCTCGTAGCCGAGGTTGCGGATCGCTTCCTGCACGCCCTTGTCCGCGAGCGCGGTGGTGAGCGCCCGGCTCACGCGCGCGATGATGTCCGGCGGGGTGTTCGCGGGCGCGACGAGGCCGAACCAGATCAGCGCCTCGAAGCCTGGAAAGCCGAGCTCAGCGACCGTGGGCACGTCGGGGATCGCCGGGACGCGGGCGGCGCTAGTCACGGCAAAAGCCTTGATCTTTCCGGACTTGACGTGCGGCACGGCAGTGCCCATCGATGCGAAGAGCACCGGGACGTGACCACCCAGGAGATCGGTCATCGCCGGCCCGCCGCCCTTGTAGGCGATATGCACCATCTGCACCTGGGTGGCGAGCTGCAGCAGCTCGGCCGCCATGTGCCCGGCGCCGGCAACGCCAGAAGTCCCGTAGGTGAGCTTTGCGGGCAGCGATTTCGCGAGCTTCAGCATCTCGTGCAGCGAGTTCGCCGGTACCGAGGGGTGCGCGACGATCGCGGTGCCGCCGGCGCAGATCAGCCCGATCGGCGTAAAGCTGGTGAGCGGATCGTATGGAAGCTTCTGCGTGTTGGGCACGATCGTCGCCGGCCCGGCGTCGATCAGGTGCAGGGTATAGCCATCGGGCGCCGCGTTCGCCACGGCGATGGCGCCGGCAGTGGCACCCGCGCCGGGACGGTATTCGATGATGATCGGCTGCTTGTTGAGCAGCGGCTCCATCTTCGGGATCAGGGGCCGCGCCATCGCGTCGGTGGCGCCGCCGGTCGGGTAGCCGAGGATCAGTTTGATCGGCTTGTTCGGCCAGTCTTGCGCGAATGCGGCGGCCGAGATCGCCATCCCACACGCAATGGCGGTCATGTGCTTGAGCATTTTCATTTTGTCTCCTCCTGAAACCAATCCAGTATCTGCTCTCCCGTCCAAAAAAGCACGTCCTTGTGTTCACGAATGTGCTCGAGCGCGAGCCTGTAGTACTTCGCACGGTGCGGCGCACCCATGATGTAGGGGTGCACCACCAGCGCCATGACGCGAGCCGAGTCGGCCGCGTCGGCGTAAATCTGGTCGAACTGGTCTTTGGCGCGCTGGTAGTACTGCCCGGCCTCGTGGTGCTGAATCAGCATCATTGCGACGTCGTTGCATTCCTGCGTGTACGGGATGTTGACGATCGGCTTGGTGCGCGTCTTGAGCACCACGGGCTGGTCGTCGAGCACCCAGTCGGCGACGTACTCGTACCCCGCTTCCACCAGGAGGTCGGGCGTCTCCCAGGTCTCGGTCAAGCCCGGCCCCAGCCAGCCGCGCGGCCGCTTGCCCGTGAAGGCGCGAATCGCTTCGCTGGTCTTCGCGATGTCCTCGCGCTCGTTCTCGACCTTCTGCATGTTGCGCTGCGTATAGCCGTGGCCCATGAACTCCCAGCCGCGCTCGAGCGCGGCGCGCGAAATCGGTTCGTAGGCGCGCACCGCCGTGCCGTTGATCGCCAGCGCCGCCTTGATTTCGAGCTCATCGAGGATCTTGATGAACCGCCAGAAGCCGACGCGGTTGCCATATTCGTGCCAGGCCCAGTTCGGGATGTCCGGCATCGGCGCGCCGCCCGCCGGCGGCGTGAGCACCGTGCGCGGCATCGGCTGGTCGATGTCCCATTCCTCCACGTTGACGATAGTCCAGACCACCATGCGCGCGCCGCCGGGAAGGCGTAGCGGCTTGCGCTGAGTGATGGGGGAATAGCGGATCCGCTCCAGTGGTTTCATAGAAAAGAAATGCTACCCTGTCGGCCCCGAGGAGGAGGTCCTTGGACACGAACTTCTGGCTCATCCAGACGTTCAACGGCGTGTCCTATGGCGCGCTGCTGTTCCTGCTGGCGAGCGGCCTGACGCTGATCTTTGGCGTGATGCGCATCGTCAACCTCTCGCACGGCGCGTACTTCCTGCTCGGCGGCTACGTCGCGCTCACGGTGATCAAGGCGAGCGGCTCGTGGCTGCTCGCGCTTCCCGTTGCCGCACTCGTCATCGCTTTCCTGGGTCTCATCATTGAGAGGCTATTCCTGCGGCCGCTCGGCTTCGACCCGCTGCGCCAGGTGCTGCTCACCGTCGGCTTCGCCTTCCTCTTCCAGCAGGCGGCGCTCGACATCTGGGGCGGCGACAACCTGATCATCCAGCCGCCGGCGGCGTTGTCGCAGAGCGTGGTGGTCGGCAAACTGCACCTGCCGGTCTATCGCATCTTCATGATCGCCCTCGCCGTGGCGATCGGGCTCGTGCTCTGGTTCGCGATGGAGCGCACGCGCATCGGCGCGGTGGTGCGCGCCACGGTCGACGACGCGGAGATGGCGCGCGGCGTGGGCATCGATACCTCGCGCGTGTCGATGTTCATCTTCGCGCTCGGCGCGTTCCTCGCCGCGCTCGGCGGCGTGATCGGCGGCGCGTTCCTCGGCATCTATCCCGGCCTCGACTTCGAGGTGCTGCCGATCGCCTTCGCGGTGGTGATCATCGGCGGCATGGGCAGCCTGGCCGGCGCGGCGATCGGCAGCCTGCTCGTCGGCCTCGCCGATAACTTCGGCAAGGCGCTGTTCCCCGAAGTCGCTTACTTCAGCCTCTACGCGCCGATGGTGCTGATCCTGGCAATGAAACCCACCGGGCTGCTGGGCCGGGAATGAACCGGATCCTCGTTCTCCTGGGTATCCTGGGCGTCGTAGCCGTGCTCGCGCCGTTCACCGGCCCGTTCGTGATCCTGCTGCTCGCGCAGATCCTGGTGCTCGGCATCATGGCGATGAGCGTCGACCTGCTGCTCGGCTACACCGGCTTGCCGTCCCTCGGGCAAGCGGCCTATCTCGGCGTCGGCGCCTACCTCACCGCGATCCTCGCCACCAAGTTCGGCATCGGCCTGGGATGGGACTTCTGGCTGGTGGTCGTGCTCGGCATGCTGAGCGGCGCGGCGACCGCGGCGTTCTTCGGCCTGTTCGCGATCCGCGCGAGCGGCGTGTACTTCCTGATGATCACGCTCGCGCTCGGCATGTGCGTCTGGGGTCTTGCCTATCGCTGGAACTCGCTCACCGGCGGCGACAACGGCATCAACATGCGCGGGCGCCCTGTTTTTGGAATCCGGTTGGCGGACGATCTGACCTTTTTCTACGTAGTGCTCGGCTTCTTTCTCGCCAGCTTCTTCGCGCTCCACCTGCTCGTCAATTCGCCGTTCGGCAAGAGCCTGGTCGGCATCCGCGAACGCGAGCTGCGCATGCGCATCCTGGGCTACAACACCTGGTTGCACAAATACATCGCGTTCGTGGTCGCGGGCGCGTTCGGCGGCCTCGCCGGCGTGCTGTGGGCGCATCTCAACGGCATCGTGAGCCCGAGCGACGTGATCCTCACCACCTCGGTCGACGCGCTGCTGATGGTGGTGCTCGGCGGGCCCGGCACGCTGGTCGGCGGACTGATCGGCGCGACGGCCGTCGTGTTCCTGCGCGAGTACCTCGCCACCCTGGTGCAGTGGTGGCAGTACGTGCTCGGCGCGGTCTACGTACTGACGATTCTCTATCTCCCCGGCGGAATAATGTCTCTTTTCAAAGGAGGAAAGGCATGAAGCGGAAATTGTTGACCGTGCTGGTGGCGCTCGGCTTGTCGGCGAGCGTCAACGCCCAAGAGCTCAAGATCGGCTTCCTCGCGCCGATGACCGGCATCTTCGCGCAGATCGGCAAGGACATGGAGAACGGCTTCCAGATGTACCTCGACGAGCAGAAGGGCAACTTCGCCGGCGCGAAGGTCACCTTCATCGTCGAGGACGAGGAAGGCAAGCCGCCGGTCAGCGTGCGCAAGGCCGAGAAGCTCGCGCGCCAGGACAACGTGCACATGATGGTCGGCGGGCTGCTCGCCTCGACCGGCTACGCGATCGCGCCGGTCAGCACGCGCCTGAAGACCGTGTACATCCCCTCGGTGCCGGCGGCCGACGATCTCACGCAGCGCGACCTAAAGGACTATCCGTACATGGTGCGCACCGGCTGGACCAGCTCGCAGCCGCACCACCCGCTCGGAAGATGGGCCTGCGACAACAAGTACAAGCGCGTGGTGGCGATCGCCGCCGACTACGCCTTCGGCCACGAGGTGGTGGGCGGCTTCCAGAAGGTGTTCGAGGACTGCGGCGGGCAGATCGTGCAGAAGATCTGGCCGCCGCTCGGCACCAAGGACTTCGGCCCCTACATCCCGACCATAAAGCAGGACGCCGACGCGATCTTCTCGCTCATGGTCGGGCCGATGGCGCTGCAGTTTCCGAAGCAGCTGCAGGAGTCCGGGGTCAAGAAGCCGATCATCGGCGGCGGCACGAGCTACGACGAGTTCGTGCTGCCCTCGATGGGCGACGAAGTGCTGGGCCACGTCTCGGCGCTGCAGTACAGCGCGGCGATCGATACGCCGAAGAACCGCGAGTTCGTGCGCAAGTACCGCGAGAAGTACGGCAAGGTGCCGTCGTACTACTCGGAGTCGAACTACACCACCGCGCAGATGATCCACGAGGTGATGAAGCAGACCAACGGCAAGTGGCCCGGGCCGGAGAAATTCGTGGCGATGATGGCCGGCCTCAAGATCGACGCGGTGCGCGGCCCGGTGCGCTTCGACGAGATGCGCAACCCGATCCAGAACATTTACATCAAGAAGGTCGAGAAGAAGAAGATGCACGGCTACGACAAGGACGAGCTCTGGAACAGCGTGATCCAGACCTATCCGAACGTGAGCCAGTTCTGGACCTACGGCAAGGAGGCGTTTCTCAAGCAGCCGGTCTACAGCCGGGACTTCCCGCCTTGCAAGTTCTGCAAATAAAGGGGGTGTCGAAAAGCTTCGGCGGCCTGGCGGCCGTACGCGAAGTGACGTTGACGGTTTCTTCGGGAGAAAGAAAGGCGATCATCGGCCCGAACGGCGCGGGGAAGACGACGCTCTTCAACCTGATTACCGGGGTCTTTCCCTCGTCGTCCGGGCAGATCGTTCTATTCGGCAAAGACGTGACGCGCTGGCCGAGCCACCGCCGCACCACGCTCGGCATGGCGCGCACCTTCCAGGTCACGAGCCTCTTCCCCAAGCTCACGGTGCTCGACAACGTGCTGCTTGCGGCTGCGGGCGTGGGCTGGACCAAGCTCGTGATGTGGAAGCCGCTGTCCGCGTACAAGAAGCACCAGGAAAAGGCCCGGCGCCTGCTGGAAGACGCCGGTTACTGGGAAAGGCGCGACGTCCAGGTGCGCAATCTCTCGCACGGCGAGCAGCGCCAGATCGAGGTCGTGCTCGGGCTCGCGAGCGACCCGAAGCTCCTGCTGCTCGACGAGCCCGCCGCCGGCCTGTCCTCGGGCGAATCGCGCGAGATGGCGGAGTTCCTGAAGCGCCTCGATCCGTCGCTCGCAATCCTGCTCATCGAGCACGACATGGACGTGGTGTTCGACGTAGTGAACGAGATCTCGGTGCTGCACTTCGGCGCCGTGGTCGAAACCGGCTCCTGCCAGCAAATCCAGAAAAGCGCGCGCGTCCAGCAGATCTATCTGGGGACCGGTTGAAGCATGAGGCCGATCCTGCAGGTCGAAGACATCCACACGTACTACGGTGATGCGTACGTGCTGCAGGGGCTTTCGCTCGAGCTCGGCGAGGGGCAGATCCTCGGGCTCCTCGGCCGGAACGGCGTCGGCAAGACCACGCTCGTCAATTCCATCGTCGGCTTCAACCGCCCGCGCCGCGGCCGCATCGTGTTCAAGGGCACCGAGATCACCGGGTTTTCATCCTTCCAGACCATACGGAACGGGATGGGTCTCGTGCCGCAGGGACGGCGCGTGTTCGCGTCGCTGACCGTGGAGGAAAACCTGAAGGTGGCCCAGGCCGGAAACGGCGGCTGGAGCCTGCCGCGCGTCTACGAGCTTTTCCCGCGCCTCGAGGAGCGACGGCGGCAGCGCGCGAAGACGCTGTCCGGCGGCGAGCAGCAGATGCTCGCGATCGCGCGCGGGCTGATGACCAATCCCGACTGCCTGATCATGGACGAGCCCTCCGAGGGGCTCGCGCCGATCATCATCCAGGGGCTATGGCAGGCGATCGCGAAGCTCAAAGCGCAGGGCCTGTCGATCCTGCTCGTCGAGCAGAACGCCGCGCTTGCGCTCCAGCTCGTCGACCAGGTGCACGTGATCAGCAAGGGCCGCGTGGTGTATTCGGGCGCCCCGAAGACGCTCTGGGCCGACGACGCGGTGAAGTCGAAGTACCTCGGAATCTAGACTTCGCCCGGCTGCGGAGGAGGACTCCTGGCACCTTTTCCGAAAAAAGGGGGATATTAGATTTTCTGTACCACGGCTGTAATTGCTGGGAGTACTGGTTGTATCGGCTGATCACCGGCCAGCACTCCCCGCCACGGTTACGAGGAGAGGAAGTCACTATGGCAAAGAGCAAACTGAAGCCGTTGGTGAATTACGCTAAGTACGAGGCGCTCGGCGCGCAATTACTCGGGTACGAGATTGCGATCTCTTCGTTCTTCGAGGTTCTCGCCCGAACGGATCACGCCACCGCAAGAGCAGTAGCTCAAACGATAAGAGGACAGAGCGGGCGCATAGACCCCAAGAAGTTCCCCGGCTTACCGGAAAAGTGCGTAGCCTACGCTGAGCTTCTTGAATCAAATCTCCGGCCAGTAACGCACTAGACCCATTACTGGTCTTCTAGACCTCGATCCGTCCGTGCAGATAAGGGAGGCGCAGGAAGCTCTCGTAAGCGCGGATCTCGCGCACGAGGAAGTCGACGACGCGCTCAAACGGGTCGAAGCCGAACGCCTGCGCCACCGAGGGCCGCAGGTTCGAGTTGGCGTTGATGTCGTAGAACACCAGGCGTCCGTCGCGCGTCTCGAGGTACTCGATGCCGGCGACGTCGAGCTTGCCTGCGGCGACAATGCGCTTGCCCCACGCCACCGCCTGCCGCGGCACTTCCTTGTACGGGAAGAACTCCGCCGGCGGCGCCGAGCTCTGCGTCTCGCAGGCCGCGCCTTCGCTGTTGCACACCGGCGAGGGGCACAGGTTGAAGCGCCCGTTCGCGATCACGCGCATCGCGTAGAGCAGCTCGCCACCGAGAAACTCCATGCGCACGATGCCCTTGGCCGGGTCGCTGTCGAGGTATTCCTGGAGCAGGAGAAGGTTGTCGGGCAGCCAGTGCTCCGGTTTTTCCCTGAGGAGCGCTTCCAGGTGGTCGAAGCTCTCGACCAGCACGATGCGCGCGCCGCTGCCGCCCTGCTCGGGCTTGAGCAACACCGGGAACGCGATCTCGCGCACCCGCGCGCGGATCGCCTCGAGGTCGTTGAACGTCCATGTGCGAGGCGCGGGCACGCCGAGCTTGCGCAGCAGCGCTGCCTGCGCGGTCTTGCTGAGTTCGAGCGCGAACGCATCCGCGCCGTTTAGCACCCCCACGCCGCGGACCTGCAGCGCCCGCATGTACGCGAGCGCATAGGGCACGGCGCGCGTGTTGCCGCGCACGTAAGCCGACGGGCTCGCCTGGTTGAAGTAGAGCGGCGCGAGCGGCTCGTCGGCGTCGGAGAACGCGGCCTTCTTCAGGTCCACCGCGACGTAGTCGATGCCGCGGCGCTCGAGCGCCGCGAAGAGCGGCTTCTGCCACTCGGGATGCTCATAGAGGACTGCAAGATCTGCGCGATAGCTCATAGCGGCGATGTTGGGGCTAAAGTACGCCAACGCAAAAACCGAAAAGGAATGACCTTATGCTGACCGGCAGCTGCCTGTGCCGCGCCATTCGCTACGAAGTGAGCGTGCCGATCACCGAGCTTCGCGCCTGCCATTGCAAGGACTGCCAGAAAGCTTCCGGCACCGCCGGCAGCGTGAACGCGATGGTTCCGAGCTCCGCCTTTCGCATCACGCAGGGAACGTCCAGGCGCTTCTCGGTGACCGCAGACAGCGGGCGCACGCTGCACCGCTTCTTCTGCGGCGACTGTGGCTCGCCCCTCTTCAGCCCGCGCGAGCGTACGCCCGAGACCACGTCGGTGCGCATCGGCACGCTGGACGACGCGCCCGTGATGAAAGTCACGGCGAACATCTGGACCAAGAGCGCGCGGCCGTGGGCCCACATTGATCCGGCCAGCGCACAGTTCCCAGGCCAGCCGGATGCGCCCCCTATGGCAAGATAGCGGGCGTGAGAGCTGTCCTCGTCATCGTTGCCCTGGCGCTCGCCGGCTGTGCGAGCACGCCGAACCGCGCGCCGACCGCGTCCTCCGGGTCGACGAAGCCGTCGGCGGATCGCGCCGACCAGGCTGCCGGCTATGCGCTGACGATGGTGGGCAAGCCTTACCGCTACGGCGGCTCGAGTCCTTCAGGCTTCGACTGCAGCGGCCTCGTGCTCTACAGCTATAAGAACGCCGGAGTGGCGCTGCCGCACAGCACCGACAAGCAGCGCTCGGCGTCGCGCCCGGTCAAGGTCGCGGAACTCCGTCGCGGCGATCTCCTTTTCTTCAACCAGGAAGGCAAGAAGTTCGGCCACGTCGGCATCTACGTCGGCAACGGGAAGTTCGTCCATGCACCGTCTTCGGGCAGATCGGTGCGCAGCGACAGGCTCGACAGCCCGTACTGGAAGAAACACCTCTCGGAGGCGCGGCGGATCTGAATTAGAGGTTTTGCACGAGGGCGAGGATGTTGCCCTCGCTGTCCTTGAACCACGCCGCCTTGGCGCCGCCGCCGGTGAAGATGCCGTTGTCGGTGCGCATGTTCGGCTGGTTGTACTCCTCGAACTTGACGCCGCGCTTGCGCAGCTCCTCCACCTCGCGATGGATGTCGTCGACCTGCCAGAACGCCTGGCTCGCCTTCGAGGTGCCGGCGTTCGGCGTGGGATAGAGGAAGCACGCGGTCCCCTTGCCAAACTCGTAGACCACGCCGTCGGCGAGCTCGCGCGTAGGCTTGAGGCCGAGCTTGCCTTCGTAGAAGCGGCGGGCGCGCGCGACATCGCGCACGGGGATATAGGCGTACAGGGGCGAGTTCTGTAGCATGAGGGAAATTCCATGCAAGAAACGATCCCCGGGGAGGAGACCCATGAAGCGGATTTTCGCGGCGCTCGTCAGCGTCGCGCTTAGCGTGCCGGCGGCCGCGGCGACTTTCGTCTACGTTTCCAACGCCGAGGACGGCGACATCGGCCTGTACATGCTGCGCTCGGACGGCACGCTGCAGCCCGGCGCGCGCTTCAAGGCCGGGCCGAACCTGATGCCGATGAGCGTGAGCCCGGACAAGCGCTTCCTCGTGGCGGCGTCGCGCGCCAAGCCGTTCACCGCGTACACCTTCAGCATCGAAAGAGCGAGCGGATCGCTCAAGCCGGTCGGCAGCGGGCCGCTCGCGGAGAGCTTTCCCTACATCCTGCACGACCGCACCGGCCGCCATCTCCTGAGCGCGTCCTACGGGGGGCATCTCGTCAGCGTGAACCCGGTCAATGCCGACGGCACCGTGGGCGCGCCCTCGCAGGTGATCCCCACCGCGCGCAACGCGCACGCGATCATCACCGACAAGACCAACCGCTTCGCGTTCGTGCCGCACCTCGGCACCGACCAGATTTTCCAGTTCCAGTTCGACGAGAAGAGCGGGCGCCTCAGCGCGAACACGCCGCCGGTGCTGCAGCTCAAGGCCGGCACCGGCCCGCGCCACCTGATCACCTCGCCCGACAACCGCTTCGTGTACCTGCTGAACGAGCTTACGGCGACGATCACTACGCTTGCGAATGAGAACGGCCTCCTGAAGGAGGTGAGCTCCGTGTCCGCCCTCCCTCCCGAGAGCAAGCTCGGCCCGGGCATGCCGCGCCCGCAGCAGGGACGCGACGTAAGCAACGACATCTGGGCCTCCGACCTCCACGTCACGCCGAACGGCCGCTTCCTGTACGCGGCCGAGCGCACCAGCAGCACGCTCAACGGCTTCTCGGTGGACCCGGCGAGCGGCAAGCTCACCTACCTGGGCAGCACCCCGACCGAGAAGCAGCCGCGCGGCTTCCGCATCGACCCCGCCGGGCGCTTCATGGTGGTATCGGGCGAGAAGTCGGACACGATCTCGAGCTACGCGATCGATCCGAGCGGCTCGCTGCGCGCGGTGGGCAAGGTCCCCACCGGCAAGGGCTCTAACTGGGTTGAGATCGTCAGTTTCGACTGATAATTACGGCCTGACCGTAATCCCCCCGGAGACCTGAAATGCCCGCTTCGCGCTACATCCTCGCCATCCTGTTCGCGCTCTCGAGCGCGGCCGGCTGTGCCCAGACGCAAACCAAACCCGCGTCGTCCACCTACGAGCCCACCGTCGGCCAAGAAGGCAAGGACGTGGTGTGGGTGCCCACGCCTCAGGTGGTGGTCGACAAGATGCTCGACCTCGCCAAGGTCACGTCCAAGGACTTCGTCATGGACCTCGGCTCGGGCGACGGCCGCACCGTGATCACCGCCGCGAAGCGCGGCGCGCGCGCGCTCGGCATCGAGTACAACCCGGAGATGGTCGAGCTTTCCAAGCGCAACGCCGAGAAGGAAGGCGTCACCGCCCGCGCGAGCTTCATGAAGGCCGACCTGTTCGAGACCGACTTCTCGCAGGCCACGGTGATCACCATGTTCCTGCTGCCGGACATCAACCTGAAGCTGCGGCCGAAGATCCTGCAGCTCAAGCCCGGCACGCGCATCGTCTCGAACAGCTTCACCATGGGCGACTGGCAGGCCGACCAGACCGCCGAGCTCTCCTCGGCGCAGGGCTGCAACAACTCCTGGTGCACCGCCCTCCTCTGGATCGTGCCCGCGCGCGTCGCCGGCACGCACAAGCTCCCGCAGGGCGAGCTGGTGCTCAAGCAGGACTTCCAAATGATCTCCGGCACGCTGCGCACCGAAGGCAAGTCCTTCCCGGTGAAGGGCAAGGTGAACGGCGAGGACGTCACGTTCAGCGCGAACGGCAAGCAGTACCGCGCCAAGATGAACGGCAAGCAGCTTCAGCTGCAATCATGAAGTGGCTGGTGCTGGCGGTAGCGCTCGCGCTGCCGGGTGCCGCCAGCGCAGCGTATCCCGAGAAACCGATCACCCTGGTGGTCGCGTACTCGCCCGGCGGCGGCACCGACCTCATCGCGCGCGCGGTCCAGCCCTTCCTCGAGAAGTACCTCGGCGGCGGCGCGCGGATCGTGATCGTCCACCGCCCCGGCGCGGGCGGCGAGATCGGCTTCGCCGCGGTCGCCAACGCCGCGCCCGACGGCTACACCATCGGCTTCGTCAACACCCCGCCGCTCATCACCATCCCGATCGAGCGCACGGCGCAGTTCGGCGGCCCGCAGCGCTTCGAGCTGCTCGGCAATGTGATCGACGATCCTTGCAACTTCTCGGTGCACGCCGATTCCGAGATCCGCGATCTCAAGAGCCTGGCGGCCTACGCCAGGGCGAACCCGGGCAAGGTCACCGTCGGCTCGAGCGGCGTCGGCTCCGACGACCACCTGCTGATGCTGATGTTCGAGCGCGCCGCGGGCGTCAAGATGACCCATGTGCCATTCAAGGGCGCGGCCGACGTGCGCACCGCGCTCCTTTCCCGGCAGATCGTGGTCGGCGCGATCAACATCGGCGAGGCGCAGCAGTCGATCCGCGGCGGCGCGGCGATGCGCAACATTGGCCAGTTCAGCCCGTCGCGCACCACGGTCGCGCCCGACCTGCCGACCGCGCGCGAGCAGGGCTTCGACATCGAGCTCTCCTCGCTGCGCGGCCTGGCCGCGCCCAAGGGCATCCCGGCCGACATCCGCGACCGGCTGGTGAAAGCCGTGGCAAGCACCGCGAACGACCCGGAATTCAAGGAGAAGGCGACGAGCGTGTTCGCGCCGCTCCGCTACCTCAATCCCACGCAATTCGACCAGCACATCCGCGAGGCCGACGCCCAGTTCAAGCAGCTCTGGAAAGAGCTGCCCTGGGGCGACAAATAATTAGCGCTTCAGCAAAGCCCGCACCACCGGGACGGCGATCGCGAGCAGCGCTAGCGTCATCAGCACGCCCGAGATCGGGCGGGTGAAGAAGATGAAGATCCCGGCATCCGAGATGATGAGCGACTGGCGCAGCGCGCGCTCGGCGAGCGGGCCGAGCACGAGCGCGAGCACCAGCGCGGCGGGCGAGTAGCCGAGCTTCTTCATGAGGTAGCCGATCACGCCGAAAATCAGCATCTGGCCGACGTCCCAGAGGTTGTTCTTGAGCGAGTAGGCGCCGGTGACGCAGAACACCACGATCAGCGGCATCAGGATGCTGTAAGGGATGCGCAGCGCGCGCACGAACAGCGGGATGAACAGCGTGCTGAGGATCAGGAGCAGGACATTGGCGATGTACTGCGAAGCGATCAGCCCCCAGACGAACTGCGGGTTCTTCTCGAACAGCATCGGCCCGGGGCGCAGGCCCCACATCATCAGGCCGCCGAGCATGATCGCGGTGGTGGCCGAGCCCGGGATGCCGAGCGTGAGCATCGGCACCATCGCCGCGGTGGCG
>DASRIR010000132.1:0-2590 GCA_035649875.1 Burkholderiales bacterium | reverse complement strand
ATGGCTTCCATCGGGCTTGAGCTCGATGATCCGCGTGGCGAGCGACGACACGAACTCGCGGTCGTGCGAGACGAAGACGAGCGTGCCTGAGTACTTCTCGAGCGCGCCGTTCAGCGACTCGATCGCTTCCATGTCGAGGTGATTGGTCGGCTCGTCCAGCAGCATCACGTTCGGCATGTCGAGCACGAGCTTGCCGATGATCATGCGCTGGCCTTCGCCACCGGAGATCACCTTCACCGACTTCTTCGCATCGTCCCCGGTGAAGAGGAGCTGCCCCAGCATCGCGCGAACGATCTGGTCGCTCATTTCTCCTTCTTGGCCCCGGTCCTTCCGGCGCCAGCGCCCCATCCATTCGGTGAGCGGCTCGGCGGCGGCGAACTCCTCCGCCGAGTCCTGCGGCCAGTAGCCGACCCGCGCCTTCTCGGCCCATTTGCCCTTGATCAGATTCTGCAGCAGCGTGGTCTTGCCCACGCCGTTAGGGCCGATGATGGCGACCTTCTCGCCCGCCTCGATCGAGAGATCGAGCTTTCCGTAGAACAGGCCCTTCGCCTCCACCGCGATGCGGTGCAGCTTCTCCTTGGGATCGACGAGGAAGCGGATGAACGGGTACTGGCGGCTCGAGGGCTTGACCTCCTCGGGCCTCAACTTCTCGATCATCTTCATGCGCGACGTGGCCTGGCGCGCCTTCGCCTTGTGCGCCCGGAAGCGACGCACGAAGTCCTCGAGGTCCGCGATGCGCTCCTTGGCGCGCGCGTTGGCATGCTGCTGCTGCGTCTTCGCGAGCGTCGATGCCTCCATGTAGTCGTCGTAGCTTCCCGGGTAGACGCGGATGTTGCCGTAGTCCACGTCCGCCATGTGCGTGCAGACGCTCGAGAGGAAGTGCCGGTCGTGCGAGATGATCACCATCGTGCTCGTGCGCGCGTTCAGCACGTCCTCGAGCCAGCGGATGCTGTGGATGTCGAGGTTGTTGGTCGGCTCGTCCAAGAGCAGGATGTCCGGGTCGCCGAAAAGCGCCTGCGCCAAGAGCACCCGGAGCTTCCAGCCCGGCGCCACCGCGCTCATCGGCCCATCGTGCTGCGCCGTCGGCACGCCGAGGCCCAAGAGCAGCGCCGCCGCGCGCGCCTCCGAGTCGTAGCCGCCGTACTCCGCGTACTTCGCCTCGCACTCCGCCGCGCGCATGAATGCTGCCTCATCTGCTTGAGGATCGGCATAGATGGCGTCGCGTTCCTTCATCGCTTGCCACATCTCCGCGTGGCCCATCAGCACCACGTCGAGCACGCGCTCGTTCTCGTACGCAAACTGGTCCTGGCGCAGCTTCCCCACGCGCTCGTTCGCGTCGATCGCCACCGTCCCCGCCGTCGGCTCGAGATCCCCGCCAAGGATCTTCATGAACGTCGACTTGCCGCAGCCGTTGGCGCCGATCAGGCCATAGCGGTTGCCACCGCCGAACTTCACGTTGACGTTCTCGAAGAGGGGCTTGGCCCCGAACTGCATGGCGATGCTGGAAGCTACGATCACTGGACGATTACCAAAAGGAAACGGTGAAAATAAAAAAGCTGGCCGCAGCCAGCTCGAGAGGTTCGCATTCTAACAGCGATTCGCCCCGGAGCAATTCGGTTCGGGTGGATGCGATTGCGCGGTCTCGGAACGGCAAGATGTTCGAAGGAAGGAATGACTGCCAACAGGAAACCGCTTGGGGCGGTCGATGAAAAACGAGCGTTCACTTGCTTTGAGATCCTGCGGCCTAGCAAGCACGCCGCGGGCCGCTAGGGCAGATCCATCCCGCGCGGCCGCGCCTTCACGCGCTGGCCGTAGGGTGGAAGGGTAGTGAGGCGCGGATCGTCGACCGGGCCGCCGATGGTGAAGTGGTAGAGCGACTGGAAGGCGAGGTCGCGAAAGCCGAAGACCTGGTGCACCGGGTCGTCGAAGAAGCAGCCGATGCCGGTCGCGCGCACGCCTGCCGCCTCGGCCTCGAGGTAGAGCACCTGGCCGACGGCGCCCGCCTCCCAGAACATGCGGCGGTAGAAGGACGGACCGTGCGCGACGAGGCGCGCCTGGTACTCGGCGAGCATGCCGAGCGAGAACGCGCCGTCGCCAGCGATCTCCTGGCGGCAGCTAACCTGGGTTGCGAGCACGCGCGCGTCGCCGCGCTCAAGCAAAAAGAGCGGCAGCTCCGCGGGGCAGCCCGGCGGCGGCTCCCACACGAAGTGCGCGTGCATCGCGGCCTTCAGCGTGTCGACCTTGGCGGGATCGCGCGCCATCGCGTAGAGGCCCGGCTCGATGCCCTCCACGCGGTGCACGAAGAGGCCGAAGTGGATCGCGGGGCGCCAGGGGATCGCGTCCGACGGCACCGGCAGCGTGCGCGCGAGCATGCGGTAGAAGCACTCGGCCGGGATCGAGGTCGTGCCGTCGCAGGCAAGGAGGCTGCGGCGCTGGCGGATGATCTGCGCGGCGGAGGTCACGGCTTGCGCGACGCCGCGGCGACGTCGTCGATCGCTTCGTACGCGATCGGGTCGTCGACGCTCAGCCGGTTCGCTTTTCCGTACCAGCGGCTCGCTTTCAACTCTTCGACCTCGACAGTATTCTTTGC
>DASRIR010000131.1:0-3462 GCA_035649875.1 Burkholderiales bacterium | reverse complement strand
CCCGGCCAGCAGGCCAAGCCCGATCGTGAGCGCGATCATCAGCTCAAGAAGCGAAAGTCCTTGCTGTGCGCGCCGGTTCATGGGTTCACCACCGTCAGCACGGGAACGACGACCTCGGTGAAGACCACGCGACGCAGCGCGTCGTTGGCGCCGTACAAGGTGCTCGCGCAGGTGTCGGCCGAAGCGACGGTTGGCGCCATTCCCTGCCATGCCACGCTGACGCGGATGACGCCGGTGGCTGCATTGCGCGTGATGCAACCGCGCGCGCCGAGCAGTCCTCCAACTTTCGCGCCGCTCGCCGTCACCGTTTCGGCGGCGCCCTGCAGCACGTTGTTCCACGCCGCGAGGTCGGCGTCGGCCCGGGTTTTCGGATCGCCGGCGATGGCACCGTCCGCGCACACTGGCGCCACGGTGTTTGCGCTGCCCAGATATTTCTGCGCGTCGGTGCTATAGGCGTAGCAACGCCAGCCGATCACGTAGCCGTTTGCATCCGTCCCACGGTTGAAAGCGATGCGGTCGGCCATGTCGTTCGCCAAGATGAGCGCTTGCGCCCGCTGGTAGGACTCGAATTCGGATACCTGTGCCTGCGCCTGCAGGCCGATGAGGCCGAGCAGGCCGAACACGGCGATGAGGAGCGATACCAGCACCTCGAGCATCGTGAAGCCCGCGGAACGGGATGGAGTGGTCAGTCGCATGCGGTTTGATCCATGTTCTTGTCGACGCGCACGCTCGGACGGCCGGTCACGTCGACCGAGACGCAACGCATGCGCGCTTTCGGGTCGCCGGGAACCAGCACCTTGAAGTTCGTCGCCGAGGTGGAGAGACGGCCGTTAGCGCCGTAGGTCACGGTACCGGCAACGCTCGAGCTGATCGAAACGCGCGTCGTGTATCCGTCCTGCGTGCGAAGCTTCGTTGCGCCGGAGCGCACTTCCCAGCCCTTCGCCCAGTCGGTCGCCGCCGGAACGACGTCGATAGCCGCATTGCGCTTGATCGCTTCGCTGCGCGCGAGGACCAGGCTCGCGTACAAGTCCGAGGCCGGCGTCTTCACGATCTGCGACGCCATGAACAAGCGCAGGTCGGGCAACGTCGCGGCCGCAAGCACGGCGAGAATCGTCACGACCAATAGGGCCTCGATCAAGGTGAATCCGGTCTGAGTGCGCATAGGCATCTCGTCACCAGCCAAGGTTCGGGCCGGCGCCGACCTTGCGCGTTTTGGCGCCGGTATGGTTGATGGTCAGATCGCCGTCGGAGACCTGCTTGCCGATCGCAGTGGCCTTCGCTTCGAACGTGGGCGGCGTGGCCGCGTTATTGGGCGTTACCGTCACCGTATAGAAAGCGTTGCTGCAGCTCGTCGGCGCGCCGGAAGGCGTGCAGGTCCAGCGCTCGGTGTTCGCGTTGAGGCCGGTGGCACCAATTACGTTGGTGTACATGCGCGAATCGAGCAGGTATTGCGATTCGCGGTTGGCGATTCCGGCCAGAAGCTGCTGCGCCTCCGCGCGCCGGTTGCGCTTCATGTACGCCTCGTACGATGGGTAGGCAATCGCCGCGAGTATCCCCACGACCACCACCGTGATCATCAGTTCGATGAGCGTGAATCCCCTGTTGCGGCACATTGCCAAGCTCCCTTTTCTTATGCGTTAAGCCTAAGGAAGGCGCGCGAGACGCAGCAATTGCGCGCGACCAACGGAGAGCGCGAAGGCGTGAACGGCGCTGCGCGGAGATTCGGCGTGAACTACCGCAAACGTGCGGCGTGAACTATGGCGCGGCGGTTATAATGCGCACTCGCCGCTGCAATCTGCTGGTGTAGCTCAGTTGGTAGAGCAACTGATTCGTAATCAGTAGGTCGCCCGTTCGAGTCGGGCCACCAGCACCGATCACACGTCGAGCGCGCGCAGCCAAAGTTCGGCCAGGCGTTCCTGCCCGAGCTTCGAGAAATGGCAGCCGTCGTAGCGCTCCTCCAGCGCGAGCAACGTATCGGTATCCGGGCCAGCGAACACGCGCCGAGCGGGATCGATCACGGAGCCTTGCGCTTCGCGGATGCGCGGATCCACGGGCCGGCTTGGGCATGCGCTTGCACGCGCAACCCAGAAAGCTGAGGCGGGAAACGCCGCTCGCGTCAAATCAATCACCGTGGCGAGGTCCGTGCCATAGTTGGCGGCGCTGGTCTTTCCGGAGTCCGCTTCGCCTTGATGCCAGAGGAAGTGCGTGACGGCGTAGCCTGTAGAAGCGAGCTCCCGCAAACTGGCGGCAAGCTCCTCTCGCAAATCTCCGCGCGCCCATTGGGCGATCGAGGTGTTGCCGGTGCCAATGGCGACGAGTAGCAGCGAGTCGTAGCGCCCGCTTTCGATGAGCTTGTTACCCAGCAGGGTCCAC
Organism: Burkholderiales bacterium; assembly: GCA_035649875.1. GTDB lineage: Bacteria > Pseudomonadota > Gammaproteobacteria > Burkholderiales > SG8-39 > SCGC-AG-212-J23. The sequence goes on along the minus strand of DASRIR010000131.1, from coordinate 1,089 downwards.
GCGCTGCCCATGTTTCCCGTCGCGCCCAGAAGCGGATCGCGTGCCACATAGCATCGGCCGTCGAAGAAGTTGAGCACCCGGCCGTCGACGCTTACGTAGCGGTGGCCGAGGTGGTTGGCCGCATTCGACTGCCCGAATACCACGGCGACCATGGTGCGCGCGGTCTGTGCGGGGCAGGGGGTTGACGCCCGGTCTTCAGTGCGGACGTATCGGCCCGCGGTGTTGAACTCGAGCGTCTCGCCGAACGCCGTTTTCTTTAGCACGAGCAAGTAGTGATACAGGGGCGAGCGGATGGATCCGTGGTGGAGCCCAAAGAGGAATGCAGCGCCGGCGAGCGCCGTGGCCAGCACGACGAAGCCCGCTACGCGCATCGCGCGGACTACTTTGCGCGCGGAGCGTAAGGGCCGAGAGGCGGTTGCGCCGCTGCCGCGGGCTCCTGCTTACGCGCGGGCAGGGCACCCTTCTTCGGATAGCCCGCGCCGTCGAGCATTGCTTCGTAGAGCGAATCGGCGAAGCCATCCTGAATTTTCGTACCGACGACGAGTGAGGGAACCGCATTGCGGCCTACGACGCGCTCGAGCTCCTCCACCTGCTGATCCGTCACCACGCTCTTCTCGCTGAACGGGACGCCGCGCGCCTTGAGCAGTTCGCGCGCCCGGTCGCATAACGGGCAGTTCCGCGTGGAGTACAGCGTCACGGGATTATTCTTGCGCGCGACCTGCAATGCGTAGGGCTCGACAGGCTCGGTCGGCGTTGGAGCCACGCGTACTTTTTCAACGTCTCGCGCGCTGGGTGGAGGCGTATCGCCCGCATGCAACCTGCCCTTTTCGTCGAGCCAGCGGTAGACCTGCGCATGGGCTCCCAGCGCGAAGGACAGTGCAACTACGGCAATGACGCGCGCGGCGATCATGCCGGTGATCATAGCACCCGGGTGCAACGCCTATAATCTGGCAGGCCAATGGCTGCAATTCTTGTCGTCGACGACGATGAGAGCATCCGTGACCTTTTGCGGCTGCATCTCAACGCCGCCGGGTACGAGGTTCACAGCGCATCCGACGCGATCGAAGCCGGCTATGTGGTGCTACGCAG